>DFQX01000016.1 GCA_002381155.1 Flavobacteriaceae bacterium UBA3478 | reverse complement strand
GCGCTTAGCAATATATCCTTCGGTCGACTTTTCTAAAGCGAAACAGTACTGCTGACCCTCTGCATTCTCAGAAACTACTGACTGAGGAATCATGATCGCTGACTTATTGGAGTAATCGTTAATCGCTACCGAAGCCATTAAATTGGGTCTAATGAAACCGCTCTTGTTATTTAGAGGAATCTCGACCTTAAACGAACGGTTACTTGGGTTAATGACCTTACTAACTCTTGCAATGCTTGCATCAATATTTTCACCAATGGCTGGTAAACTCACTTGAACTTTAGAGCTCTCACGGATAGAGGTAACGTGAGTCTCAGGCACGTCAACCTCAACGTAAACCTCATCGAGATTTACCACTCTAAATAGTTCTGAACCCATACCTGGGGCAACGATGGTTCCTGGCTCCTTAAAAATCTGATCTACGGTTCCATCGAAAGGGGCACGTACTACCGATTTCTCCGCCTGAAGACTTAACGCATCAACCGCTTTTTCTGCTAACTCAAATTGGGTTTTAGCCTGAAGAAATTGAATTTCAGATCCGATATTTTGAGACCAAAGACGCTCTTGGCGATTAAAAACTGTTTCTGCAAGAAGTAGTTGAGATTTCGCTTGAGCTAGTTGCGCTAACAATCCACCGTCATCAATTCGAGCAAGTATTTGATCTTTTTCAACCTTTTGCCCCTCAACAACCAAAACCTCTAGTAATTGGCCAGGTAGTTCGGGATATACATTGATGTTTTTCATAGTCTTCACCGTACCCTGAAAAGAAGTATAGTGATTAAACTCTTGCTGAGTAACTTCATAAGTAGCAACAAGTGGCAAGCTTGCCGACTTATCGAGAGAAGCAATAACCACATCCAATCGTTTAATATCAGCATCAAGCAAGTTACGCTCAGCAGATAGCTCAGTGCGTTTTGCTCGCAGAAGTGCTTCATCGCTAGAAGTGATAAGCTCATCAATAGAAGCTGGCGATTTTGATTGACAAGAAACGCTAACAAGACCCAGCGTTAATGGTAAAGTCCAAATAGTTGATTTCATAATAAGTGGTTAAAGCGATTCGTTTAAAAAATTTGCTAAATCAGTATGTGAGGTCACTACCGAAACAAGAGCAGACAGATACTCTTGTTGGGCAGCAAAAAGCTGTAATTGTGCTTCACGAAGCTCAAAACTACTAGCCATACCTTCTTTGAATTTGATTTCATTCTTGTCAGCGATGCGCTGAGCGAGGTCTAAATTATCTTTTGTAGTCACCACCTGCTCACGCGCTAGGGTTAAAGCACTAGTCAGGGTTTCAAATTGAAGACCCAATAATCGTTCTGTCTCTGTTTTCGTATTCTGGGCCTTTAAATCAGCAATCTTTGCTCGTTGAGTATTTGCAGATCGAAGGAGTGAACTGAAAAGTGGAATTTGCAGATTTACCCCTAAGATTGCTGTATTGAAGTACTTTTTGTCAGGGTCTAAAAAGTCAAAGGTGTCTCCGAATGCATTGGCTCCTAAACTGAGACTACTGCTTAGCGTAGGCAAAGCTTTACTCTTGGCCAATTTCAGTTCAAGAGAGCGCTGTTCGGTTAGATTCTGAACCATCCGATAATCGACATTCTTAGTGAGATCAAAATCTGTTGGGATTTCTTCAACCATTTCAATACCCACTAAGCGCTCCAGTGTATCAAGTAAGTATAATGGGTCATTAATCTCTCTACCCATCATTACGTTCAACATCTGCTTGCTAATCTTAGCCAGGCGATAAGCATTACGCTCATTACTCTGAAGGGTTTTAAAAGTAAGTCGTAACTGATCGACAGTCTCTTCTTCACCTAACCCATTTTTCAAAAGCGCTGTAGCTTCAAAAAGGTTTCGCTCAATCTGCGCCACATTTTTTGATAGTAACTCAGCACTTTGGGCAGCCATAAGCGCATTAGCATAGGCCGAAACTATTGATGCTCTGACCTCTAATGCAGTTTTGTCGTAGGCGTTTTGGGAATAATCCAAAAAGGTTCTGGTCGCTTGTACTCCAACAACATAAGAACCATCAAAGATGAGCTGATTCCAAGTCACCGATGCGTTTAAACTTTGTGGTTGCCCGAAAACTACCTCTGAAAATGTTCCAGGTTCACCACCGAAAAATTCAGCAGGAATTTGTGCCACGGGTTGTTTTAATTGATTCTGATAATTAAACGAACCCTGAATTTGTGGAAGTCCAGAAGCAATGGTTGCCCATTTTTGAGCTAATGCATCCTTTTTATCAGCGGCAGCATTTTTCATTGATGCATTTTCGACTAACGCATAATCTACTGCTTGCTCTAGGGTAAAGCTTGAGATAGATTTTTGACCGAAGGCCAATGCACCAACTAAAAAGACAAGTACTTGAAGGGTCTTTTTCATTCTTGATTGTTGATTAAATAGGTTTCGAGGTAAGCTGATCCTTTTGCAGTGGCAATACCTCTGACATGATAGATAATATGTTGAAAAATCAACTCTTGGGTATTGAAGAGTTTCTCGGGAAATTCTTGGGGGTCTCTAAGCGAGAAATAGGTAAAAAAGTAAAGTCTAAAAATCATCTCGGGATTCATATCGTCTCGATAGACTCCCAGTTCAATTCCTCGACGAATATTAGACATCAAAAAGTCTCTCATCATCATGAGCTGCTCATCTTTCAAACGTTTAAAAAGTACAGGAAAATATTTTTGAAGCTGATATTGAGGTGAACTCTTTTCATTCTTCAAAAAGCGACGAACAATTTGACGTACTTCAAAAAGCTCATCGATCGGATGCAGTTCCTTAGTCGCTAGCTGATTGATGCTAGAGTTAATAGTACTGCAAAGATGAAGGGTAGAACACTCGACAAGGTGAGACTTGTTTTCGAAAAAGGAATAAATCGTCTTCTTGGAGATCGCCAATTCTTTAGCTAGATCATCCATCGTAACGCTCTTGAAGCCCAAATCCAAGAACATTTGAGTGGCTTTATGCAGAATTTCCTTTTTCAAGGCTGCAAAGATACGATACAGGAAACTTTTAAAACGAAAAAAGTTTCCAGAGTTAATAATTATTTAACGAAGAGACCACCGCCAATTTTCTCCTACTTTTGTGAAAACTTGTCTATGGAAGCCTTTATCCCATATCAGAAAGCAATCGCTGCCTATTTAGAAGCGCATTCGAGCAAAAAAGAACCTAGAAATTTATACGCTCCGATTGAATATATTCTGAACTTAGGCGGTAAAAGACTTCGTCCCTCACTTGTTCTAGCAGCTGCAGAATTATATGGAGCTCATCATGAAAAGGCACTGCCTGCAGCAGCAGCCATTGAGGTCTTTCACAACTTCACTTTAGTTCACGACGATATCATGGATGCGGCCGCCATACGGAGAGGAGAACCAACTATTCACGAAAAATGGAATTTAAATACGGGTATTCTATCGGGAGATGCAATGCTTATCGAGGCCTATCGATATTTTGAGAAGTATCCACCGAGTCTGGCCCTTTCACTTTTAAAACTCTTCAACAAGACAGCTTTGGAGGTTTGTGAAGGACAACAATACGACGTAGATTTTGAAACACGTTCAGATGTGACCGAATCAGAGTACCTACAAATGATTCAATACAAAACTGCGGTACTTGTGGGTTGTGCATTACAAATGGGAGCGCTTATCGGAGAGGCCTCTGAAAAAGAATCAAGCCATCTTTATCAATTCGGATTACTACTAGGAACAGCATTTCAAATACAAGATGATTACTTAGACGCCTTCGGATCTCCAGAGAATTTTGGCAAAACTGTGGGTGGAGATATTATAGAGAACAAAAAGACCCTACTTTATATCAAGGCGTTTGAACTCGCTAATGAAGAACAAAAAGCTTCGCTTGAACTAGCCTACCAAGACCAAACCCCTCAAAAAGTAGAAAAAGTTAAAAGTCTATTTAGAGCAACTGGGGCTGAAGCGTCTGTGAAACAGGCAGTGAAATCTTACACTGAGCTCGCATTAAAAGAACTTGAAAAATTAAGTATCTCCGAAAACAAAAAGGAGCTTTTATCTCAATTTGCACATTCCTTAATGGTTAGAGACCTTTAAAAAGCCACCTAAAAAAAGATTGGATAAAAGGGATAGGTCGATTAGCAGACATGATTAACAGCTCCTCTAAAAAGTTTGTTTTCTCGTCTAAAAATCGGAGAATCAACTGTGGTTTACATTTTTCAAAAAGTCGTAAAAATAGTTTAGACCCTTCTCCGTTATTTCGATCGAGCAGATCTAGTAAAAGTAGATCATATAACCAAAAACGATTCTTAAACTTTAACCTAGGAAGACTCTCGGGATTGCTCTCTACATAATCGGCAATTTGCCTGACTCTTTGCAAACTTCGATTAAAAGCAAAACCTGTTGATGGCTTAGCCCATCCACCATTAAGACCAATGGGCAGCACTCGAGAGGACAAAGGTCTCCAAAGCGGATGTGAACTCATAGGAATACTCCCCTTCTCCCGAGAAATCACCTTATAATTTGCAATCTCCTTTAGAGCGAGGTACTCATGTATAGCTTCCTCATATTCTGATTCTTTGAGAGGGTTGTGAGAAAACAAGGTATACTCAAATAGAGCACGAGTCGCTGAAGTCGGAAGCACGTACATGAACCGGGTATTCCCCTTCTGCGGTACGCTAAAATCCATAAAGTCGGCCTTACTTGAATCAAAAACGGCTTCATTCGTTTCAATTTCAAGACCGATAAAATGTTGTTGTAAAACAGGATATTTTGAAGCTGAGAGCCGATTATAACTAAACCTAGAGTCAAAACAAATCTTAGCCGACTTAGAAACACCTGAAGTTAGGTGGATATGAGCCATATCCTTTTTACTATCAATACTTTCGACCTCATCCTGAACAAAATCAATTTGAGGATGATTCTTTAAAATTGGTCTGTAGTGATCGTGGAAGTCAGCACCTTCTATTCGGTTATAAGTGTAAGGGTGAATTGAAGCATAGGGTTTGTCATATTGATCGCTGACAGCAATATGAGTGTAACTATGTTTAACAAGAAAATCGAGAGAGTGCCCAGATTCAGCCCAAAAGCACCAGGTACGATCGCGGTAATCTCCACCCTCTCGATCGACAATCAGTACTTTCTTAGTCGCTAAACTAGGCCTATTAACTAGCTCCACAGCTAGCAAAGTGCCTGCAGCACCTGCACCGATTATCGCAAAATCATAGCTCATTTTAGTAAAGATAGTATTTCAATTCATCGAAATCTATTAGTTTTGTATACCAAAACAAATTTAATGGAGGCTATCTTCTCTTATTTTGAACAACTCAGCCCAGTCCGTGCAGCGTTCTATGCTACTTTATTTACTTGGGGAGTCACTGCTGCCGGTGCAGCACTGGTCTTTCTATTTAAAACCATGAACCGAGCAGTGCTTGATGGGTTTTTAGGATTCACAGGAGGGGTAATGGTCGCTGCTAGTTTTTGGAGCTTACTAGCTCCGGGTATCGAAATGAGCGAGGGTGAAGGCTTTATCAAGGTTATTCCTGCTGCTGTCGGTTTCATATTAGGTGCTGCCTTCATCTTTGGTTTAGATAAGGTATTACCTCACATACACATCAATTTCAAAGAAGATGAGAAGGAAGGGATTAAAACTCCCTGGAGAAGAACCACCCTTCTTACTCTTGCAATCACGCTTCACAACATTCCTGAGGGGCTCGCTATTGGGGTATTATTTGGTGGAGTAGCCGCTGGTTTTGAGGGTGCTACCGTCGCAGGGGCAGTAACACTCGCTCTTGGCATTGGTCTTCAAAATTTCCCCGAAGGTTTTGCTGTTGCAATGCCACTCAGAAGGCATGGACTTAGTCGATTTAAAAGCTTCTTATACGGTCAATCTTCAGCACTTGTAGAACCTATTGCCGCAGTGGTTGGAGCATGGGCGGTAATGACCTTTGAACCGATTCTTCCCTACGCCCTAGCGTTTGCAGCTGGAGCCATGATTTTTGTAGTGGTAGAAGAAGTGATCCCTGAAACTCAACGAGACAAATACACTGACATTGCTTCAATGGGATTCATCATAGGATTCGTGATTATGATGACCCTTGACGTCGCATTAGGGTAACTATTTCTGCTAGAAATTCAATAACTTGTATGAGGCTTAAGCACGCTTCTTATGAGATCATTATTACTTCTTGTATTTACCGCATTTTGCCTGTGCGTTTCTGCACAAGAATCCTTCGAAATGATGGATATCTTCCAGTTGCAATACGCAAATGACGTGCAAATTTCTCCCAATGGTAAACAAATTGTTTATCGCAAAATGGGATTTGATCTCATTGAAGATCGTGCTACAGGAAACCTCTGGATTTATGAAATTGAGACCGGTGCTCATTATAAATTAACTCCTTTCGATCAGTCTGAATCAAGCCCGAGATGGTCACCGAATGGAGATCGAATTGCTTTCACCGCGAGTGGTTCGAAAGGCTCTGAAATTTACATTTACTGGGTCGCTCAGCGAAGTCTAGCACGAATCACTCAGCTTAACCAAAGCCCTAGCAATTTATCCTGGTCGCCTAACGGTGATGAAATTGCATTTAGCAGCTTTGTACCTGAAGCTCCGCCTATTGTAGCAAAAATACCTGCCGCTCCCAAAGGGGCTAAATGGGCTGCTAAGCCTAGAATTACCAATCGATTGAAGCATGAAGCAGATGGTAGAGGGTATATGCCACCAGGATTTACTCATATTTTCAAGGTAAGTGCCTCAGGAGGAGCCGTACAGCAGTTGACTGAAGGTCGTTATAATCACAGAGGACCCATTAGCTGGTCTGTTGAAGGAAATGCGCTCTTTTTCTCTGGAAATCGCAGCGATGACTGGGAATACGATTTTAGAAACTCTGAAATCTACACCGTTTCAAGTAGTGGAGGTGAGGTCACGGCAGTCACTCATCGGGATGGTCCAGATGGTAACGCCACCGTTTCTCCGGATGGAAAGAAAATTGCCTATCTCGGATACACGGATAAAAGAGAAGCCTTTCAAAATACGCAGCTACATATTATGAATCTCGATGACTCTGATATTGAAATAATCAGCGACCATCTCGACATCGATATTAGCACAATCGCTTGGGATGCAAAATCTCAAGGACTGTATATCAGTTATGACCATCATGGTAATGGAAAAATCGCCCACCTATCATTGGACAAAAAACTCACTCCCTTAGCGGAGAATCTCGGAGGCACAAGTCTTGGTCGTCCTTACGGCTCAGGAATGTTTAGCGTATCAAACAATGGTACTCTAGCGTTTACTCACTCTACACCAGACCATCCGGCCGACCTTGCCATCGTTTCAAAGGGTAAAACGAAACGACTTACGAATTTGAACAAAGCCCTATTCGAGCAAAAAACATTAGGCAAAGTTGAAGAGGTATGGTACAACTCATCGATAGATGGTAGAAAAATTCAAGGATGGGTGGTGTATCCACCTAACTATGATGCTACAAAGAAGTATCCGGTAATGGTTGAAAATCACGGGGGTCCTATTCTTAATTACGGAGATCGTTTTTCTATCGAAATGCAACTGTTTGCATCGGCGGGATACATTGTCTTTTATCCCAATCCTAGAGGAAGCACCAGCTACGGAGAAGAATTTGCTAATCTCCTACTTAATAACTACCCCGGCGAAGATTACAATGATGTAATGGACGGAGTTGACACCCTTATCAAAAAAGGAATCGCTCATGAAGACGGGCTCTTTGTAACTGGTGGAAGCGCAGGGGGAATCATGTCTGCATGGATGATAGGTAAAAACAATCGATTCGAAGCTGCCGCTGTTGTCAAACCAGTCATGAACTGGATTTCAAAATTACTAGTAGCCGACAACTATTATGGCTATGCCAATACAAGGTATCCTGGACAAGTCTGGGAAAACCCAATGAATTATTGGAATTTTTCACCCATTTCGCTCGTTGGTAACATCGAAACACCTACTCTAGTAATGGTAGGTATGGATGATCTTAGAACCCCTCCTAGCGAAGCAAAACAGCTTTACCACGCACTGAAACTTCGCAAAAAAGAAACCGTACTTGTTGAGATACCCGAGGCTAGTCACGGTATAGCTAATCGTCCTTCGAATCTAATGACTAAAGTGGCGCATGTAGTAGCCTGGTTTGATAAGTATAGAAATTGGTAGACCTGTGAAATTCATCCTTCTTTGTCTAGCCGCCGTATTGGCGATTACTAATTATCAGCTCGAGATAGCCGTCACTCTACCTGAAAACGCGACGGGTAAGCTGCACCTAGTAATCTATGACAATGAAAACGACTTCTTAGGAGAAAAGGGTGAATTAACCGTTTATGACCTCGCTGAACTTCGCGACGACCCTACGATTAAGATCAACCAGGTCAAAGAAGGAATCTATGCATTTGTAGCGTTTATCGACGAAAATAACAATGGAGTAATGGACAAGAATCGCCTCGGCATTCCCAAAGAACCTATTGGTTTCTCGGTTTCTAAAATGGGCTTATTTGGACCTCCCTCTTTCAAAAAGGCCAGCTATCAAATACCCGGTACCAAGAGCGTTGAATTGGTTATTGAGCGTTTTTAGTGACAGTTACAATCATCTCCACAGCCCGTCTTTTTTTTAGTAAAGCGCAGCACTAGGTAAATAACCGCTACTGCCAATACCGCTATTACGATGAATTCCTGCACTCCCATCAGATCAGGGTTTGGTAAGCGATGAATGCAGACAGATAGGCTAAAAGGGTCATATAACCCAGTTGAATCAGGGGCCATTTCCACGAGTTGGTTTCTTTGCGAACTACTGCAATAGTACTCATACATTGCATGGCAAATGCATAAAAAAGCAGTATTGAAACTCCAGATGCGAGATTAAAAATGGGTTGGCCCAGCTCGTCGGTTTCAAGCGCCATTCGACCGGCAATTGTTGATTCACTTTCTTCACCAACACTGTAAATCGTGGCTAAGGTTCCTACAAAGACCTCTCTTGCAGCGAATGATGTAATTACAGCGATACCAATTTTCCAGTCATAACCTAAGGGTTTTACCACAGGCTCGATAATCTTACCGAGCGTACCGATGTAGCTATGTTCTAGTTTATAACTTGATATCCTATGGGATAAATCTTCATCACTTAGATCTAACCCTTGCTGCTGTATTTGTTGAAGCACTTCTGTTTCTGCATTCTTAAAAGAATCACTGTATCCATTCGAACCTAAGAACCAAATAACCACCGATAAAGCAAGGATAATCTTACCCGCTTCTAAAACGAAACTCTTCGTCTTTTCGAAGACGGTAAAGGCAACATTTCTAAGCTGAGGCGGTTTAAAAGTTGGCATCTCGATCATAAAAAACGAGCGACGTTCTATGTTTAGTCCCCTATTCAGAATCGCAGCAGCAATGATGGCCGCTAAAAAACCTAAGAGATATAATCCTGTAAGTACTAGTGCCTGATAGCCTAGACCCAAGAATCGACCTTCAGGAATCACTAGGGCGATAATAATCAAATAAACAGGCAGTCTCGCAGAACAAGTTGTAAATGGCACCACCATAATAGTAATGAGTCGCTCTTTCCAATTTTCAATGGTTCTGGTGGCCATTACGGCAGGAATCGCACAGGCCATACCCGACATTAGTGGTACTACACTCTTACCGCTGAGACCAAAAGGCTTCATAATGCGATCCATTAGAAATACCACGCGAGACATGTATCCACTCTCTTCGAGTATCGAGATAAACAGAAATAAAAAGGCGATTTGTGGAATAAAGATGACCACACCTCCAACTCCCGCGACTATACCTTCGGCCAATAAGTCGGTAAGCACCCCAGAAGGTAAGGTGGCCTTGATCCATTCACTTGCTGATGCGAAGAAATTGTCGATAGCATCCATCGGATAACTACTGAAATCAAAAATGGCCTGAAACATAGTGAATAGAATCACAAAGAAAATGAGGTAACCAAAAATCTTGTGGGTAAAAATTCGATCTAACACCCCTTGTATGCCATCTGCCTTCGAAAGGTCTTTTTGATAGCCCTTTTTGAGTGCACCATTAATATGCTTGTAGCGAAGAACCGTTTCTCTGTGTTGCATTTTTTGGAGTTCAGCCTTCGATTTGGTACTAAATGCAGATCGATCTGGCACCACCTTCTTCTCGATAGGCATGAAGTTGACGTCTTGAGTAATCGCAAGCCATAGCTTGTAAGCATCAATCTTTGGGAAAGTGGTTTTTAAATTCTCAAAATACGCCTTATCAACTTCAGTAATATCCAAGCTCGACTTATCTGATATCGACTGATAATCAGATAGAATGGCCTTTAAGTCTTCAATTCCTGTGTCATTTCGTGAGCTGAGTAGTGCGATTCGTGTATCTAGAGCTGATTCAAGGGCAGGAACGTCAATTTCGATGCCCAAGCGCTTCATCCGATCAGACATGTTGACCACCAATACCGTCCGAAGACCCAAATCTTTAATTTGAGTGAATAGCAGAAGATTACGCTTTAAATTTTCTACATCGGCAATCACCACAACGACATCAGGAAAGTCGGGATCTCTTCGATTTAGAAGAATCTCCACGGCCACACTCTCGTCTAAAGATGTGGTGTTCAAACTATAAGTTCCTGGCAGATCGTAGATGGTAGCGCTTAAGCCAGGACCCAAAGAACAGCTCCCTGTTTTCTTTTCAACGGTAATGCCTGGGTAATTACCCACCTTTTGACGAAGCCCTGTAAGTGCATTGAAAATAGATGTCTTCCCCGTATTTGGGTTACCTATGAGCGCTACTTTCAAGGGACTACTCATTGCTACAGATCTAAACAAATTAGGTCCGCTGTTTCTCTACGAATAGCAATGCGATTGCCTGCAACTAAATAATAAAGCGGGTCATTCAAAGGAGCTACTTGAAGCAATTGAACTTCATTACCAGGAAGACAGCCTAACTCCATCAATTTTATGGGAAGTCTCTCGTCAATACAATCTGCGATGATCGCTTTTTGACCGACTTTTAAATCGAGGAGGTTAGCCACTGTTCTTATTTAGAATAAATTTAAAGAAGCAAATTTACCTTTTTTTAACCAACCTACTTCTCTTCCTCGCTATTTTTCAAAATCTCAATATCTGAAAGTAGCCGATCCATTTCTTCTTCTTTGGTCCCGTCGTAGAATCCTCGAATTCTTCGTTGTTTATCAACGAGTATAAAGTTCTCCGTATGAATCATGTCAAACGGGCCCCCATCACCATCTTCTTGAACTGCCAAATACGATTTACGTGCTAGTTCATAAATCTGCTCTTTGTCACCGGTGACTAAATTCCACTTAGCGTCATTCACCCCATTTTCAATAGCATATTTCTTTAATTGAGCCACCGAATCTATTTCTGGAGTTACCGAATGAGAAAGCAATAGAACTTCGGGATCGTCAGCCAGAGCAGCCTGAACCTCAACCAAATTCGCTGTCATGATCGGACAAATGGTAGGGCAGGTAGTAAAGAAAAAATCAGCCACGTAAATCTTATCTCGATAGTTCTCTTGAGTAATGGTATCGCCATTCTGATTTAGCAAACTGAAATCAGCAATACGATGATACTTTTTTACGTGCTGTAAAGTCGAATCAACCAGTTCAGCATTAACCATATTCGGTTGATAAATCGGCAAACGCCTTTTCGGCTGAAGCGCATTGTAAATCAAATACATGATCACCGAACTGAGCAAAGCAAAGAAGATGAAAAATCGCTTGTAATGGCTGAAGAATGAGCGCATATTACAAAGGTACTAAGCGGAGCGAATTCTTTCGGTCATTATCGGTAACTTTGTGTCTTATTTTACAAAACATGAGCGTTCAGATCATTCAATTCATACTTAGTTTATCTCTTCTAATCGTTCTTCATGAACTAGGACACTTTATTCCCGCACGAATCTTTAAGACTCGAGTAGAGAAATTCTATTTATTCTTCGACATCAAGTATTCCCTTTTTAAAAAGAAAATTGGCGATACCGTATATGGAATCGGATGGCTCCCACTCGGTGGATATGTAAAAATTGCCGGAATGATCGATGAATCGATGGACAAAGAACAGCTTGCTAAACCCCCTCAACCCTGGGAGTTTCGTTCAAAACCTGCTTGGCAACGACTCATCATCATGCTTGGCGGAGTAACGGTGAATTTTATTCTAGCCGTCATTATTTACATTGGCCTATCTTATACCTACGGCGATCAGTATATTAAAAATGATTCTGTCCAAGGGGGTGTTTGGGTAGTTGAAGAGGAAATAGGTTCTAGTGTAGGTATTCAGACCGGTGACAAAATCATCGCGGTAGATGGCGAATCTATTGAGCGATTCTCTGCCATCTTTTTAGAACTGATCAACGGTAACGAATTCACTATTGAAAGAAATGGAGAGCTTCTCACCCTGCCTATTCCAGTAGATTTCATTGCTACTTTAATCGACGAGGAAGACAAGGCTCGATTTCTAACCTATCGCATGCCGTTCGTTGTCGCAGATATCCCTGAGGATTCACAAAACGCAACTTCAGGTCTTAAGTCCAAGGATATCATCACAAGAATCGGTACCACACCGATCAATTATTACGATGAAGCCAAAGAAGCGATTAGCCAATATACCGGTCAGGAAGTGGAAATTGCTGTTCGAAGAAAAGACGAAGCTTTTGAAACCAATTTGAGAATTACCGTAAGTGATAGTGCTACGATCGGAGTTCAACCAGGTGCATTATCAGCACTCGATCTAGATGAACTCGGATACCTATCGATTGAAACCAAAGAATATGGATTTTTCGAAGCTATCCCAGCAGGAATCAGCCGCGGGGTGACAACACTAGGCTCTTATGTAAAGCAGTTCAAAAAAATCATTAATCCTGCTACAGGAGCCTACAAAGGCGTGGGAGGCTTCGCCGCTATTGGTAGTATGTTTCCTGACGAATGGAACTGGCAAGCTTTCTGGTCAACTACTGCTTTGATTTCAATTATTCTAGCGTTCATGAACATTCTCCCTATACCTGCCTTAGACGGCGGACATGTAATGTTCTTACTCTACGAGATGATATCAGGAAGAAAACCAAGTGAAAAGGTTTTAGAATACGGTCAACTAATCGGTTTTGCTATTCTTTTAACCTTAGTGGTATTCGCCAATGGAAACGACCTTTTCAGATTTTTATTTAAATAATAAAAAAAGTTTTTAGGTTTTTTCGAATTTGACTTAAAAATGTATATTTGCACCCGCCTATTCAGTTAGGCCACACTCCTCCTTAGCTCAGTTGGTTAGAGCATCTGACTGTTAATCAGAGGGTCCTTGGTTCGAGCCCAAGAGGGGGAGC
>DFQX01000077.1:582-11972 GCA_002381155.1 Flavobacteriaceae bacterium UBA3478 | reverse complement strand
TTCTCGTTCTTTAAAATGAGCCGTGTTGAATGAGCAATTTCATAGGCTTTAGAACCCACATCTAAAACATTCTGTATGGTGTATACCTGTTGATCAACGATAAGTTCGGCTTTGTAAGCGGGGTTAATCTTAAAGGCGGGATGATATCCAAGCATAAATGGCATTTCCTTTTCAGCTTCGATTTCAAAAGTAATTTCAAGACCTTTTTCATTGAATCCAAAAGACTTAGTGAACGTAAAATCATACGGCCAAAACTGAACCGTTTCTGGTGAATTCTCTGGATATTTTGAATTGGTAAGCTCGGTAAATGCTTTGTATTTCTTAACCCATCTTGACAACTCACCTTCAGAGGTTAGATGCTTATAGGGGAACTCCCTTAACAGACCATGCTGATCGAGTACAACTTTAGAATCATTCACCTGAACACGATAATCAGCCTCAGCAATTGGTCCGATTATTGGAAACATCTCGGTATCTGAATTAGGCCATCCTGTTGATCTTTGATGAATGTATTCAAACCCATCAATAGTGTAACTCGCTATTTTTCCTGAGTCCACTTGCGCACAATGCAATACACCATCTATAACTCGACTGATCTGCTTTATCATATACGTAACAATTGTATCGGATTTAATCGCCTAATTACGCGCGAACTAATCTGAATGACGATATATCCCATCAGAATAAAAAGAATTAAAAATATAAGGGTATCGAATATTCCCAACTCAAAAGGAATATGAGTGATATAGTACTCTTCAGGATTTTGAAATTTCAAAAATTGAAAGTGGTTCTGCAATAGGATCAGAGTCCAAGCTGCCAGCGTACCATAAAATGATCCGACCATCAAATAGTAAGCTCCCAGTTGAGAAAAAATCACTCGCAATTGAGACTGGCTAGCCCCCATACTCACGAGCAAACCTAAGCTCGTACGTCTCTCAATGATTTGACTGATAAGCGTGGTTATCAATGCAAAAAACGCAACTCCTAATACGACAACTAAGATGATCAATATGTTTAAATCAAATAGTTCGATCCACTGATACAAATCTGGGTATCGATCGGCCAAAAAGGAAACTTCAAAAAAATCGAATACCAAAGGATCCATTGACTCAAGAAGCGTTAAAGGATCTTGATCATCCCTCGTGTATAAAGAGTACTCAGAAATCAGATTATCTTTAATAACTCCTCTTAGAGTGCCCAAAGAGGTGAATACCAATTGCTGGTCATAGGTAGGAAAGTCAGTTTGAAAGGTTGCAGCGAGTTTAAATTTACGCTGCTTAGGCACCCCATTACTTGAATTGAAAAGAAGAAAAAAGTCATCTCCTACATCTAGGCCTGATTCATTAGCAATAGTCTCTGATAGGATAGCAGTAAACTCTGAATCTGACAGCCTATTAAAATCGCCTCGAAGGATATAGTTTCCCACTAAAAAATCGAGGTCTTCAGATTGAACGCCTTTGACTTGTACCCCTGTCACTTTTTTTGATGATCGCAATACAGCAGTGGCACTGGAATACTTAATCACTTCTGAAAATGGTAAAGCCTCTATTTGATGAGATGCAAGGGTATCAGAAATTATTTCTGTTGGATATGGCGTAAGTAAAAAATCGCCCTCAAAGTGCCTTACTTTTTGATGAATAGCTTGCTGTAGTCCTTGTCCGGCAGCAATCGCCATAAAGCTGATAAAGACTCCTAATGCAATCGCTAAAACAGCAAATTTTGCGCTACCTTTCGGAAAGAACCATCCGGATCCTTGTAACCACCGATGAGCTACAAAACGTTGAAAAGTCATATTCATTCTAGAAGTCATCATATCAAAAGTACGCTTTTGGTACTGATAATTATAGCGGGGTGTTTGCCAACTAAAGCCCAATCTTTAGAAGAAAACCTAGTTGTTGGGGCTGAAAGAATAGATCATTATATAGAGCAACTTCAAAATAAAAACATCGCCATAGTTGCTAATGCAACTTCTTTGTTAAGAAAAAGCGATAAAAATAGTTTTACACATCTAGTAGATACGCTACTCAGTAGAAAGATAGCCGTGTCTAAAATATTTAGTCCTGAACACGGATTTCGAACGACAGCTGACGCAGGTGAAAAAGTGAGCTCTAGTATCGATCCTAAAACGGGAATCGAAATCGTTTCCTTATACGGGAAACATAGAAAACCAACCAAAGAAGACCTAAACGATGTGGACCTCATCTTGTTCGACATTCAAGATGTTGGGGTACGATTTTACACCTATATCGCTACCCTTCAATATGTAATGGAAGCGGCGGCTGACTGCGAAATTCAAATGATTGTTCTAGATAGACCTAATCCCAATGGAGACATTGTAGATGGGCCAGTAATGGAGAAAGAAAACACAAGCTTTCTCGGGCTTCAACCGATCCCTTTAGTTTACGGGTTAACCATTGGTGAATATGCAAATTTATTAGATGAGGAGAATTGGTTAGAAACAGAAAAGTCGCTAGACTTAGAGGTGATCCAAATGATGAATTATGATCGTACACACCGATACCATCTACCCATTAAGCCATCACCAAACCTACCCAATGCCCAATCAATTGCGCTTTATCCGTCGCTAGGATTATTCGAGGGAACTATTATCAATGCTGGGAGAGGAACTCCGCAACCCTTTCAACGATATGGTTCAAAAGATCTTGACCCAAGAGTTTTTGGTTTTAGTTATGAAGTAACCTCTACCCCTGGGGCTAAATACCCTAAGCAATTAGGAGAACGATGCTATGGAGAGGATTTGAGCCAAGTAGAAGTTTCTAAAAAAATAAATCTTGAGTGGCTACTTAAGGCGTATCACCATCACAAAGGGGATTTTTTCAAGAGTGAGTCATTTAAGCTTCATAGTGGTCAGTCGGCTTTAGAAGAAATGATCCAATCTGGATTCACAGAAAACCAAATTCGGGCAACTTGGGAAAAAGATCTAGAAGCCTTCAAAGTGATTCGTTCCCGCCATATAATGTATCCATAGGTAACTTATCTTTGCAGCATGAATTCAGAAATGCTGCCCGTAATGGAATCCTTCTACACCATCCAAGGTGAAGGTAAATTTCAAGGATCTGCAGCCTACTTTATTCGCTTGGGCGGTTGTGATGTCGGGTGTCATTGGTGTGACGTAAAAGAAAGTTGGCCGATGGATGCGCATCCGAAATATGCGATTCAAGATTTAGTCGCTGAAATCCCCGAGCAATGTCCAATTGTTGTGATTACTGGTGGAGAACCTCTAATGCATTCACTTGATCAATTAACCCATCATCTCAAGAATTCAGGATTTAGAACTCATATTGAAACTTCTGGGGCACATCCTATTTCAGGAAGTTGGGACTGGTTCTGCTTATCTCCTAAAAAATTCAAGGCACCTAACCAGGAATCTTATCAGCTAGCCGACGAATTGAAAGTGATCATCTACAATAAACACGATTTTGAATTTGCTATTGATGAGGCTTCTAAGGTGAATACCAATTGCCAATTACTGATGCAACCCGAATGGAGTGTCCGTGAAAAAATGATGCCACTCATGGTTGATTTTGTGAAGAATAATCCGCGGTGGAAAATTACACTTCAAACCCATAAGTATCTGAATGTGCCCTAAGGAGTAATTCTCGCCAAATAGTGATTATTATCCCCTTCAAAGATTTTCTCACATTTAAATCCAAGGGTGACGCAAACTTTAAGTAGTTCTTCGAAAGAAACAAAGAGCCAGTCAAATTGTGATCGAGTCTTCTGGTAAGTTATCGAATAAGTAAGGTCTCCGTAATAAGCTGTCGCAGGCATCCAAACTCCACCATCATCTTCCTCCTCGAATAAATAATTGATATCACTAGAATCTGCAATGATTGACCCCCCAGGTAATAACCATTGAGAAAGATGAAGCAGAAAGCTGGGTAACTTGTTCAGCGAACCTGCTAGACCTAAGCCATTCATAAGAAGTAAAATGGAGTCAAATTTTTGTTCACTCACATACTCTTGCCAAGTGCTCACATTAACATTTTGCACACCTCTCCTTTTAGCAATTTCGATAGATAATAAGGAAGAATCTATCCCAAAAGCATGGGGTGAGTTTAATTCAAGAAGATGACTCCCCACTCCACAACCAATCTCCAGAACTGCCCCTTTACTCACCTCTAAAGCCTTTATCTCTAGCGGAGGCATTTCACTTCTTGATCGAAATAGATAATAAACAGGAATTTCATCCTCGTCTCCAAGAGAAGAACGAGTTTCAATGACCAGATTTTTATTTTTAGTCATGAAATAATCTCGAGCAGCTGCTCCAAAAACATCATCCATATTGCAAAGTTGGTCTATTTTTGACAATCCATGAAGACACCGTCCTTAGAACAGTTAAAATCGTTAGCCAAAGATCGAGCTAAAGCTCATTCTACCTATTTGAAAAAGCTATCGAAAAAACCTCCTAAAGATCTAGACTACCGGGTTCAAGAAATTCATGATGAAGTATTCGAAGAAGTAGATTGTCTCAGTTGCGCGAATTGCTGCAAAACAACAGGCCCACTATTTACCTCAGCCGACATTCAACGAATTTCTAAACACTTCAAAATGAAGGAGGCGGCCTTTACAGACACCTATCTTCGTCTTGATGAGGATAACGACTGGGTTTTAAAAGAATTGCCTTGTCCGTTCTTGGCCCATGACAACTATTGCAATATTTATGAGGTTAGGCCAAAAGCGTGTCGCGAATATCCTCATACCGATCGCAAGAAATTTCACCAAATAAGATCCTTGACTCTTAAAAACACATCTATTTGTCCAGCCGCATTTAAGGTGGTTGAACGAATGTTAGAGCGTATTCCCATCAGCTAAATTTCTATTTTTGCAACATGAAAAAATTTTTTCTTTTATCAAGTATTGTATTTAGCCTTGTAGCTTGTACACAAAACCCGTATAAGATTTCAAATGAGGCGGTTGGTTCTTTAAAAAAGACCGATACCCTGAAAAATATTTTAGCAACATTAGCCGCAGACTCGATCTCCATTGACAGTCTTAGAACCGGAGAAATTGTAGGGCTAAGCACCTTCGATACAAACAAACAACTAAGTCTAAAAATTAGAAGTAATTTCTACGGACTCTCAGAGGTAGTACAAGTATTTGACAAAAGATTTACAACGCCTGAGGGTATAGGAGTAGGAAGCACTTTTGCAGATATCCAAAAGAAATACAATATTATACGAATTACCCCTTCAATCAGAAGTGTTTCAATAGCGGTGAAAGACAAACCATTTATATTTCTGATTGATAAAAAGGAATTACCCGAAAGCCTACGCTACTCAATGCAGCCGCTTGAAGCGGTTCAAATCGATGAGAATATCCCTGTTTCTCAGGTACTAGTCAGCTGGTAATGACGAAAAAAATTATAGCTAAAAGCATCGGTAAATACCTCAACCTATTATCGTTAATCGCACCTAGCTACACGGCTAAAAAAACGCTTGAAATCTTTGCTAAGGTGCGAAAGGGAAAGATCGATAAAGACAAAATATTCCCCATACTAGAAGAAGGGAAACAGAACCGATTTCACTGCAATGGACATGAAATTCAACGGTATCACTGGAAAGGTTCAGGAAAAAAGGTTCTATTGCTACACGGATGGGAAAGCAATACGCATCGGTGGAGAAATCTAATACGCTCATTAAAGACCAAAGATTTTGACATTCATGCCATAGACGCACCAGCTCACGGCTACTCGAGCGGAACCTACCACTACCTTACTAATTATGCCGCTGCAGCGACTAAAATGATCGAAGAATACGACATAGAGATTGTAGTGGGCCACTCAATGGGCGGAATGGCGATGCTTTTTTCGAAAAGTATAAAACCTCTTGAAACGGTAAAACAATTGGTGAGTATCGGTGCTCCTACCGATTTTTCGCTAATCGTTGCAGGTTATCAAAATACCATCAGATTTAATAAAAGAGTCTACAGGCTACTCGATCAGATCATTGAGAAAGAGATTAAGGTGGGAATTAAGGAATTTTCAACCTCTAAATTCACCTATGAAAATCTCGGTGAACTCCTGATTCTTCATGATCGATTAGACCCAACCATTCCACTTTGGCAAGCCGAACGAATTCAAAAGAATGTTGGCGGAGAACTTTTTATCACTGAAGGTTTTGGACACTCAATGCATCAAAAAAAAGTTTGTCAAAAAATAATGGAATTTCTAAACTAACTTTAGGTTATGAATCTAGCTCCTTTTCACCTTGCGATCCCGGTAAATGACTTACCCGCAAATCGCGACTTCTATACGAATATTCTAGAGCTTGAAGAAGGAAGAAGTAGTGACCATTGGGTTGACTATAACTTTTTTGGGCATCAATTAGTCATTCATCTGGATGAAAACCACACAGGGCCTGTTACTGCGAATCACGTGGATGGCAAATCAGTTCCCGTTCCACACTACGGAATTGTATTAGAGTGGACTCATTTCGACGAATTCGCAAAACGTATCACAGACAAAGGAATTGAATTCATTATTGAACCTTACCTGAGATTCGCCGGACAAGTTGGCGAGCAAAAGACGATGTTCTTTAAAGATCCTTCAGGTAATGCTCTTGAGTTCAAGAGCTTCAAGGACATGAGTCAGTTATTCGCTAAGTAATCTACTTTAAGCGTTCCACTTTCGGGCTAAAAGCGTGTTTTTAAGAAGCATCGCTATCGTCATGGGACCTACTCCCCCAGGTACTGGAGTGATATAAGAGGCTTTTGGTGCAACGGAGTCAAAATCTACATCACCAGTAATGTAATAGCCTTTCTCCTTAGAGGCGTCCTCAACACGTGTAATTCCCACGTCGATGATCACTACTCCCTCTTTAACCATATCAGCAGTAACAAACCCGGGGACTCCCAATGCAGAAACAATGATATCCGCTTGCTGAGTAAGCGCTTTTAAATCCTTGGTACGACTGTGAGCCACTGTTACCGTTGCATTACCACAGGCGCCCTTTTGAGACATTAAAATACTGATCGGTCTTCCGACAATATGCGAACGACCAATCACCACCACATGTTTACCTTGCGTGTCGATATCATAACGCTCGATGAGCTGCATGATTCCGAAAGGAGTTGCAGGAATAAAAGTTTCTAACTCTAAAGCCATGCGGCCAAAATTAGAAGGATGAAATCCGTCTACATCCTTCTTTGGATCTATAGCAAGAAGTACTTTTTCTTCATCGATGTGCTTTGGAAGAGGCAACTGAACAATATAACCATCTAAGGTGTCGTCTTGATTCAGCTCTGCAATCTTAGCCAATAATTCTGCCTCTGTGGTCTCCTCGGGTAAGCGAATAAGCGAAGAATCAAAACCCACTTTTTCGCAAGATCTAACCTTACTGCCTACATAGGTTAGACTGGCCCCATCATTTCCAACAAGAACGGCCGCCAAATATGGTGCGCGCTCTCCCTTCGATTTAATAGCCTTTACTTCTTCGGCTATTTCATTTTTAATTTGATTCGCAGTTGCTTTACCGTCAATGAGGACCATGTTATCTCGGATTAAATTGTTGCATCATGCGCATGAGGTTTTTTCCTTTACCTCCCTGCATCATTTTCATCATTTTACTCATCTGTTCAAATTGTTTGATGAGCTGGTTAACTTCTTGAATACTTCTACCGCTACCTTTTGCAATACGATTTTTTCTACTAGTATTCAATAGTTTCGGCTGAGAGCGTTCAGTAGGAGTCATCGAGTGAATAATGGCTTCTACATGCTTGAATGCATCATCATCAATATCTACCTGTTGGGTCATCTTAGACATCCCTGGAATCATTCCCATGAGGTCTTTCATATTACCCATTTTCTTGATCTGTTGAATCTGTCCTAAGAAGTCATCAAATCCGAAGGTGTCCTTCGCAATTTTCTTCTGGATTTTACGAGCCTCTTCAAGGTCAAATTGTTCTTGAGCTCGTTCAACCAGCGAAACGACATCACCCATTCCCAGGATACGATCAGCCATACGATCGGGGTGGAATACATCAATGGCTTCCATCTTTTCTCCCGTACCGATAAACTTAATCGGCTTATCAACCACCGAACGAATAGATAGCGCAGCACCCCCTCGAGTATCACCATCCAACTTGGTAAGAATTACTCCATCAAAGTTAAGTCGATCGTTGAAGGCCTTAGCCGTATTAACAGCATCCTGTCCAGTCATCGAATCGACAACAAAAAGTGTTTCTGATGGCTTTATCGCAGAATGAATCGCAGCAATTTCCTTCATCATTTCTTCATCAACCGCTAGACGACCAGCAGTATCAATGATGACCACATTCTTTCCTTGACTCTTCGCTTCGGCTATACCCGCAAGTGCAATAGCTACAGGATCCTTTTGATCTCTATCTGAATATACAGTAACACCTATTTGTTCTCCTACTATGTGCAACTGGTCGATTGCTGCAGGTCTATATACATCACAGGCAACCAAAAACGGATGCTTTGATTTTTTTGTCTTGAGGTAGTTAGCCAACTTTCCAGAAAAGGTAGTTTTACCAGAACCCTGTAGACCTGACATTAAAATCACCGTTGGCGAACCGGTAAGATTAATATCTGCGGCTTCAGAACCCATAAGTTCGGCCAATTCATCACGAACGAGCTTAACCATAAGTTGACCGGGTTGTAACGATTTTAACACCTCCTGACCGATCGCCTTATCTCTTACATTTTGAGTAAAACTCTTAGCAATTTTGAAGTTAACATCCGCATCTAATAACGCACGACGAATCTCTTTCATTGATTCGGCGATATTAATTTCATTAATACGCCCTTTACCCTTCAACTTGTGAAGAGCACCATCTATTCTATCCGAAAGATTCTGAAACATAGCAAGTAGTTTTACAAAGGCACAAAAATAATAAGAATCTTAGCTTTTTAAGGCATTTTCGACTCTAGACATCACTAGTACATGCGGAAAAGTAATTGCCGCTAAGAAATAAACAAGAAGTGGTAAAGGAGTCTTGTTTTGAAGAAAAACCTGACTAAAAACAACCGCAAGACCAATAATTGAAAGCACCCAAAAAAGCGCTGATTGTTTCAGATATACTAGCCAGCTTCTTTTTACCTCTTCATTGTAGAGTATCCGGAATTGATCATTTAAAGAGGGGATGGCATGCCATAGAGCAAAATAAATCGCAAAGGCTAAAGCCAAATTCACCTGACCAAATAAAAAGTAGAAAAGCGAGAGTATCATTAATTCTACTCCGAGAATCACATAACCTTTAGGATTCATTATAATATAGGTAACTAGCCAGACCGCTATAGAAATCAGAAGAAAGTTTAGAAAATCCTCGACCGTAAAGAAAACCCCAGATATTTCAGCTATTGCCGTACTGCTCTCTATCGCATGAGTGTAAAACAATAGTCCAAAAACAATCGAGCCGTATGCGATATAGTTTACATAGCGAAGAAACATATTGCCCCCAAGAGTCTGGGATAAATGTTGTTGACCAAAATGAAACGAGCTGATTACAATAAAAAAGAATAAGGCTAAAGGACGGTTCAAACTAAAGACAACAAGCACAAGTGCTACCGCAGAAAGGTATAACGCAAGGTGCTTTCGTCTAGAACTTTTAGGAAAGATCCTTAGGGCATTAATTAAGTTAAGATCGTTAGCACCATGTAAAAGTCCCACACTACCAATAAGTAGAAGGGCAATAAACCACTGTATTTCTCCACTAACTAAAGAGGAAATAAAAAAGAGTCCTAATGAGGCTGATATCTTAAAAAAAATAGATTTATTGAGAAATTGCAAAATAGAAATAGGTGTTAATTGAATAGTTAATAAAAATTTTTGAATAAAAATATCATATTATGTTTAGAATAAATTATATTTGGTTAAACAAAACTAAACTATAGTACTTATGAAAAGTTTATTACTTAATCTGCCGTTGGTTGCTGATGTCTCAAAGATAGCTACTGACGACTACGTAGGCTTTACTTTCTTCGTTGGATGTATGGCTATGATGGCAGCTTCTGCCTTCTTCTTCTTGTCGATGAACAACTTCGACTCTAAATGGCGTACCTCAATCTTGGTATCAGGTCTGATTACCTTTATTGCAGCGGTACACTACTGGTACATGAGAGACTATTGGTCTGCTCACGCTGATTCACCTACATTCTTTAGATATGTAGATTGGGTACTAACTGTTCCATTGATGTGTGTTGAGTTCTTCCTTATCTTGAAAGCAGCTGGTGCTAAAAAATCATTGATGTGGAGACTTATTGTTCTTTCAGTGATTATGCTAGTAACAGGTTACTTCGGAGAGGCTGTTTACAGAGATCAAGCAGCAATCTGGGGTCTAATTTCAGGAATCGCTTACTTCGTAATCGTTTATGACATCTGGTTCGGTCAAGCTAAGAAACTAGCTGAGCAAGCAGGAGGAGCAGTACTATCTGCGCACAAAACTCTCGCTTGGTTCGTATTAGTGGGATGGGCAATCTATCCGATCGGATACATGGCTGGTACTCCGGGTTGGTATGAAGGAATTTTCGGTGGTCTAGCAATGGATGTTATTTACAACATCGGTGACGCAGTAAACAAAATCGGATTCGGTTTAGTGGTTTACGGTGCAGCAGTTGCAGCCAAAGACGGGAACTAATCCAACCTTATTATAAAAATAAAGCAGGCCTTCGTGCCTGCTTTTTTTATGCTTTATACTTACATGCGGTCGGGAACTTCAATTCCAAGAAGAGCCGATCCATGACCAATTACTTCAGCAATCTTTGAGCATAACTGAAGCCTTAAATTTCTTTTATCTAGGTCTTCCTCTGCCAAAATGGTTACCTGCTGATAGAACGAGTTAAAGGCTTTAACTAAATCGTAGATATAATTAGCCACCAATGCCGGTGAATAGGCTTCAGCAGCCGATCGAATAACCGATGGATAATTCATAAGAAGAAGCATTAACTCTCTCTCCTTTTCGTGCAATTGGACACTTTCAACAATTAGCTTAAAGTCACTACTTTCTACCTTTCGCAGTATTGATTGAATTCGAGCATGGGTATATTGAATAAAAGGCCCGGTATTTCCTTGAAAATCTACAGAAGCTTCAGGATCAAATAAGATCCTCTTCTTCGGATCTACCTTCAGTATGAAATATTTAAGTGCACCTAGACCTATTTTATGATACAACTCTGATTTCTCCTCCGTAGTGAACCCGTCAAGCTTGCCTAGCTCAGAAGATATTTTTTCGGCGGTCTCAGCCATTTCTTGCATCAGATCATCTGCATCAACGACCTTACCTTCACGACTTTTCATCTTACCGGTAGGTAGATCAACCATCCCATAAGACAAATGAAATAAATGGTCGGCCCAGTGGTAGCCTAGGCGTTTTAGCAGAAGAAATAACACTTTGAAGTGGTAATCTTG
>DFQX01000077.1:0-209 GCA_002381155.1 Flavobacteriaceae bacterium UBA3478 | reverse complement strand
GCCGTACCCAAGTCTTGAGTCATATAAACAGCGGTTCCATCTCTCCGCAACACGAGCTTTTCATCTAGACCTTCATCAGTTAGATCCGCCCATACGCTTCCATCTTCTTTTTTAAAGAACACGGATTTCTCCAGCCCCTCTTCAATAATATCTCTGCCTAGTATGTAGGTGTCACTTTCATAATAGAGATGGTCAAAATCAACACCTAA
>DFQX01000014.1 GCA_002381155.1 Flavobacteriaceae bacterium UBA3478 | reverse complement strand
ACGAGCGCGCTATTTTCTTTGTTAAAGGTGTCATAGAGACGGTCAAGAAATTAAACTGGGCGCCCGACATCATTCACGTTCATGGATGGATGGCTTCCTTACTACCTCTTTATCTTCGCACCTGCTATAAAGACGAGCCTATTTTTGCAGAGTCTAAGATTGTAACTTCAATTTACAACCAAGGATTTGAAGGGGATCTTCCCGGAGATATTTGCAAAAAAGTTGCTTTTGATGGGGTGGAGACCTCAGATATAGCAAGCCTTGAGCAGCCAAATCATACGAATTTGTTAAAAGTGGCTGCAGATCATTCAGATGGGATTATTTTAGCCAGCGAAAACCTACCAGAAGAAATCAAGTCGTATTGTGAAGCCTATGACAAGCCTGTTCTTTCTTATGTTTCTCCACAAGAGACCGAAGAGGCTTACCTTAAGTTCTACAACGACCAACTATCTGACTAACTCGTCTCTATGACTACATACCGCCTACGCCGCCATATCGGCGCTGCAATAGCCCTAGTATTACTTGTTGTTTTTAGTGCTTGTGAAGAGGATACCTACACCTTAGGCCAAGCGGTTATTGAGGGAGAGCCCTTTAGTACAAACCGTATTGATTATCCTATTGAGAGTATTAAGCAGTTAAAGATTGATCGGGTACAGACGAGTCAACTTCCCATCTTTCAGCTAGGGAATTTTAAAGACCCTGTCTTCGGTACTACTAGCGCTCAGATCCTTACAGAAGTGCAACTTACAGAGGTTAAGCCTATTTTTGGAAGGCTTTCAGCAGATACAGAGACCCTACAGGATGTCTCGGGTAACAACGATACCTTGAACGAAAATGAAACGGTGGTAAGAGCGAGACTGTATATCCCTTTTCAGAAAGTTCCTGCCTCGTCGCAAGATTCTGATAGCGATGGTGTTCAAGATGCTTTTGACGCTGATCCCAACGATATTAACAGTGATAGTGATGGAGATGGGCTTACCGATAACGAAGAACGTTTACGCGGAACAGATCCGCTCAACGCCGATACCGATGGGGACGGCATCAATGATTTAGACGATGAAAGTACTGCATCGAACTCTTACGCAAAGCGTATATCTCTAGATAGCATTTATTCGTTCTCAGGAAACGATGTGTTTGATTTAACCGTTCGACACAGTGATTTCTTTTTGAGAGATCATGAGCCTACTAGCGGGTTTCTTGATCCTTCAGCCTATTTTTCAGACGATTCATCAAAGTTTGAGGATTTTCTAGGGGCTGTACTTTTTGAGGGTAAAGACACCATTAGCGAGTTCCAGTACATCGAATATCAAATGGATGACCCAGATACCGAAGAAGACGAATCGGCTTTTACAGATGCTTCTAAAACAAAGGATCCAGGTGTTTATGTAGATCTAGACCCAGACTTCTTTCAAACGATGATTTTGGACAAAGAAGGAGGTTCAGAATTATTATCTCGTTCGAATTTCAAAGATCATTTTCGTGGCATTCACCTTTCTTTAGCGGCAGAAAACGATTTGATGATGCTTTTAAATTTAACCTCAGGTTATATTGAAGTGGATTACACTTATGATTTTTGGAATACCCAAGACGATAGTGATGCTAGCAATGATGCCATTGATACCGAGGAACGTAGTTTCAGATTAAACTTAGTCTCTGGAGGGTCTTTTGGTATCACCAGTGGTAACGCAGTGAATACTTGGACTGCCGAGAATAACGTCTCAATCATTGATAACCAAGATTTTGTAGAGCGTGTTTACCTTAAAGGGGGTAGCGGTTATCTCGCTCAGTTTCAAATTCCTGATGAAATTATTGAAGAGATCAAAGCCAATAACTGGCTCGTAAACGAAGCAAGTATTGTCTTTCACGTGGATCAAGATGCCATGCAACAATATCCAGAGCAGCCGTCGCGCTTATACTTGTTCAAAGAGGGGAGCAACTTACCTGTTTATGATGCGATGACAGAGACTTCTACTGACGAAACTCCACTAGGGATTTTCTTGAATTACGACGGGATATTACAATATGACACTGAAGGAAATAGCTCGCATTATACCGTTCGATTAACCGATTATGTGAATCATGTGGTTCTTCGAGATTCGGTAAATGTTCCGATCAACGTGGCAGTAAGTGCGAACATCGGTTTGCCGGTCACTTACGCGGCTAAGGTTTCGGATTCAGACCAGTTGGTTTCCTACCCTCAGATGAGTGCTGCAACTCCATTAAGTACGGTGCTCTATGGTTCGAATGCCACGGTGCCTGAAGATAAGCGCTTAGAGCTTCGCATCTATTACACTCAAATTCAGGATTAAACATCGGCAATTACCGATTTCCTCTATATTCCAATGTTTATTGGGGTGTTTCCCTTTTGTTTTTTCCTAATTTTGAACCTTAAAACAACCCAATTATGTGCGGAATTGTTGGATATCTCGGTTCGCGAGAAGCTTTCCCAGTAGTTATTAAAGGACTTCAACGTTTAGAATATCGGGGCTATGATAGTGCCGGAGTGATGTTGTATGACGGAAGTGAAGTTCGAGTCAGTAAAACCAAAGGAAAGGTTTTTGACTTAAAGACAAAGGCAGAAGGCGAACAGAATATCAAAGGTTCTTTAGGTATTGGTCATACACGCTGGGCTACGCACGGTGTGCCAAACGATGTCAATGCGCATCCGCATCAATCGAACTCAGGTCGTATCGTTGCCATACACAATGGGATTATCGAGAACTACGCTCCCATTAAACAAACTCTTGAGAAACGAGGATATTCGTTTCAATCAGACACCGATACAGAAGTACTCGTAAATCTTATCGAAGAAATACAAATTAAAGAAGAGACCTCACTTGCTAAGGCGGTTAGACTGGCCCTTAACGAGGTGGTAGGAGCCTATGCGCTGGTTGTTTTTGATGCATCTGACCCATCGACTCTTGTTACCGCAAGAATGGGAAGTCCTCTTGCTATCGGTGTAGGTGAGAACGAATTTTTTATCGCCTCTGACGCTAGCCCATTTATCGAATTTACTTCAAATGCCATTTACCTAGAGGATGGTGAAATGGCAACGATTCGCTTAGGTAAAGAAGTATCCGTTAGAAAAATTGCCAATGATAAGAAGGTGGATCCTTTTATTCATGAGCTTCAATTGTCGCTAGACGAGATAGAAAAGGGTGGATATGACCACTTCATGCTCAAAGAAATTTATGAGCAACCCAAAGCAATTCGTGATACTTATCGCGGTAGGCTAAATGTCGAAGCGGGTCTGATTAAAATGGCTGGAATAGACAATCATCTCGACAAGTTTCTCAATGCGAAACGGATTATAATTGCAGCTTGTGGTACTTCTTGGCATGCAGGATTAGTTGCCGAATATATCTTCGAAGATCTGGCTCGTATACCCGTTGAGGTTGAATACGCTTCTGAATTTCGATATCGCAACCCCGTAATCGGCCCTGGAGATGTCCTTATTGCCATCTCACAGTCTGGTGAAACTGCAGATACTCTGGCTGCTATTAAGATGGCAAAGAGTCGCGGAGCCTTTGTTTTTGGAGTATGTAATGTGGTAGGTTCATCAATTGCCCGCGAAACGCATGCAGGAGCCTACACCCATGCTGGCCCTGAAATTGGGGTAGCTTCGACGAAAGCTTTCACAACTCAAATTACTGTACTCACCTTAATTGCCTTAAAGCTAGCTAAAGAAAAAGCTACTATTGGTGATTCTGAGTATGCACATCTAGTTAAGGAGTTGGACTCGATTCCTTCGCACATTGAAACCGTACTTCAATCCGAAGCAGCGATCAAAGAAATTGCTGAGGTTTATCACCAATCAACCAATAGTCTTTATCTAGGTCGAGGTTATAATTTCCCAGTAGCACTCGAAGGAGCGCTCAAATTAAAGGAGATTAGTTATATCCACGCCGAAGGGTATCCAGCTGCAGAAATGAAACACGGCCCAATCGCTCTTATCGATGAGTCGATGCCAGTATTCGTTGTAGCCATTAGAAAAGGGCATTATGAGAAGGTGGTAAGTAACATTCAAGAAATCAAGTCTCGAAAGGGTAAGATCATTGCGGTAGTAACCAAAGGAGATACTCAGGTGGCTGAATTAACCGATCACTGCATCGAAATTCCTGAAATCGAGGAGTTGCTTAGCCCTATGCTAACCACCATACCGTTTCAACTATTATCTTATCATATTGCGATTTTACGCGGATGTAACGTAGATCAGCCGCGAAATCTGGCTAAGTCAGTTACGGTGGAGTAGAACAAAACA
>DFQX01000093.1 GCA_002381155.1 Flavobacteriaceae bacterium UBA3478 | reverse complement strand
AGATCTAAAATCTCAAGAGTATCATTGGCCGTTTGAGCCTGCAAGGTCGTGACAGAAAGCAAGGATAAGAGAAGCCAAAATTTATTCATGATTAGGATGTTAGGTAGGTATTAAGCTATTGATTATTTTAGAAATCCTAACCAATTTTAACATCATGAAAGAATTACTTTTCAGCGCCGGGCTGTTTTTAGGACTGTTTTATTTAGGCCTCATCCTTGTTTATATCATAGGAGTATGGAAGGTGTATGAAAAAGCCAATCAACCCGGATGGGCCTGCCTCATCCCAATTTATAATATATGGGTACTTCTTAAAATCGTAGGTAAACCCGGATGGTGGATCTTACTCTTACTGATCCCTCTAGTCAACGTGGTGATTGGAATCATAATCACACATAACCTCTCGAAGAGCTTTGGTAAGGATGTCGCCTACACGATCGGATTAATACTATTACCTGTAGTTTTTTATCCGCTATTAGGTTTAGGAGATGCAACTTATCGAGAGTCAGAGCTTTAAAAACTCCCTATCTGCTCATCTAACCAAGACGCACGATTAAGTACCCAGTCTTTAAGATAGTCTACCTCTTCCTTATAGGTCTGCCCCACGAAGAAGTTGGGCCAAACCCATTCGCCAAGTATTGGCCAACGGTTAAAGTTGTATCCGGCATTATTTGAGCTATCCAGTAATTCGCGGTATGATTCAATCTTAGAAGCAATAGCTCCATCAGAAAGCACTCCAGATCGAAGCGCTGTGTAACGTTCACGAACGGCCACCTTAAAAGAAGGGTCCTCCATTAAACGCATCCACCAAAAGGGTACCGGATAAAAATCACCAGGACAGCGCTCACTCAATCGATAGGCCCATACATCGTATCGTTCGGCAGCACAGTAGTTCGCGTTTCCATAAGCCAAGTTGAAATCCCACACCGGTCCCATCTTTAGCTTCTCATCGCGATCTTTAGTAAGCCAGGTACTGAGTCGATAGCCATCGACGTTATTACCTAATTCAGTCAAAATAAAAAAATCTACAAAACTAGCTACATCGATATAAGCTTTGTATCCATCAATTTCATCAGTAAAGTTTTCAGACTGAAGGGCATCTTCGAAGTCACTGATATAGGTTTGAATGTAATCTTTCTGAGCTGTAGTTATGGTTTCAGCATCTGGGGTTTCATAAAGAAAATGAATCACTGATTGCTCTGAGCTAGTATACTTAGATGCAAAAGCTGTTGTCATATTAATGTCGGTACCCTTATCAATCTTAAGGATGTATCCGCCCGTAAGCGCTGAACCTTCGTTTTCAACCTCACGCAATTCATTAATATCAATACGATTCACATCTCGCTTTAATCGCTCCATCAGCACATATACCCCATCATTTTGATCGTTTAAATTTAAGTTCACAAAGCGGGTACGAGAAGCATATCTTCCCATATCTTCAGATAAGGAATAGGTCAGAACATTTCGCATCAGCGATTTATCTCCATAAGGGGCTTGTAAAATCCAGTCCTCTTCTTCGGGTAAACCCAGCAAAGAAACATCGACGTCTAATTCAAAGTCTTCGGTAGAACGCGTCTCAAATCCGTATTGTTTTTTCGGATAAAAATATTGAGAAGATTGCCCCCGCGTTTCAATGCCCACAGGGCCTTCAAACAAAGGTTCTCCTCGTTCAGTAATTTTTAGAGTAGCACGTATTTTGGGTTCATCAGGTATCGCCACATTTTGAGTATAGATTGCCACAAGCGGCAGCGTATTTGGCGGATATTCATAAACTACACCCCCTTCATTATCTCCTGGCAGTGCATCCTTTGAACAAGCCACCAAGAGTAAGGATAAAAAAAGAAATCTCAGAAATTGGCTAAGGCGCATGGTTTAGGTTGTGAATGTTAAATATAACCAATGAACGATCAAGACAAAGAGATTTCTATTACATTTAAAAGATTCAACCTATTAAACCAACAAATATGAAGCAGATCTATGCGATTGTAACCACACTTTTTGTCGTGCTTGCCTCTTGCACCAGTGCCCCAACTGATGATTTAGGGGTCACCATCGGAGTTCAAACCTATTCGTTCAGAACTCAAGAAGATGAGAGCCCACTGGCCATATTAGAATACATTAAAGAGACAGGCATCAAACATGTCGAATTGATGGGTAATCACGCCGAGCCTTTCGCCGGGGCTCCAGCAAGCCCGATGGATGACCCAGTCAAACGCGCGATTATGGTCAAACAATGGCGTCAGCAGGAATTAACCGATGAAGAGACTGAGTTAGCCGTTATCCTTCGTGAAGAAATGACACAATTCAATGCTGATATAGCAAAATGGCGCTCTGAGGTAGACTATTCAAAATTTGAAGAACTTCGTGATCTATACGCAGCCAACGGAATTTCAATCTATGCTTTCAAACCATCAGTTTTCGGAAAAAACAACACCGATGACGATATCAGATACGGAATGCGTGCCGCTAAAGCCTTAGGTGCGAATCATGTAACGGTAGAACACCCAGAAGATGATGAACATACGGCACGTCTTGGTAAAATCGCCGAAGAAGAGGGAATTCTTATGGCTTATCACGGACACATGCAACAAACCCCAACCCTTTGGGATACTGCCCTTGCACAATCAAGTGGTAATAGTATGAATCTAGATTTCGGACACTACATTGCCGCCGAAAACGAAAACCCACTACAGATCATTAAAGACAAGCACGCATCCATCGCAAGCATGCACCTTAAAGATCGTCAAAAGCAATCGAATGGCGGTGGTAACCTTATGTGGGGAACCGGAGACACCCCAATTGCAGAAGTGGTTACCCTTATTCGCGATAATGGATACACCTTTCCGATCACTGTAGAATTAGAGTATGAAATCCCTGAAGGCTCAGATGCTGTTCAGGA
>DFQX01000015.1:3957-7285 GCA_002381155.1 Flavobacteriaceae bacterium UBA3478 | reverse complement strand
ACCTGTTTGATACGAAACTTTAGCTCCGTTTCTATCGACATACTTTCCGTTACTTTCCATCACCGCCTGTTGTAAATAGGCTGAGAATCGGCTTAAGTATTGAGTGTAAGGAATGATGGCTTCGGTTTCAGATCCCATAAAATTGTTATACCAGATACCGAGAAGTGCCATATTTAATGGGATGTTCTTTTCTGGCGATGCTTCAGCAAAATGCAGGTCCATAGCCGCTGCTCCTTCAAGAAGGGATTCGAAATTTTCATATCCGACAGACAAGGCGATAGAAAGCCCAACGGCACTCCAAAGCGAAAATCTACCTCCTACCCAATCGGCCATTGCAAATACATTTTCGTTTGCAATACCAAACTGTCCGGTCATACCAAGATTCGTAGAGACCGCCGCAAAGTGCAAAGCTACATCTGCTTCAGAGGCATGAGACAAAAACCACTCTCTACAGGTGGTTGCATTAGCCAAGGTCTCCTGTGTTGTGAATGATTTTGAAACCACAAGAAATAAGGTAGTCTCAGGATCAAGATTCTTTAAAACCTCGGTTACGTGATCTCCGTCTACGTTACTAACAAAGTGGGTATTTAGGTGATTTCTATAATAGGCTAAAGCCTCAGTAATCATAACCGGTCCCAAGTCTGAGCCTCCAATACCAATATTTACAATGTCGGTAATCGATTTCCCCGTATACCCCTTGTGCTCGCCGCTAATAACTCGATTACAAAAAGACTTTATTTGAGCCTTAACTTGACTTACCTCTTCACTAACCGATTGGCCATCAACCTTTGGGCTAAAGGCGTTAGTTCTTAGTGCAGTATGCAGTACGGCACGACCTTCAGTTACATTGATTTTATCTCCTGAGAGATAGGCTCTTTTGGCATCTTCAAGTCCTGATTCTTGGGCTAAATTATAGAGTGAATCAAGTACACGCTTATCAGAAAGATGCTTGGAAAAATCTACAAAGAAATCTTCCCACTCGACACTCATAGATTGTGCGCGCTGAGCGTCTGCTTCAAATAACTTTGAAATAGAGGCTTGCTTAAATTCGTTACTAAGTTCTTGCAATTGCTTCCAGCTCTTCAGCTGAGTTGGGTTATTGTGCGGTAAAGGCATTTTCGTTTTCGATTGAATTTTGAGCGAGTGAAGTTAAGTCATTTTCTCCCAAATATTCAATGCACTCGAGCTGTTCAAGCGGAGTCTTGATATACTCAAAGTAATCTTTAGCTAAAGAACGATCAATAGGTGCAGCGGCAGGTAGTTTTTCTTTTAAGGGATCTACCTGCTGTCCGTTTTTCCAAAAGCGATAACAAACGTGAGGTCCAGAAGTGTTTCCGGTCATACCTATCCATCCGATGACATCCCCCTGTTGTACTCGCTGGCCTTTCTTCACATTTAGCTTTTTCATGTGAAGGTATTGTGTACTATAGGTGCCATTATGCTTGATTTTTGCATAAATCCCATTTCCACCTCTTCGAGTAGCTTCAGTAACGATACCATTAGCAGTTGCAATAATTGGGGTACCTACAGGAGCAGCGTAATCTGTCCCCTTATGTGCACGGGTTCGATTGCCATAAAATGCTATTTTTCGATTTAAATTATATCGCGAGGAAATGCGATAAGCATTAAACTTCAAAGGAGCCTTTAAAAAAGTTCGTCTTAAGTTATTCCCTTGCTCATCATAGTATTCAGTTTGCAAGGTCTTTTTATTCACATTGGCTGCAAATGCGTAAAAAGGCTCACCTCTATGCTCAAACATAGCCGCCTTTATCGACTTAATACCTGCCGGGGTCCCATCAAGTAACCTTCTTTCTAAAGCGATCACTTTAAAACGATCGCCCTCATATAGTCTAAAAAAGTCGATGCTCCAGGCGTATACATTCGCCAACTCTTGACTTAAATTTTGATCGATTCCTTGACTGTCTAAGGTCTGATAGAGTGAACCTTCGATTACTCCTGAGACCTCTTTCTCAACAAGCTCATACGGATGTTTCTCCTCATAAACGACAACCTCTTCTCGTAGATCAACCACGGTATAATTCAGAAAGTCATTTTCGTAGATAAAGATTTGAGGTCTTTCGAGGCTATCGCAGCTTTTTAGAACACGGTAAGGCTTACCTACTTGAATCTTTCTGAGATCAAAAGATTTTCTAGACATACGAGCCGCTTGATTGACCTTTTGATAGTCAGCGTCACGAGAGAGCATAATTTTACCGAAAGTATCACCTGTTCTTACCGTATCTAATTCTACTTCGTAATCGATCATGTTGAATCCGAACTCAATTTGTTCGGGCATCTCAACCGCACTTGACCCCACAAAAGATTCTCCTTCACCTGATCCGCAAGAGAACATAGTTAGTGCCAGTAGGGAGTAGAAAATGGGGGTGATCCGTTGCGATAATTTCATCTTACAAAGTTGCAAAATTCCGGCCTGCTTGTCAATCTTTAGTTGGCAATCACTTCGAAGGAATTCTTGAGTCCTTTAAATCCGTCTAAGTCAGCTTTAATAGACCCAAAGCGAAGATCTGCTTTAATCCGTACGGGAATTCTATTTTTATCATCACTCACCCAAAGCGTTAAAGATTCTTCGGCTCTAAAAATCCTGCCAGACTTAACCAGCGGTCTGAATGCGAGGCACCTAATCTTACCAAATGGGGTTTTTAATACCTCCTTACCTAGATACATCAATTTAAAGTCATAAATGCCGTCATCGTCGAATAGCATATCCAAGGCAATCTCATCGCCAATTTTAACCGAGGATAAATCAAATGTCTCGCGTAAATAATAGGTAGCTGAAATGATATCCTGAAGGTCTTTTCGAATATCTAATTCGAAAGAAGTATCGTCTTTGATGTTATTGATAAGTGCCTTTTCACGATCAAAATCAAAGTCAATCGAGATATTCTTAGTGTATCCTCCTTCATCGATATCTCTCAAAAAAAAGATCGGACGTATCTCTGATTTTGAAAAAATGCTTTCATAAACATCCTCTACCTTGAAGAAAAGCGATGCCAAACCTGTGGTTCTACCTTCACCGATAGCGTGAAATACAGGTTCTCCCCTAAATATGGTGTCCTTTATAGAAAGAGTGGCATAGCTCGCATTGAAAAACCCATAATGAAGGCGATAGCGCAACCATTCACCAGCTTCGAAAGTTTGATATTCTGATTGGTCTTGAGAATATCCAAAACTCATCAAAAGCATGAAAGATAATAGGAGTGCTATTCTAATCATTGCTAACAAAAATAGGATTAAAAAAAAGCCCTAGTTCATTCAACTAGGGCTTTTCTTACTAACTAACCAAACTTTAAATCATGAAAAACCAAAA
>DFQX01000015.1:0-3649 GCA_002381155.1 Flavobacteriaceae bacterium UBA3478 | reverse complement strand
TTTAAAAATACTTTTTAACCCGACTTTAACGTTCTGATTCTCATACAAATGAGACTGGGCCGGTCAAGACTGAAAAAAGCTGTGAATTTTTGAAGCAACCGACTTACTCACTACCTTCTCAAGCTCACCAATACTGCGCTGTCTGATCTGCTTTACACTCTTAAATTCTTTAAGCAGTTTTGCTGCGGTTGTTGGGCCTATTCCAGGAATCTCTTCTAATTCAGATTGTATCGCAGTCGCGCTGCGTTTTTCTCTGTGGTGTTTTAAAGAGAATCGGTGTGCCTCATTTCTCAACTGCTGAATGATCTTCAGGGTTTCTGATTTCTTATCGAGATATAGCGGTAAAGAATCTCCGGGAAAATAGATTTCTTCGAGTCTTTTAGCAATTCCAATGATTGCAATTTTCCCCCTTAGCCCTAATACTTCTAGCGATTTCAAAGCAGAAGAAAGTTGTCCTTTTCCACCGTCAATAACAATCAATTGTGGCAGCGGTTCACGCTCTTGTAGCAATCTTCTATAACGACGAAATACCACCTCTTCCATACTTGCAAAATCATTAGGCCCTTCAACGCTCTTAATTGTAAACTTTCGGTAATCGGCCTTCGATGGCTTTGCATTTTTGAAAACGACGCAAGCCGAAGCTGGATTGGTTCCCTGCAAGTTTGAATTGTCGAAACACTCTATGTGAACGGGATCTTCTGAGAGGTGAAGGTCTTCCTTCATTTGACTTAAAATGCGCTTGGTATGACGATCTGGGTCAACCACCTTCATTTGCTTGAATCGATCTTGTCTGAAAAATTTAGCGTTTCTTAAAGAGAGATCAACAAGACTTTTTTTATCTCCGAGCTTAGGAACCTCGACCCTAATGGTTTCTGATACAGCTACAGGGAAAGGAAGTAGAATAGTTTTTGATACCGAATTAAAACGGCGTCGAATCTCTACAATAGCCACTGACAACAACTCTTCTTCAGTCTCGTCGAGTTGCTTCTTCATTTCTAGGGTGTGAGAATATACGATCGCCCCGTCATTAATCTGCATGAAGTTCACATAAGCATGGGTCGGATCACTTAGAATCGAATACACTTCCAGATCAGTAATTTTCGGATTTACCACCTGCGACTTCGACTGATGTTTATTAAGAGCCTCTATACGCTCCTTGATTTGTTGAGCTTTTTCAAATTCCATCACAGCCGCGAATCGAGTCATTCGCTCGTTGAGCATTCGTAGTGAGGGCTTTAAATTTCCCTTTAAAATGGCTACGATGGCGTCAATTTGCTCAGTGTATTCTACCTCTAATTGATACCCTCGGCAGGGACCTGCGCAATTTCCTATATGATATTCTAAGCAGAGCTTCACCTTTCCCGATTCGATCTGCGCTTCTGAAAGATCATAATTACAAGTTCTAAGTGTATATACGTTTCGGATGAGTTCAAGAAGTGCTCTAACGGTCTTCATCGAAGTGTAAGGCCCAAAATAAAGGGAACCATCTTCGATTTTTTTTCGTGTACTAAAAACCCTTGGGAATCGCTCGTTTTTTACACAAATCCAAGGATAGGTTTTATCATCCTTAAGCAGTACGTTATATCTGGGCTGGTGCTGCTTAATCATACTGTTTTCTAGAAGTAGCGCATCTGATTCATTAGCCACGACCACATGCCGAATCTCTTTAATCTTACTAACCATTACTCGGGTCTTGCCGCTGGTATGGTTCTTAGTGAAGTAGGAAGACACACGCTTTTTTAGATTCTTTGCCTTACCGACATAAAGAATGCGCTTGTTTTGGTCATAGAAATGGTAAACCCCAGGTTCATCGGGCAATGCCTGTACCTGAATTTTGATCGGATTTTCCTTCTCTCCCATTGAGTAAAAGTAGCGATTGATTTGATTTTTTAGATAGTTTTACCCCATGAGAGGTAAGGATGATTTAAGAAAGTGGGCCAAAGAAAGACGAAAGTCTTATTCTAAAGATGAAGTGGAGGCCTTGAGCCTTAAAATCATCAATCGCCTCTTAAATCTCCCCATTTGGGAAAAGACTACTTATCATGTTTTTCTCCCTATCGTGAGGCAGAATGAGGTCAATACCGAGGGCTTATTAAGCATTTTACAAGGAAAAGATAAACGAATCGTCTTACCTAAGGCGCATTTAGATGGAAGCCTAACCCATTACCTTCTTGAAGATCAAACCAAGCTTATAGAGAATCATTGGGGAATCCTAGAACCCACCAGTGGCCTCACCATTGAAGCGAATCATATCGATGTAGTATTTGTTCCTCTTCTGATTAGTGATCTAAATGGGGGACGTGTCGGATACGGTAAAGGGTATTACGACCGATTCTTAGCAGATTGCAGACCCGATGTAATCACTGTAGGTTTAAGCATATTAGAGCCGGTAGAAACTATTGATGATTTAGAGCCCCACGACCATCCACTCCATTGGCTAATTACACCAACTGCAGATTTTCAGTTTAATTAGGAAAGACTCTTTTATTAAACGCAAGAAGGATAAAAACTCCTACGCTAATTGCACTGTCGGCTATATTAAAAACGGGCTGAAAAAACCGCAAAGGTTTTGAGCCGAGAAAGGGAACCCAGTCTGGCCAAGTCGTGTCAATAAGGGGAAAATAAAGCATGTCTACTACACGCCCATGGAAGAAGTTATCATAGCCTCCGATCGAAGAATCCCAGGCGAAGGTTGCCACAGAATAAGGCGTGCTCACCGTAAACAGCCTTCCATAGAATACCGAATCAATAATATTACCCAAGGCTCCAGCGAAGATTAGAGCTATGGCGATAAGTAATAGAGAAGGTGCTTTTTTAAGAGCCGAACGATAACCCCAAATGGCTATTCCTACGATAGCAAAAAGTCGAAATAAGGTCAATCCAAATTTAGCGCTGCGTTCACTGATAGGAAGAAAATCACTCAGCTGAGTACCCCAAGCGGCGCCTCTATTTTCAATAAAGAAAATCTTAAACCAACTGAATACCTCGATCTCCTCTTGATAGGTGAAATGGGTTTTTATAAAAATCTTCGACCACTGATCAAGTACGAGTATAACAACAGCAAAAAGAATGGTTTTCTTTAAATTCATTAGGCTTTATTTAAATAGATTGACCCCTTTTCTGAAGCTAACTTATAATGAAATCTTGTATTGACAGGAATACTTCCTATCACTTTTCCTTCAGTACTAGACGCATGAATATCTCCATAAGGAACCGTTAAGAAAACATCTGCAGAGTCGGTTCTGATATCACTTTCTTCAGAGGAGTATTCTAAATTCACCCGGCCCGATCCCAAACGCAAAACAACTTCTTTATACTCTCCTAATACAGACACCACTGCCTGCTCTCCTCGAATTTCAAGAGTCTTTCCTTTAGGAACAATAAGTTCAAGATTTAAAGCACGAACTTTATGTGCGCTGAGCTTATCATTGGGAGCTATGAACGAAGGCGCCCATTGCGGATAAATTTCAAGCCAATGATCAACCTCTTTAGACACCAACATCACTTGGTCTCTGTATTCTCCTTCGCTCGTAGTTTTAATGACATACTGATCAGAATTACTCGTCGAAACCATCAGGTTTTGAATAAACCCCAATTCAATAGAGAGCGAGTGAACCTCGGGGGCATCAATCGTTTTTTCCCATTTAGA
>DFQX01000094.1 GCA_002381155.1 Flavobacteriaceae bacterium UBA3478 | reverse complement strand
ATTGAACCTCATCTGCAATAAGCAAGGTTCCTGTTTTTTTACAATTTTCGTTAATATCCGAAGCAAAAGCTAGGCTGGGTTGATCTAGTTCTCCAACCCCTTGAATGGTTTCTATTATTACCGCACAATACTGTTCTGTGGCTAATAACTGCTCTAGTTGCTTATGGTCGCCAAAAGGAATAAAATCGACCTCATGACCAGCATTGAGCGGAGCTACAATCGAAGGATTATCTGTGGCTGCAACTGCTGCTGAAGTTCTTCCGTGAAAACTCCCATTAAAAGCGAGAACCTTTTTTCTTCCGGTCTTGAATGAGGCCAACTTAAGTGCATTCTCGTTTGCCTCCGCTCCACTATTACACAGAAACAAAGCGTAGTCTTCGTTCAATTTCGCATTTAATCGCTCAGCGAGTTCCTCCTGAAATCGATTGAGAACGACATTCGAATAGAACCCAATTTGTTCTAACTGCTCAGTGAGTGATTTTACATAATGCGGATGGCTGTGTCCGATTGAGATCACCGCATGGCCCCCGTAATAATCGGTATATTTTACCCCATTGATATCGGTAAGTTCCATCCCTTTAGCCGAGACCAATTCAATCGGATACTGAGCATAAACCTGATATAAACTCATAACTACGTCGTCGATTTAATTTCGTTGATTTTATCAAAAGAGGCCGTAAGCCCCTGAATAAATGCTGAGCTCATTCCTGAATGCTCCATGACATTAAGACCGGTTATCGTGCATCCACTCGGAGTAGTAACCCGATCAATCTCTGCCTCAGGATGATTTCCCGATTCGATAAGTAATCGAGCCGCTCCATAAGCCGTCTGTGTCGCAATTTTTAAAGCGACCTCTGACTCAAATCCCAATTGAACCCCACCCTGTGTGTTGGCTCTGATGAGTCTCAGCCAAAAAGCGATTCCACTCGCACAAAGCACGGTGGCAGCCTGCATTTGAGCCTCTTCAATGGCCAAGGTCTCTCCAACATGTGCAAATAGTTCCTCAACCTCTGAAAGTCTTGAGACCCCTGTCTCGTTCGAGGCAATTAAGGTCATTGAAGCCTGTACCGAAATAGCCGTGTTGGGCATAGCGCGATAAACGGCAGTGTCAGACCCTAAAACCGCCTCAAGTTGTTCGATTTGATAGCCAGCAGCTGTGCATACAACCAGACAATTCTTTTGAAGACTTTGTTTTATCTGTCTTAAAATACGATCACATTGACTGGGTTGAACCGCGATGATAACTACATCGGCCTTAGTAACCGCCTGAATATTATCGCTAGTCACCTCAACATTTTCTTTGGTTGACCAGCTAGAAAGCGAACCTATTTTTCTTCTTGTGAGCACCAAAGAGTGTCCTGTTTGGTGAAGCCCTGAGGCAATACTTAGTCCCAGATTTCCTGCTCCTATAATGGCGATGGTCGATTTCATTAGTATCCTATAGATTTAAATAACAGCCCTTCAGATTCGTCAAAGCCAAACATGAGATTCATGTTCTGAACCGCTTGTCCCGCAGCCCCTTTCAATAAATTATCAATGGCAGAGGTGATAAGCAACGTGTCGTTGTGTTTGTGCAAATGGATTTGACAATTATTTGTGCCTGCCACCTGCTTTAGCGATATCGGTGCTTTTACCACCTGAGTAAAAGCTGCGTCCTTGTAAAAGACTTCATAAAGGTCGTAGGCCTCTTCTATCGACCCTTCAAATTCACAATACGATGTAGCAAAAATTCCTCTAGCAAAGGCTCCTCGCTGAGGTAGAAAAAACAGCTTTGGAGCACCTTCAGCCTTCTGGGTGAGTTGCTCCCCAATTTCAGCTAAATGCTGATGAGTAAAAGCTTTATACCACGAAAGATTATTCAGTCTATAGCTAAAATGCGAAGTCTCTGAAAGCGAGGCCCCTGCCCCAGTACTGCCTGTTGTAGCGTTACTGTGAATCGAAGTCTGCTCATCAATTTTATGGTGGTGAAAGAGCGGAGCTAAACCTAGGGTAATTGCGGTTGCGAAACAGCCCGGATTAGCAATGTGATTCGCGTTTTGAATCTCCTGTCTTCTCAGTTCGGGTAAACCAAAAGTAAAATGGTAGCCTCCCCATTTTGAATGGTTGATAGATCTGAACTCATTGCTGAGATCAATAATCTTAACCTGATCAGCAAGTGCCTTGTGCTCTTCTATAAAAGATTTAGAGGCCCCGTGCGGAAGCGCAAGAAACCATACGTCTGCACCCGGGTTAATGGTATCGCTAAAATCTAAATTGAGTCGATTTGAAAGCTCCGGCATCAGTTCTGACACCGACTGACCCGCTTTCGAACGGCTGATAAGTTGCGTTAGTTCTACCCCGCTATGAAAGGCGAGAACTCTAATTAATTCAGCTCCTGTATATCCTGTTGCACCTATGACAGCAACCTTAATCTTGTGGTTTTGCATGGTGTGAAATTTGAATGGCATTACTATAAATTTTGATGAACCCTTTAGCGTCTCTAGAATCCCACGCTTTATTGGTCTCACCATAAGTGGCGACTTTCGACTGCATCATATCGTAAGGGGACTCAATACCCTCTAAAGTGAATCGATACGGATGCAACGTTAAATAAACAGCCCCTGTGACTCGTTCTTGGCTACGCTCTAAATAAGCCTCGGTATCTCTCATTACGGGGTCTAGCAATTGACCTTCGTGAAGCAACATCCCGTAAAACTGAGCCAATTGCTGTTTTTGATATTGTTGCCACTTGGTAAGCACATGTTTTTCGAGAAGTTCGTGAGCTTTCAGAATGATTATTGGTGCGGCAGCTTCAAAACCAACGCGACCTTTAATCCCTAAAATCGTATCACCCACATGGATATCTCTTCCAATAGCAAAGGGTGCGGCAATCTCTTCAAGCAGAGTAATTAATTCAGTCGGAGAACCTTTTTGTCCATTTACTGAACTTAATTCTCCACTCTTAAACTCAAGGGTTAATTTCTCAGGTGTTGACTTTTCAAGTTGTGACGGATAAGCCGACTCCGGAAGGCCCGTCGAAGAAGTTAAAGTTTCTGCTCCTCCTACAGACGTTCCCCAAATTCCTTTGTTTACTGAATACTTCGATTTTTCAAAGCTAAATTCGTAACCATGGCTTTTCAGGTATTCAATCTCCTCTTCTCTTGATAGAGTGTTATCTCTAATCGGGGTGATAATTTCAATTTCTGGGGCAAGTACACTAAAGATTAGATCAAATCGAACTTGATCGTTTCCTGCTCCGGTCGAACCGTGAACGATTGCATTTGCACCTACCTTTTTTGCATATTCAATGAGTACCATTGCCTGGGTAGCACGTTCGGCACTCACCGATAACGGATACGTATTATTTCTAAGTACATTTCCATAAATCAAGTAACGCAACACTTCGTTATAGAGTCGCTCGCGTGCATCAATACACTCATAATGACTTACTCCGAATGCTAAGGCCTTTTCTTCAATTGAAGCAACCTCTGCAGATGAAAAGCCCCCGGTATTCACGGTAACCGCATAAACCTCATTCTGCTGATCACTTGCCATTAAGTGTGCACAATAAGAGGTGTCTAGTCCTCCTGAATAAGCGATAACTACTTTATTTTTCATCGTTCTTGATTTTTTGATTTAAATGATTGTCATACAACATGCCGGTACAAAGGCACATTTTACGGTTAGTTCGAGTTAAGATGTCGTAGTTGAGACAGGTTTGACATCCGTCCCAAAATTTAGGATCATCAGTTAATTCATTAAAGGTTACAGGTTTATATCCTAACTGATAATTGATCTTCATTACAGCAGAACCAGTGGTAATTCCAAAGATTTTAGCTTCTGGGTATTTCTGAATCGAAAGCTCTAAAACCTTCGATTTAATGGCCTTTGCTAAACCTCTTCCACGATAATCTTCTGAAATAATAAGGCCAGAGTGAGCGACAAAGTTCTTTCCGCCCCACACTTCGATATAACAGAAGCCGGCAAAAGTATCTCCGTCTAAGGCGATAACGGCATTACCGTTGGTCATCTTAGTTTTGATGTACTCAGGGCTACGACGGGCAATACCTGTACCGCGCTTTTGTGCAGCGTCCTGAATAGTGTCGCAGATATGTTCTGCGAAGCGATGAAAAGACTCATCGGCAATAAATAGATCCATGATTAAAGAATCGTTGGGTTGTTTAAAAGTAAAAGGGTAATTGAGAATTCAGAGGGGGAAATGGACTCACCTATTTCCATAACAGCACTACACCCTTACGGGCGGCGGCGACTAATACGTCGGATAGGAGTAATAATGTGCTGTGTCATTTTCACGGGGTAAAACTACTCTTTTATGTGAGTCACACAATGTTTTGTTGAATTTTTAACAAAAAAAGTGCTTTGTGAAGAAATTGTGGCTGAGGGAGTTACTGAATTTGGCGCTTTCATAGGATTACATATTTTTGCTCAAAGAGATTGAGAAAGCAACCAATTAGCGCAACCTTTTCAAACAAAAAACACAGCCCAAATTGGGCCGTGTTCGATGGTGCTCTAAGTGGAGAATACCGGATTCGAACCGGTGGCCTCTTGCCTGCCAGGCAAGCGCTCTAGCCAACTGAGCTAATCCCCCAGAAGTGGGCGCAAGATAGTGAAAATGGGTGATTTGAATTAAAAATGATTGTGAATTGGGAATGTACCAAAACTATTCTGTTCAAAAAATTACACTATTTTAACTTAATGAAAATCAAAGTATTGCATTTTTTCGTGTTCTTTGTTTTATCCTCGCCATGCTTCGGACAAAATCAGAAATCCATGAGAGTGATTACCAGTATTGGCGATACCATAGCGGTAAGTCGCAATGTCTTTGAGTTTTTTAAGTCCCAAGAATTCCCCCGATACAACTACAATAATCACTGGTATTGGAATAATTGGTACTGGTCTAATTACTCTTTTGAAACTGGCACTCTTCGATCCCCGTCAGATTTTTATCGAATACAAGAATGGACACGAAGAAGTATGAATGGAGAGGTAGGCTCCCTTACCGGAGGGTTAAACCAATTCATTATTAATCAAGAAAGAAAAGATTCCTATCAACCGATAAGGTCCTTCAGTAATTCCTCAAGCATGCCCTATATTTCGCCGAACAGCTCCTCTAGTTCACCCACGATCAAAAAACAGAACTAACTCAAAGACTAATTCGTCAAAGTCCCTAAAAGTACTACTTCATCTTCTGCCGTTAATTTCTTGAACAAAGTTACCGGAGTTTTACTCGAATTCGGATACTTCGAACGAGCGACCAATTTTACAGAAGATGGAGTTTGCTTTTTATTCCCGAGATATTTCATATACACCTTCCACTCCCCTCTTAAATTTTGATCAATGAAGAATTCGAGACTAGAAAGGCCGAGTGCTTTGTTATTATTAATGAGGTCTAAATTTGCCCACGTACTATAATTTTCAGTGAAATATTGATTCTCTGGATTGACAAAAAAGAGCTCGAACTCTGTTTCGGTTTCATCAAAATAAAAGGTCACTTCGGTGCCTGCCTCCTCTGAATCCCATTCAAAATCTAGATCTGCAAAGGCGTCCTTATTACGCTTCAAGAAAGAATCATAGCCGCGATCGAAATTATACAATCGCCCCTCTTCAGAAGGAGCTACTATAAACCCAGAATTCACGAGATTATTTGCTCGAACATAAAGAGATAATGCTTTTTGCAGTTGTCCTAGCGACTCATAGGTGTCTGCAAGGTCTAAATACGATTGTAAATAGTTAGGTCGTAGCTTAAAGGCCGTCTGAAAAAAGGTCAATGATGCTTTAAAGTCACTAATCGAATGAAGCCAATATCCATAAGCTTTTAAAGAAGGAGCGTGATCATTATACTTATTGAAATAAGTTTGATGCAAATCCGTAAGTTCCTTGCTCATCTCCAAATCATTCATTTTCTGAGCAACTGAAATCCAGTCGTAATTAGAGAATGAAGATTCCGCTCTAGATAAATAGTCTATTAGGTTCTCTCCGTCGTCGAAAGACTGAATAAGTTTAGACTGTTTTGAGTCGAATAAATCGTCATCTTCAAGCACCTCGTATTTAAAAAGGTTGTCGTCTAGGCGTGCGAGATCAATGGGCTTTCCATCTTCTCCAACCGGATGAATGTTCGAATTCTGAGTATTGATAATGACCATTCCGCCGGCTCCAAAAGATCCGTATCGCGTATTGGCAGATCGAGACGGGATGATTGCTAGTCTAAAAATACTATTGGCATCTAACCAGGTAGGATACGTATCGTATAATACGTTGTCTATGTCATATCCCGCTGGAATAGCACTAAAACTAGCTGTTTCTCTCAAGAAAATCTGAGGCATTCCTTGTTCGTCATTGGCAATTTTAACTCCCGGAAATCGGCCTCGTATCATGGTTGCAAGGTCTCCGCCCGCTTGAACCATGTTCTTTTCATTCATAGTTCTAATCTGATAACTCGCAGCCTCTGTATCTAAATACCCAAAGACCGTTTTTACAATGGCTGGGTTGGCATTGTATTCTTTATAAAGCTCTTTTAAGGTTTTCTGACCTTTTCGTGTAACCACCACGTTGTCGAGTTCGGTGATTTCATCCTCTAATTGAACGTTTAGCGTTCGGGTAACATCTTCAACAACAAAAACGAGACTTCGTTTACCGGGAAAAGAGAATTGAAGACGATCGCCGATATTAGCCATAATCTCATAACCTCCTCGATTATCCGTTGTGATACTGGTCTTTTGAGTTAGATTCTCAACCGTGCCAAGGGGCAACGCAGCAAACTGATCACTGAGCGTTCCCTTCACTAATTGTTGTGCAGTAAGAAAACCACTACTAAGAATAAGAAAGAAAAGTAAAAACGCTTTTTTCATAAACTTCAAATTGTACTTAACAAAGATAATATCTGAAGCCCACTAAAATTTGCTAAGGCTTCGTTAAATTGGGATGCAAAATAGTCTCCTATGATTCGGCCTGCCGTCAAAACAGATCTTTCGAAGATTATTCAAATCACTCAGGCTTGCGCAAAGCATCTATGTGAGATGGATATCTTTCAGTGGAATGAAAACTATCCGTCTCTTGAGGCCTTTGAAAAAGACCTTTCTAATGAGGAGCTTTTTATCTTAGAAATTGAGGGTAAAATCGTTGGGGCAATCGTGATATCTACAAGAAAAGACGGGGTTTACGAACCGATTAATTGGCTAACCGTAGACTCAACCAACGGATATCTTCATCGCCTATGTGTACACCCCAAGCATCAAGGCAAAGGTCATGCCCGAGCACTTCTTGACTTCGCAGAAGCACATCTTAAAGAGCTAGGTGCGGTATCGGTTCGGTTAGATACCTTTTCAAAGAATCTTCGCAATAATAAACTTTACGAGGCTCGAGGCTATAAACGTCTAGGGGATGTGTACTTTGAACAGAAAAGTCCTTTTCCGTTTCACTGTTACGAGAAGCTTTTATAGATAATCTTACCTTTGGTTTATGGATCCTTATACACTCGAGCTAAGTATTGACAATCGTATTGGTAGAATAACATTTGGTCATCCATCAAAAAATGCCATGACCAGCGAGATGTTGAATAAGCTTGCCAAACTCATCGACAAGGCCAATGAATCACAATTGTGTGCGATTGTTTTATCGTCTGTTGGGTCTTCTGTATTCTGTGCTGGAGCAAATTTTGATGAATTACTAGCTCTTGAAAATCAGAAGCAAGCAACGTCATTTTTTAGTGGCTTTGCGAAAGTGATTTTAGCTATTCGAAGATCAAAAGCGTTAGTAATTGGTCGCATTCAGGGTAAGGCTGTAGGAGGGGGTGTAGGATTAATAGCATCTTGTGATTACTGCTATGCTACAGAAACGGCATCAGTTAAACTCTCTGAAATTGGCATTGGTATTGCGCCTCTGGTAATAGAGCCTGCTGTTACCCGAAAAATTGGAG
>DFQX01000091.1 GCA_002381155.1 Flavobacteriaceae bacterium UBA3478 | reverse complement strand
GGTATGGGAGCTGACCTTTTTGAGTCTTATGTGGGTTCAATCATTGGTACAATGGTTCTAGGTGCTGCTTTTGCTGCTTTACCTGAATTTGCTAGTTCTTTCAATGGACTTGGTGCAGTGTATCTTCCATTAGCTCTTGCTGCTGCAGGTATTATCATGTCTATCATCGGTACTTTCTTTGTAAGAGTGAAAGAAGGAGGAAATCCTCAGACTGCTCTTAACCTTGGTGAATTTGGTTCAGCAGGTTTAATGCTAGTAGTTTCTTATTTCTTAATTAATGAAATGTTACCTGAGTCTTGGGTAGAAGGTTCGAAAGCATATACTTCAATGGGAGTATTTTGGGCGACTATCGCAGGTCTTGTTGCTGGTCTTCTAGTGGGTAAGGTAACCGAATATTATACAGGTACAGGTACTAAACCTGTAAACTCTATTGTTCGTCAATCTGAAACAGGTTCAGCGACAAATATTATTGCTGGTTTAGGTGTTGGTATGATGTCTACAGCAATTCCAATCATTTTAATTGCAGCTGCTATTCTAGTATCACATCACTTTGCTGGTCTTTACGGAATCGCAATCGCTGCGGTAGGTATGCTTGCAAATACAGGTATCCAATTAGCGGTTGATGCTTATGGTCCGATTTCAGATAACGCAGGTGGTATTGCAGAGATGGCTGAACTTCCTTCTGAAGTTCGTGAGCGTACAGATACCCTTGATGCGGTAGGTAACACTACTGCTGCTATCGGTAAAGGTTTTGCGATTGCTTCTGCTGCACTTACTGCACTAGCATTATTTGCTGCCTTCATGAAAACGGCTAAGGTTAAAGCGATAGACGTTTCTGAGCCTACTATTATGGCAGGTCTTTTAGTTGGGGCTATGCTTCCGTTTGTATTCTCAGCACTTTCAATGAACGCAGTAGGTCGTGCGGCTATGGCAATGATCGAAGAAGTTCGTCGTCAGTTCAAAGATATTCCTGCTCTAAAAGCAGCATTAGAGGTAATGCGTAAATACGATTCAGACCTTTCTAAGGCCTCTGCTGAAGATCGCGCAATTTTTGATGCGGCCGATGGTGTTGCTGAATACGATAAGTGTGTAGCAATTTCCACACAAGCATCTATTAAAGAAATGGTAATGCCAGGTCTTTTAGCGATCATTGTTCCAGTTCTTGTTGGATTCTTAGGTGGTGCTGAAATGCTTGGAGGTCTTCTTGCTGGAGTTACTGCTTCTGGTGTACTTATGGCAATCTTCCAGTCGAATGCTGGTGGTGCATGGGATAACGCTAAGAAAACGATCGAAAGTGAAGGTCGTAAAGGTAGCGATGCTCACAAAGCTGCTGTAGTTGGTGATACCGTTGGAGATCCATTCAAGGATACTTCAGGACCCTCACTAAACATCCTTTTAAAATTAATGTCTGTTGTGGCACTTGTTATTGCACCTAGTTTAGTTAGCCCATCAGAGGCTGCTTATGCTGAAGCTGCAACTAAACAAGAAGTTCGCAAAGAGATTTCTGTGAATGTTCAGGCTACCTCTGAAGAAGGCGGCGTCGAGGTTTCTGTTGTTACAACTGAAACTATTAATGGAGAAACTACAACTACTGAAGTAGCTTATGCAGGTGCTGATCTGGATGAGGTTATGGAAGAGGTAAGAGCTAACCATCCAGAAGTTACTATTAAAAAGGAGACCCAAGAATAAGGGTTTCAATATAGCTTACAAAAAAGCCTGCTAGAAATAGCAGGCTTTTTTATTTGTTATCTACTCTCTAACGATGTCTTAAAATAGTCCGTTTAATTCTGCGTCTATTCTATTTACGATACTCCCAAGATCTTCGGGATTGTCTACAAAATCTAGGTTGTCTACATCGAAAATGAGGAGTTTACCTTTGTCGTATCCCTTGATCCAATCTTCGTATCTCTCGTTAAGACGATTCAGATAATCAATAGATATTCCGTTCTCATAGGAACGACCACGCTTGTGAATCTGCTTCACCAGATTTGGAATAGAACTTCTTAGGTAAATCATTAGATCAGGAGGAGCCACTAGGGATTCCATAAGTTCAAATAGACTCTTATAATTCTCAAAGTCTCGCCCAGTCATAAGACCCATATCGTGTAAGTTGGGAGCAAATATGAATGCATCTTCATAAATAGTACGATCTTGAATGACACTTTTTCCGCTTTCTCGAATCGACAGAATTTGTCTAAATCGAGTGTTTAAAAAGTAAATCTGTAGATTAAAACTCCAGCGCTCCATTTGGGTGTAAAAGTCGTCTAGATAAGGGTTGGTGATGACCTCCTCAAACTGCGGTTCCCATTTAAAATGCTTAGCGAGTAGATTCGTAAGTGTGGTTTTACCGGCTCCAATATTGCCGGCGATAGCAATGTGCATCCTGTTTTCTTGGTTTTTGAAAATGAGCCTCAAGATAAGAATATCTTTCCTGTTTAGTGTTATAAAATAAGCGTACTTTTGTAACCTGTTTGAGGAAAGATTTGAACTGATTGCAACCTCGTAAAAAATGCTAAAGCAGTATTCGCGTCTTAATAGCCCGTAGTGCTTTAGTCTCTTAAAGAGTATTGTAATCTCCTGAATTAAAGAGACAAGAATTATGTCATATTTATTTACATCAGAGTCGGTTAGTGAAGGGCATCCTGATAAGATTGCCGATCAAATTAGTGATGCACTACTGGATCATTTTTTAGCATTTGATCCACAAAGTAAAGTGGCGTGTGAAACACTGGTAACTACAGGTCAGGTAGTCTTGGCAGGAGAGGTTAAAAGCTCAACCTACCTAGACGTACAATCAATAGCTCGCGGAGTAGTTAATTCTATCGGATACACCAAAGGAGAATACATGTTCAGCGGTGATTCTTGCGGGGTAATTTCCTTAATCCACGAACAGAGTCAAGATATCAATCGAGGTGTTGATCGTAGTGCACCAGAATCTCAAGGTGCTGGAGATCAGGGAATGATGTTCGGTTATGCAACTTCAGAAACTGAAGAGTACATGCCCCTTGCCTTGGTTATTTCTCACGAGATTTTAAAGGTTTTGGCAGAATATCGTCGAGCTGCTAATGATGACTCTTCGAAGCCGATGAACTATTTACGTCCCGATGCAAAAGCTCAAGTTACCTTGCAGTATGATGACAATAATCAGCCGGAGCGAATTGACACTATTGTTGTGTCTACCCAGCACGATCCGTTTGATCACGAACAAAACATGCTTGATCAGATACGTAGAGATATTATCAAATACGTAATACCTGAGGTTAAAAGGCGAATGAGTGATTCGGTTCAATCCTTGTTTACCGATGAAATCAACTATCACGTGAATCCAACCGGTAAATTTGTGATTGGAGGTCCCCACGGTGACACGGGATTAACGGGCCGCAAGATTATTGTAGACACCTATGGTGGAAAAGGTGCCCACGGAGGAGGAGCTTTTTCAGGAAAAGACCCCTCAAAAGTAGATCGATCTGCTGCCTATGCAGCACGGCATATTGCGAAGAATCTAGTAGCTGCAGGTATAGCTTCTGAAGTATTAGTTCAACTTAGCTATGCAATTGGTGTTGCAGAGCCTACCTCTGTTTTTATTGATACTTATGGAACGAACGCTACATCATTTGCTGATGCAGAAATCGCTCAGAAAGTTGCCGAACTCTTTGATCTTACGCCTTATGGAATCGAAACACGATTAAAGCTTCGTAACCCAATTTACAGTGAAACAGCTTCTTATGGGCACATGGGAAGAACACCGCGCAAGGTGGTTAAGATTTTTGAATCACCCTACAATGGTAAGGTTGCGCGTGAGGTTGAGTTGTTTACTTGGGAGAAGCTTGATTATGTGGATTCTTTGAGAAAAGCATTTTTGGGTTAGTTAAGAATTGAATCATTTAACCCTTCTTTTGAATTATTTTCAGACAAGACTTGTTTTTTATGAAACCTTTTCTGTAATTAGCGCCGTTATTATGAACAAGACACGCTTTTATAACGACTTTGCTTACTTTAACTATTATCAGTTAGAGAGGTAGGGGCTTGTCGTTATTTAACGTAATAATATAATAAAGTCCCGTTTTTCGGGACTTTTTTCGTTTTATGAAAAAAGTAGCCATACAAGGGGTCGACGGATCGAACCATTACATCGTAGCCCAAGCGTTATATCCAGAGGGAGTGAGCTTAATCTACTGCCACTCTTTTCCTATGT
>DFQX01000062.1 GCA_002381155.1 Flavobacteriaceae bacterium UBA3478 | reverse complement strand
ATCGATCTTGGAGAGGGCATTGTATGTGCTGAGTTTCACTCTAAAATGAATACGATTGGGGCCGATGTATTAACCGGGCTCAATAAAGCTATCGATATTGCCGAGGAGCGTTTTGATGGTCTAGTGGTAGGTAATCAAGGAGCTAATTTTTCAGTAGGTGCAAACCTTGGGATGATCTTCTTGCTGGCCGTCGAACAGGAGTACGAAGAACTTAATGCCGCAATCGCCTACTTCCAAAACACCATGATGCGCATGCGATATAGCAGTATACCCGTTATCTCTGCACCACACGGTATGTGCCTAGGTGGAGGATGCGAACTCAGCCTGCACGCCGACAAAGTGGTTGCTTCAGCAGAAACTTATATCGGTCTTGTCGAATTCGGCGTAGGAGTTATCCCCGGCGGTGGAGGAACCAAAGAAATGACCTTAAGAGCCTCTGATGCTTTCAAGAAAAATGATGTCGAATTAAATATTCTTCGCGAACACTTCTTGACCATCGCAATGGCTAAAGTTTCTACATCGGGGCACGAGGCGTATGATCTTGGGCTTTTTGAAAAGTCAAAGGACGTGATTGTCACCAATAGAGATGAACAATTATCGATTGCAAAATCCTATGCAAGAGTCTTAGCCGATGCCGGATATGTTAAACCAATTGAACGAACAGACATCAAGGTACTAGGTAAACAAGCTTTAGGAATGTTTATGGTAGGTACAGATTCAATGAAAGCTGGTAACTACATCTCAGAATACGATCTTCTCATGGCCGATAAATTAGCTTACGTCATGTCTGGAGGAGACCTTTCAGCGGCGACTACTGTGAGTGAACGCTATTTATTAGATATCGAAAGAGAGGCGTTTTTATCACTCTGCGGTCAGAGAAAAACGCTAGAGAGAATTCAACATATGCTAACTACGGGTAAACCCTTAAGAAATTAAACATCATGCAAACCGCTTATATCGTTAAGGCCTACCGCACTGCCGTAGGTAAAGCACCAAAAGGAGTTTTTAGATTTAAACGACCCGATGAATTAGCCGGCGAAACCATTGATTATTTATTAAATCAAGTACCTCAATTAGATCGAACAAGAATCGACGATGTAATCGTCGGTAATGCCATGCCCGAGGCTGAGCAAGGATTAAATGTAGCAAGACTCATCTCACTGATGGGGATTAAAAATGAGGACGTGCCCGGGGTAACGGTCAATCGTTATTGTGCCTCTGGTCTCGAAACCATCGCAATGGCCTCGGCAAAAATTCAAACCGGAGCTGCCGATTGTATCATCGCAGGTGGAACCGAAAGCATGAGCTTTATTCCGATGGGCGGATACAAACCCGTACCCGACTACCAATTAGCTAAAGAAGGTAAGGCGGATTACTATTGGAATATGGGGCTAACAGCAGAGGAGGTTGCAAAAGAATTCAACGTAAGCCGCGAAGATCAAGATTCTTTTGCTTATGAATCTCATCAAAAGGCCCTAAAGGCGCTCGAGGAAAATCGATTTAAAGATCAAATCGTACCAATTACGGTTGAAGAAATCTATCTCGATAAAAACGAAAAACGCGCCAGTCGATCTTATGTGGTAGATACTGATGAAGGTCCACGCGCCGACACCAGTAAAGAAAAACTGGCAAAACTTCGACCCGTTTTTGCCGACGGAGGTTCTGTAACTGCAGGAAACGCCTCTCAAATGAGTGATGGTGCCGCTTTCGTTCTGATCATGAGCGAATCTATGGTAAAAGAGTTAGGCATAGAACCAATCGCTCGATTAGCGGGTTATGCGGCAACAGGAGTTCCGCCAAGAATCATGGGTATAGGGCCCGTTAAAGCCGTGCCAAAAGCCCTTAAAATTGCAGGAATCGATCAGAACCAATTAGAACTTATCGAATTAAACGAGGCCTTTGCTTCTCAATCTCTTGCAGTCATTAGAGAATTAGATCTTGACCCTAATCGGGTTAACGTTAACGGAGGAGCCATTGCGCTCGGCCACCCTCTAGGATGTACCGGCGCTAAACTATCGGTACAATTGTTTGATGAAATGAGAAAACGAAACCTAAAAAATAAATACGGGGTAGTCACCATGTGTGTAGGAACAGGACAAGGTGCCGCCGGAATATTTGAATTTATCGCTTAAATCGATTAGCTATGGATACAACTACAGACACGATGATTAGAGGAGGACAATTCATAGTCAAAACTCCGACTCCCTCTTCAGTCTTCTCTATCGAAGATTTATCTGAAGAACAACTTATGATGCGTGATAGCACCATGGAATTTGCTGAGCGTGAACTTTGGGCGAACTGGGAACGCTTTGAAAAGAAAGACTATGAATTCACCAAAGTTTGTATGCAAAAGGCAGGCGAGTTGGGTCTTTTAAGTATTGCGGTACCTGAATCGTATGGCGGTATGGGAATGGGTTTTGTATCTACTATGCTGGTGTGCGATTACATCTCTGGAGTCTCGGGATCTTTTAGTACGGCATTTGGAGCACATACCGGTATCGGAACAATGCCGATAACCCTATATGGTAATGAAGAACAAAAACAGAAATACGTCCCTAAACTAGCCTCAGGTGAATGGTTTGGAGCTTACTGCCTTACAGAGCCTGGTGCAGGGTCTGATGCTAATTCAGGAAAGACCAAGGCCGTTCTCTCCGAAGATGGTTCTCACTATCTCATTACAGGTCAAAAAATGTGGATTTCAAACGCAGGTTTTGCTAATCTATTCATCGTATTCGCCCGAATAGAAGATGACAAGAATATCACAGGATTTATTGTCGAAAATGACCCCTCAAATGGAATTAGTTATGGAGAAGAAGAGCATAAACTAGGCATTCATTCTTCTTCTACCCGACAAGTGTTTTTTAATGAGACCAAAGTTCCTGTAGAAAATATGCTTTCAGAACGTGGTAATGGATTTAAAATTGCCATGAATGCGCTGAATGTAGGACGCATCAAATTAGCAGCCGCTTGCCTAGATGCTCAGCGAAGAGTAATTAGAGAGGCAGTTAAATACGCTAAGGAACGCGTTCAATTTGGTACTCCTATCGCCGATTTCGGAGCCATTAAAGAGAAACTAGCAGTGATGGCTACTAATTGTTACGCCGATGAATCTGCTGCCTACCGTGCAGCAAAAGATATTGAAAATAGCATCTCTAATCGGATAGCAAAAGGCTCATCCCATCAGGAAGCAGAACTTAAAGGGGTTGAAGAATTCGCGATTGAATGTTCTATTTTAAAAGTGATCGTTTCTGAGCATATCCAAAGCTGCTCTGACGAAGGTATACAGATTTTTGGTGGTATGGGTTTTAGTGCAGACGCTCCAATGGAATCGGCATGGAGAGACGCTCGAATCTCGAGAATTTATGAAGGGACCAATGAGATCAACCGTATGCTCTCTGTTGGAATGCTGATTAAAAAAGCCATGAAAGGACATGTAGACTTACTAGGGCCCGCATATGCGATTAAAGAAGAACTGATGGGGATACCCAGCTTTGAAGTACCCGATTTCAGCGAACCTCTAAGCCAAGAAGTTGACCTCATTCAACGCCTTAAAAAAGTGTTCTTAATGGTGGCAGGAGCCGCGGTTGAGAAATATGGAACCGAATTAGAGTCTAATCAAATGCTTCTGCTATGTGCCGCAGACATCCTTATTGAAATTTATCAAAGTGAATCAGTTGTATATCGTACGTTCAAGAATATCGAACGTTATGGAGTAGAAAGTCAAAAGGTTCAGATTGCTATGTCACAGCTATATGTATTTAATGCCACAGAACACATCGAACGCAGAGCAAAAGAGGGGATTGCGTCGATTTCTGAAGGAGACGAACAACGTGGTATGCTGATGGGATTAAAACGTTTTACCAAGTATCAAAACTTACCTAATATTGTAGGAATAAAGGAACTTATCGCAGAGTCGGTTAAAAACACTGACGGCTACGTATTTGATACACAAAACCATGAGCACTGATTCTTTCGATTTCGAAAAATTATATTCAGCAGAAGGGTTTCATGAAAATGGAGCCCTTTTACTTTCTGAACTAGCATCCTACTTGCAACAAGCAAAAGAATCGACAACACCAGCCTTATCTTATGTGGAGCCTGATGAAATGCTCCGTTACTGGCAATCTTGGAGTGTTGAATCTGGGTATCTAAGTGAATCAGAAAAAATCAGGAAATTCTGCATTGACCTGCTCACCAATACCAACCATCTTCAAAACCCTAAGTATGTTGGTCATCAAGTAAGCGCACCACTCCCCATCGCTAGTTTAATGATGCTCATCGGTGGAACCTCAAACAACGGAAGCGCTGTTTATGAAATGGGAATGGCTCCTACTGCTATGGAACGAATCGTAACCGACCTACTTTGCTCAAAGTTCGGATGGGACGATCATTCTCGCGGATTTTTAACCTCAGGGGGTACCCTTGCCAACCTAACTGCCCTACTTGCTGCAAGAAAGTTTAAAGCCTCCGAAGATGTTTGGAATCAGGGAATGCAGAAACCACTGGCTATTCTGGTTTCATCACAGGCCCACTACTGCGTAGATCGAGCAGCGAGAATTATGGGATTAGGTACTGATGGGATTATTTCAATTGAAGTAGATGAAAACTTCTGCACGAAAGAGGGAGCTATCGAAGCAGCCTACCAATCTGCCTTAGCAAAGGGCCGAGAGGTTATTGCAATAGTGGGAAGTGCACCCTCAACCTCTACCGGTAATTATGACGACCTCGAAGCGCTTGGAAAATTTGCCAACAATAAAGGTCTATGGTTTCATATCGACGCAGCACATGGAGGACCTGCGATTTTCTCTAAGAAATACAAACACCTTCTGAAAGGGTCTGAAAGGGCAGATAGTATCATTATAGACGGCCACAAAATGATGCTCATGCCCGCGCTCTCGACCGCTGTTTTGTTTAAAAACAAAAATCACGCCTATGAGAATTTCAACCAAAGGGCTGCTTATTTGCTTGAAGACTCTGTAGAAGAAGATTGGTATAATGGGGCAAAGAAGACTTTTGAGTGCACTAAGACCATGATGATATTACCCTGGTTTCTATTACTAAACCTATACGGTGAGTCGCTGTTTGAAACCTATATCGATAGACAGTACGATCTCGCTAGAGCCTTTGCTGAAGCCATTAATCATTCAGAAGACTTTGAAACAGCCGCACGGGTCGACTCCAATATCGTTTGTTTTAGATACCGATTTAATGAAGAGATAGATAAGCAAAACCAACAACTGAGAAATTACCTATTAAAAAATAGCGATTACTATTTAGTACAAACACGATTAAATGGTTCTCATTATCTTAGGGTGAGTTTAATGAATCCGTTAACTGAATTAGATCATCTCCACCAATTGCTAAATGAAATAAGACAGGTGGTCAAAACCCAAAGACATTTATCCAATTGATCCTTATGAAAAAGTTCCTCTTTACTCTTTTAAGCTTAGCGACTCTTACCCTTTGCGCTCAAACCGATAAACGATTATACGATATCAGTGAAGCAATTTCTGCAGAACGGATACAATCAGATATCAAAACCTTAACTGAATTTGGAACGAGACATACACTCAGTGATACGGTTTCAAAAAAACGAGGTATTGGAGCAGCCCGTAGATGGATCAAAGCAGAATTTGAACAAATCTCTAAAGACTGTGGAGACTGCTTAGAGGTCTTTTATCAAAAAACTCTAGTCGAGAAAGGAACCAACGAGCGAATTGTACATGACGTAGAAGTGGTTAATGTTGTCGCTATCAAACGAGGAACAAAATATCCCAATAGATACATTTTAATGAGCGGTGATATTGATTCTAGGGTAAGCGATCCGACAGATTTTACCTCAGATAGTCCCGGAGCCAATGACAATGCAAGTGGAATGGCTGGTACGATTGAAGCTGCTCGAATATTATCGAAATACGATTTTGAACAGAGTGTCGTTTTTGTAGGGCTTTCGGGTGAGGAACAAGGTCTTTTCGGAGGTAAGGGATTAGCCGAATATGCAAAGACCGAGGGATGGGATATCATAGGCATACTCAATAATGACATGATTGGAAACATTAAAGGGGTTGACGGCTACATCAGTAATAAAGACTTTAGAATTTTTTCAGAGCCGGTGCCTGTAACCGAAAGTGAGCGTAACCGACGAGCAAGAAGATTCTATGGTGGTGAAGTTGATGGCCACTCAAGACAGCTTGCGCGCTACGTACACCGACTAACCAGTACTTATATTACCGATTTAAATCCTATGATGATCTATCGCTTAGATCGATTTGGTCGAGGAGGTCACCACCGACCTTTCAACGATGCCGGATTTGCGGGAATTCGCATCATGGAGGCTCATGAAAATTACACTCAACAACACCAAGATCTTCGAACTGAAAATGGAATCAAATTCGGTGACACTTTCGAGCATGTTGATTTCGATTATGCAGCAAAACTAACCGCTGTGAATGCAATAACATTAGCTAGCCTAGGTTGGGCAGTGCCGGAGCCGGAAAGAGTGGCTATCGGAGGTATTGTAGAAGCTAGTGCCAAGTTACAATGGTCTGAAGTGGAAGGTGCAGAACATTACAAAGTATACTGGAGAGATACCACCTCACCTCAATGGCAACACAGCCGTGTCGTAAAAGATGCCACTGAGCTTACGCTATCTGGGGTGGTTATCGATAACTTCTTTTTTGGAGTATCAGCCGTGAGTAAATCAGGACATGAAAGCCTTGTCGTATTTCCAAATGCGATCGCTCGATGAAAAGGTGGCTTCTTCTAAGCCTGCTTATCACTTATGCAGCTAACGCTCAAGTGTCTCAAAGAGACCTTTTGTTAGGAAAGCGTTCTGACGAAAGACTGTGGTGGAATCTACAGCGATATGAACTAGAAGTAAGTATTCATCCCGAGTCAAAGGCAATTGAAGGGTCGAATAAAATATTCTTTGAGGTACTAAACCCAAATCAAACCACGCTTCAAATCGATCTTCAATCTCCGATGGTCCTCGATTCAGTAATTGATGCTAACGGGATTAAACGAGGTTTCACAAAAAACGACTTAGCCCACTACGTTACTCTTGATTCAGGATTAAAAGTGGATGAGCAAACGTCAATCACTGCTTACTTCAGTGGTATTCCTAAAGAAGCCGAAAATGCACCCTGGGATGGAGGTGTCGTTTGGACCGAAGATTCGAACGGAGATCCTTTCATAGCAACCGCTAATCAAGGAATTGGTTCGAGTATATGGTGGCCAAACAAGGATCATTCCTATGACGAACCCGAAAATGGAGCACAAATTACCCTAATCGTACCTGAGGGCCTAACCGCAGTAAGTAATGGTATATTAACCGCTCAAAAGGTTGATAATACCAAAAGTTACTGGACCTGGGAAGTTAAAAGCCCTATTAACAACTATGCAATCAGTTTTAATGTAGCGAATTATGTTTCATTTGGTGAAACCTACAAGGGCGAGAAGGGTGCTTTAGATCTTACTTACTACGTCTTACCCGAAAATCTAGAAGCCGCTAAAAAACAGTTTCAACAGACGGCGAAAATGCTCGAGGCCTTTGAATATTGGATGGGCCCCTACCCATTTTACCAAGACGGCTTTAAGCTCGTCGAGGTCCCATACCTTGGAATGGAACATCAATCGGCAGTAACCTATGGTAATGGCTATAAAAATGGCTACAGAGGAACTGATCTATCTGGCACGGGTCACGGCTTAACCTTCGATTTTATAATTATTCATGAGGCCGGCCACGAATGGTTTGCTAATAGTATTACTGCAGACGATAAGGCAGATTTATGGATACAAGAAGGGTTTACCGCATACAGCGAATCTCTTTATTTAGATTACCATGAATCCAAAAAGTCCGGTCTGGAATACGTCATCGGCACCCGAAAGCGCATTCAAAATAAACAACCCATGGTAGGCCCTAAAGGAGTTAATTATGATGCTCCCGGAGACATTTACTACAAGGGCGCAAACATTCTAAATATGCTTCGAACCATAGTAGATGACGACACCCAATGGAGAAGCCTTTTAAGATCAATATCTAAACATTTCTATCATCAGGTTATTAGCAGCAGTACGCTCGAACAATATATTGCTGGGGAGCTCGATCTTACTTTGGAACCTTTCTTTGATCAATACTTGAGAACGGCGCACCTACCTAAGTTAGTATTTCAACGAGCGGGTAACCGACTTCGATTCAGATTTGAAGAGTGCATCGAGAATTTCCAAATGCCTGTGAAAATTTATTTGAATGGTGGTACAAAATGGATTACCCCTACCACAGAGTGGCAGTCGATTCGATATACTGCGGCAGAAAATCCGATCGTAGATGAAAACTTCCTGCTTCGATTGTAACAGAAACCTTTAAATTAGAAACTAAATTCAACTTCTATGAAAACCTTTTTAAGCTTCGTTTTCTCTTTGTTTGTGAGTGTATTAGCCGCTCAAGAGTTCACCATGGAACTCGCAAAGGATCTTAAACCAAGAAATATTGGACCTGGAGGTATGAGCGGTAGAGTTACTGCTATCGATGCCATTCACGATAATCCAGACGTAATTTATGCGGGTACCGCTTCGGGAGGATTATGGAAATCCACTTCTGGGGGTATCAAATGGGAACCTATTTTTGATAATGAAAAAACCGCTTCTATTGGTGCTGTCGCGATTGTTCAAAGCAATCCTGATGTGATATGGGTAGGTACTGGAGAAGGAAACCCTCGAAATAGTTTAAATGGCGGATACGGAGTTTACAAATCTATTGACGGAGGTAAAAGTTGGAAGTCTATGGGGCTTGAAGCTACTAGACACATTCATCGAATCCTTATAGACCCTACCAACCCTGATATCGTTTATGTAGGTGCCATCGGATCTCCTTGGGGAGAACACAAAGAAAGAGGGGTTTATAAGACCACTGATGGAGGAAAAACCTGGAGTCACATCTTAAACGGAAATCTTAAAACAGGAATCGGTGATTTAGTGATGGATCCAAAAAATCCTAACAAACTTATCGCTGCAATGTGGGAGCACAAGAGAGACCCATGGTTCTTTAAATCTGGGGGGCCTGGAAGTGGACTCTTCATTACTTATGATGGCGGTGAGAACTGGAAAAAACTAGGTGTTGAAAATGGTTTACCCGACTCAGAATTAGGAAGAATTGGATTAGCCATAGCGCCTTCGAATACCAATCGTGTGTACGCACTGATTGAGGCGAAAAAGAATGCTTTATATGTTTCTGATGATGGCGGAGAACATTTTAAGATGGTCAATGACAAAGAAGAGATTGGCAACCGTCCTTTCTATTACTCAGACATCAGAGTAGATTCAGCCAACGAGAATCGACTATACTCTGTATTTACTTACGTAAATGTTTCTGACGATAGTGGTAAAAGCTTTAAAGAGTTGATGCCGGCTTATGGTGTCTCTAACGGGGTGCATCCTGACCATCATGCGCTTTATGTTCATCCGACCAATGCGAACTTCTTAATTAACGGGAATGACGGAGGTTTAAATATCAGTCGTGATCGCGGAAAAACCTGGCAGTTTGCAGAGAATATCCCAGTAGCTCAATTCTATCACATTGCAGTCGATAATGAATTCCCTTATAATGTTTACGGGGGTATGCAAGATAACGGTTCATGGAGAGGCCCTGCTTACCTTTGGAAGGCCCAAGGTATTCGCAACAGCTATTGGCAAGAAATTTCGTTCGGAGATGGGTTTGACGTAGTTCCTGATCCCGACGATTCGCGTTATGGTTATTCTATGAGTCAACAGGGTAACGTAGTACGTTACGACTACCTCACCGGAGATAATTATGGAGTACGTCCTACTCCTCCCGATGAAGACACCGAACTCAGATTCAACTGGAATGCGGCTATAGGACAAGATCCATTCGACAACAGCACGGTTTATTTCGGAAGTCAGTTCGTTCATAAAAGCAATGACAAGGGGCTCACATGGGAAGTGATATCACCAGATTTAACGACTAATAATCCTGAAAAGCAAAAGCAAAGCGAGAGCGGTGGATTAACGATGGATGCGACCGGAGCAGAAAACCATTGTACCATCTTAGTGATCGAACCTTCTAAAGTTCAAAAGGATCTTTTATGGGTTGGTACCGATGATGGTAGAGTTCATTACACCACCGATGGCGGACAAAACTGGACTGAGGTTACTAAAAATCTAAAAGGTCTTCCTAAAGGCAGTTGGGTAGCACAAATAAAGGCTTCTGAGACGAATCCTGGAGAAGCACTTCTAGTTGCTAACGACTACAGAAGGTTCAATTATACTCCTTACGCTTATCGAACAACCAATTACGGTAAAAGCTGGGAGCGTATCGTAGATGAGAATGACGTAGAGAGCTACGCCCTATCCATCATCCAGGATCCTGAATCCCCGAACCTTTATTTCTTAGGAACCGATGACGGGCTTTACATCTCATTGGATCATGCAGAAAGTTGGAAAAAATTCACCAATGGGTTTCCTACGGTTTCGACCAAGGATTTAGTAATTCATCCGAGAGAAAAAGATCTAGTTATTGGCACTTTCGGTAGAGCAGCTTGGGTACTTGATGATATTCGTCCGTTACAAGCCTTGGCAAAAGATTCAGGAATCTTAGCAACAGAAATTCAAGTTTTCGATGCCCCAACAGCTTACCACGCTGCTTACCAACAACCTACTGGTTCGCGTTTTGGAGCAGATGCCATGTATCACGGTGAAAATCGCGAATCAGGGGCACTGATCACCGTCTATGTGAAAGAAGGATCGAAAGAAATGGAGAAAAAAGACAGCATTACCCTTAGCATTCAACGCGACAGTGAAGTAGTACGGACACTTAAATATCCTAGACCCGAGAAACCAGGATTTACAAAATTACGATGGGGACTTGACGAAAAAGGGGTTGACAGACCCTCTAGAACTTTAAGAAAATCTCGCAGAGAGCCTTCGGGCAAACCTGCTTTACCCGGCACTTACGAAATCGAGGTTAGTCTGGGAGAAACCACTTCTAATGCTAAGATTGAAGTGGAACTCGACCCTAGACTTTCGCATACTTTCGAAGACTTTATGTCAAGCTACGCAGCTCAAGGAACCTTAGAGCAAATGACTTCGAATCTTGCTGAGTCTACCGAAAAATTAGCCAAGGCTAAAAAAGAACTCGACGCAATGAAAGCTGCTTTAAAAGATTTAGAACTAGAAAATAAAAAAGAGCTTAGCGATAAGGTTAAAGACAACTTAAAGATGATTGAAGACCTTCAAAACGCTATTTTCGGTACTATTGATAAGCGCCAAGGAATTACTCGTAATCCCGAGATGACGGTGATGAATCGAATTAGCAACGCCTCACGTTATGTTAGAACGAGAGTAAGCGGGGTTACAGATACCGAAAAGCAATTAATGCAATTCGCTGAGAAAGCAGTCAACGAAGCAACTGATTCGATTGATCGTTATTTAGCTACTGAATATGCAGAGTTACTCGAATTGACACGCGATATCAGTAGTCCGCTACTCAAAGCTGTTGAATAATTAATAATGCCCCGTAATGGGGCATTAACTTTATAAGGATATGTACGTTCCAAAACATTTTGAACCGAGTAAACCGGCAGATCGACTGATCGAAGAAGTCTGCTTTGGCACACTAATCGAATATGTAGATGGAGCATTATATGCCGCCCATATACCCTTGCATTTTAATAAAGATCGAAAATGGGCCTATGGTCACTTGGCTAAAGCCAATGAGCTCGCAGCCAAATGGATTTTAGAAGATTCTAAGAATGATGCTCTCTTTGTGATTAACGGTCCATCGGCTTATATCTCATCGTCTTGGTATGCTTCAGAGGAGGTACCTACTTATAATTATACCGCAATTCAAGTAAAAGGTACTCGTAGGCTAAGAGATTGTAACGAAACCGATGACGATCTAAAAAGATTAGTTAACTATTACGAACAAGAAGAACCGAAGGGTCTTACCTATGATACCTATAGTCCTAAGACCTTATTACAATCAAAAGGGGTAGTTGGTTTCTCTTTAGAAATAAAGAGTGTAAAAGCTATCGAAAAGCTATCACAGAATCGAAAAGAAGACCAGAAATCGATCATTAAACAACTCGAAAACCGATGTCCGGAGGCACAAAGAGTGGCCGAACTAATGAATAAGAACCTATAATGACCATTACACAACTTCAATATTTAATTGCAGTAGCTGAACATCAAAACTTCACTATAGCCGCTGAAAAATCCTTTGTCACTCAACCTACCTTGAGTATGCAGATTTCAAAGCTAGAAGAAGAATTAAATGTCAAGATATTCGATCGAGGAACCAAACCCATAAAACTAACTGAGGTTGGAACCAAAATCGTAGAGCAAGCACGTAAAGTGGTCATTGAGGCTGAGAGAATGCAAGACATTGTATCTATCGAAAAGAGCTTTATCGGAGGGCCTTATCGATTAGGAATTATCTCTACAGTGATGCCTACTCTATTACCGATGTTCTTATCGACATTTGTAAAACGCTACCCTAAGGTCAACCTTATTATTAGGGAACTCACTACCGATGAAATTCTGACCGGACTTCGAGAAGGAAAACTTGATGCAGCAATTGCTGCTACTCCGCTGGAAACTTCAGACCTTATTGAACGACCATTGTATTACGAACCATTTGTAGGCTATTTACCAGAAGGTCATCGATTAAACGATAAAACCGAATTAAAAGCAGAAGATTTAGACCTTGAGGAGGTTTTATTACTACAAGACGGACACTGCTTCAGAGACAACATCCTAAATCTCTGTGACATGAATCTCAACAACAGGGATAAGAAGTTTACCATCGAAAGTGGAAGCTTTGAAACCTTAGTGCAACTATCTGACGAACGAATGGGAATGACCCTTCTACCCTATCTGCACACTCTTGGTTTAAAAGAAAATCAAAAGAAAGGACTGAAACATTTTGAAAAGCCCGAACCCGCAAGAGAAATCAGTTTGATTTACTCAAAGAGCGAACTGAAAATTCAAATCACTGAAGCACTTCGCGAAGTAATCGGTGGGGTCATTAGAGGTGCTATCAGCTTTCACGATGTTCAAATAATATCACCTAAGCAAAAAGAGCGCTTCCGTTAATGTAGGAGATAGCAGGTTGTAACTCTGGCTTGTCACTAGTATAGATCTGCAACCAATTTTGAAGTTTCACCAGATCTTTAGGAAGTAAGTAGTGTATCGCTTTACGAACCTCCTTAAAAAATAACTCTTTGTTAAAACTTACCTTTTGAAGGACAGATTGCGCATATTTAAATCCAAGTTTTGCCATTGTTTTGTTTTTGTTAGGTACTCTAAAATAGAAAACACTAACCGAACAAAATCTCAAAAAATCGTTAAAACTTGAAACTTAATCTTTAGCCTTGACTGACCATTCAAATCGAAAACGAGACACGACCTCACCCTGCTCATCGACTCCCTCGCTTTGCATCCAAAAACGCGTACCCGTTTCACTTTGTAAATATGTAGCGAACTGGTTTTTCACAAGTGGTACATCAGTGCAAGTAAAGGTGATTTTCCCCTTTGCCTTTTTAAGAAACTCAGCTTCATTACGAATAACTAACATGCTGATAGGAACGGTGCTACTTCTTACTTCAGACAATATAATGGCACCAGTGGCCAATTCTGCGGCCATCCCCTGAACTGCCCAAAACATGCTTTTGAAGGGATTTTTATTCAGAAAATTAAGAGTAACCGTAACTACAGCACGTTCCTTATTTAAAGACCTCAAACGAACTCCACACAGGAAGGCGCTGGGTAACTTTAAGAATAAAAAACGGTTGAAGTTACGGATAGTCATTATTCTAATTCTGCTAAATAGCGCTCAGCATCCAAAGCCGCCATACATCCTGTACCAGCTGCTGTAATTGCCTGACGATATTCTTTATCTTGTGCATCACCACAAGCAAAAACTCCAGGAATATTTGTTTTTGTTGACTTGCCAACGGTTTTAATATAACCGACCTCATCCATTTCGAGTTGACCTTTGAAGATGTCAGTATTAGGCTTGTGCCCGATAGCAATAAATAAACCTGTGATCTCTATCTCAGAAATCGCTCCCGTCTTATTGTTTTTCATCCGCAGTCCTTCAACCACTGAATCTCCTAAAACTTCATCTACTTCTGTATTGTAGAGTACTTCGATGTTGGGAATACTCTCAACTCGGTGCTGCATGGCCTTTGAAGCACGCATCTGTTCTTTTCTAACCAGCATAGTCACTTTAGAGCAAATTTTAGAGAGATAGGAAGCCTCTTCTGCTGCCGTATCTCCACCCCCAACAATGGCTACTTCTTGGCCCTTGTAAAAGAACCCATCACAAACTGCACATGCCGAAACCCCTCCGCCGCGTAGTTTCTGCTCACTAGGTAAACCTAAATATTTTGCAGACGCACCGGTCGCAATAATTACGGCTTGTGTTTCAACTATTTTTGATCCATCTATAGTGGCCTTATGCCAACCACTAACTTCTTTACTTAGCACTATTTCAGTGACCATACCGATTCGAACGTCAGTACCAAATCGCTCAGCCTGCTGTTGAAGCTGTACCATCATGGTTGGACCATCAATACCCTCCGGATACCCAGGAAAATTGTCCACCTCAGTTGTGGTGGTTAATTGCCCACCAGGCTCCATTCCAGTGTAAATAACCGGTTTCATATCTGCTCTTGCGGCGTAAATCGCAGCCGTGTAACCTGCTGGTCCTGATCCTACTATAAGGGTATGTATACGTTCTATTTCTGTGCTCATAATCTCGTTATTTTGAGCTAAATTAGCCATTAACATCGCCTTACTCACCTCAACTTATTAAAAGTTACTCACCATTGATATAAGTAACCTAAATCACATAGATTTATATTAAATTGAGATTACTTTGTCAAAAATCAATGACTAATGAAATTATTCTTCACTATTACTTGTGCGCTGCTCGGTATCTTTTGCGCGAAAGCACAAACTAATGATTCCATTATCAAACGTTTGACTCCTGAAAAATTTATCGAGGCCATCAAAGATTCAACGGTTCAGGTAATCGATGTTCGAACCATTACAGAGTATAATCAGGGGCATCTAAAAGGGGCCAAAAAAGTAGACTTTCTCAGACCGACAGAATTTCAGTCTTATTTTGAAAATAAAGACACTTTACAACCGGTTTATCTTTATTGCCGATCTGGCAATCGAAGCATGAATGCAGCTAAGTATTTAAAAAAGAGAGGGTTTCAAGAGATTTACGATCTTCGAGGCGGTTACGCCGGACTTCCTGACTCCCTCCGAGTTGCTTTAAAAGTTGAAAAAGACAAGAATAGTTACTAGTTAGATTGTATATTCATTATCTAAAACTATGATTATGAGATACCTTCTTCTTGCCTTAGTCCTAAGTTTTTCAATGGCAAATGCTCAAAAAAGTGGCTTCGCAAACCTTGACAAAAGCCCATTAGACATGAGCTATGCGCGCCCAGACCGAATGTCTGATCCCGATTTACGCGTACTTTACTCTCGTCCACAACTTAAAGGGCGAACTCTTGAAAGCCTTGCTCCTAAAGGAAGCGTTTGGCGCACAGGTGCCAATGAGACCACAGAGATCATTTTTTACAAAGACATGAAAATTCAGGGAATAAAGATTCCTGCGGGAACTTATAGTTTATACACTATTCCTGGCGAAAGCGATTGGAAAGTAATCCTAAACAAGAAACTCCACACCTGGGGAGCCTACAGCTATGATCTATCCAAAGATTTCGGTCGTTTCACTGCTGAGGTCAAGAAATCAGAAGCAGAGATCGAAGTTTTATCCATACGATTTGACAATGTAAGCGGCGGATACCATCTAGTTATTGGTTGGGGTAGCAAAGAGGTTAGATTACCTATAAGCACCCTTTAGCGCTCTGAATTCTTTTACCTAGCGGTAAAAGATCCTTGGGGAGTTTGACAACAAACATAAACAACTTCTGTTAACCATGTTACTGCAAATAAAAGAAAACCGCTAAAGAGCAAGCTCGCTGGATTCTTTTACCTAGCGGTAAAAGATCCTTGGGGAGTTTGACAACAAACATTACTCTTTCTGCACCATTGGTGCTTATCTATTAAAAAGACCGCTTTAGAGATAACTCTAGCGGTCTTTTTTTAATGCGCTAAAATCTTCGATTTTAGAAAGAATAATGTTTGTTGTCGGGATGACTGGATTCGAACCAGCGACCACACGCACCCCATGCGTGTACGCTACCAGACTGCGCCACATCCCGAATGAGAGGGGCAAAAATAAGATAATTTAGATGTATTTTTAAGCCATTAATTAGAATTACTATGAAAATCACATCGATTCTTTCCTTTGCGCTTTTAGGCGTCCTAACTCTTGGTATTGTAGCATGTAATGATGCTGTGAGCGATTCCAATACAGCCGGAAAACAAACCATTAGTGAAATAAGTGCAGGTGGAGAAAATTATGAGTTAGAGCTAGTAGTCGATGGATTAGATATACCATGGGGTCTAGAGCTTATTGATGGAAAGTATCTAGTCTCCGAGAAAAATGGAAAGTTATTACTGATTGACCAGGATAACAATCACAAAGAGATTCAGGGTATACCAGAAATTTGGCAGCAAGGCCAAGGAGGGTTCTTAGATTTAACTTTAGATCCGAATTATGCAGAAGAACCTTGGATTTATATGACCTATTCTAGTGAGGGACCTGAAGCTGGAAAAGGAACGACGACGGTAGCCAGAGCTCAATTAAAAGGAGATCAACTAGAAAATTTAAATGTCCTATATCGAGGACAAGAAGACTCTGATAAAGGGTTTCATTTTGGTTCAAGAGTAGTATTTGATGATGAAGGATATCTCTATTTCTCGATTGGGGATCGCGGAAATCGCGATGAAAATCCGCAAAGTATTTACCGAGATGGTGGTAAGATTTATCGCATTCATAAGGATGGAAGGATTCCAGAGGATAATCCATTTGTTGAGGTAGACGGCGCACGTTCGGCAATTTGGAGTTATGGGCATAGAAATCCGCAAGGGATGATTTATCACCCTGATTTAGATGCCATTTGGGTTCATGAACATGGTCCTCAAGGAGGAGATGAAATTAACCAATCTGAGAAGGGAAAAAATTTCGGATGGCCGATCATCAGCTATGGAATCAACTATGACGGCTCTAGCTTTACGGACATCACCGAGAAGGAAGGTATGGAACAGCCCCTTTACTTTTGGCTACCTTCTATTGCACCCTCAGGAATGGCTTATGTTCATGAATCTAATTACCCCGAATTAGAAGGTTCCCTGTTCGCAGGCTCTTTGAAGTTTCAATACCTAGAGCGATTAGTTCTTGATGGCAATAAGATTATGAAGCGTGAGCGCTGGTTCTCTGATATTGGAAGAGTACGTGAAGTTATCCAAGCACCTGACGGCAATATTTATTTAAGCGTAGAGAGTAAGGGAGTATTTAAAATAGTTCCTAAGGCTTAATTATTAAGCGTAAGCGTTTAAAACTGACTGAACAGACCCGTGTTTTTTTAAAGCTTCTAAGGCCTCTTCATTTGAAATTGACAAGGCTTCGACGATATAACGAACCCCTCGATCCCAAAGTTTGTTATTACTCAATTGCATGTTCACCATCTTGTTATCTAAAACAAGACCGGCGCGAATCATTAGGGTCGTAGATATGAGATTGAGGATCATTTTTTGAGCAGTTCCACTTTTCATCCGTGTACTTCCTGTGACTACCTCCGGGCCAACGACTGCCTCTATGGCAATTTCGGCTATATCTGAGAGTGGACTGTTGGGGTTACAAGAGATTCCGGCAGTTAATAGATCGTTTTCTCTACACTTCTTAATTCCTCCCAATACATAGGGAGTAGTACCCGAAGCTGTAATCCCAATAACTGAATCCTTTTCATTCAGCTGAAACTCTAAAAGATCTGTCCATGCCCCATCTTCATTGTCTTCTGCAAATTCAACTGCCTTTCTAATCGCAGAATCACCTCCCGCAATTAAACCAATAACTCGATCATGATCAAGCCCGTAAGTAGGTGGTATTTCAGAGGCGTCTAAGATTCCTATACGGCCTGAGGTGCCAGCTCCGATATAAAAAAGTCTCCCCCCTGAAAGAAAACGAGGTAAAATCCTTTCAACTAGCTCGGCGATTTCTGGCAAAGTCTGCGCTACCGCATTTGCAACTTTGGCGTCCTCGGAGTTAATAATTTGAACAAGTTCCAAGGCAGATTTTTTTTCTAAATCACCGTAATGTGAATCGCTTTCAGTTACTTTTTGTGGTTTCATAACACAAACATAGTATCTTTTCGTTCTCAAGCATAACCAGCAATGACAAGCAAAACGGTAATTGGACTGATGTCTGGAAGTTCTTTAGACGGAATAGACCTTTGCTGCGTTCAATTCTACGAATCTGAAAAACAGATTCAATACCGTTGGATCAAGGGACAAACCTACCCTATTTCTCCCCCACTCAAAAAAGCCTTACAAGAGGCCAATGCAGAAGATAAACGACTTGGATCTCTATTAGACCAGTCATTCAGCCAATTCGCTCTGGAGTGTCTTAAAACTTTTTTGAAGCAACTTGATGTGAAAGTAGATCTAATAGCCAGCCATGGACATACCGTTAAACATGAACCAGAGAATAAAATCACCGTACAGATCGGCGATGGAACCTACTGGGCGCAACAACTCAACCTGCCCGTTGTTTACGATTTTCGAACCGAGGATGTTCTTCTCGGAGGTCAAGGAGCTCCTCTAGTTCCCATAGGTGACACTACTCTTTTTAAGGAGTACGAGTATTGTTTGAATCTCGGGGGTATCTCCAACATCTCCTATAAACAAAACGATAGTGCGATTGCATATGATATTTCAATGTGTAACACCCCTCTCAACGAGTTAGCACAAAAACTTGGGAAAGAATACGATAAGGGAGGAAGCATCGCTGAATCTGGACAGTTCATTCTAGATCTCTTTGACGAATTGAATGATCTAGATTATTTCAAGATAACCGCCCCAAAATCCCTAGACAAGACTTGGTATTTTAGTCAAATGCAACCCTTATTCGACAAGGGATCTTATTCGATTGCTGATTTATTAAATACGTGTTGCGAACACATTGGATATCAAATTGCCCAATCGATTAACTTATCCGAATCCGATTCAAAACGCTCTAAAGTTTTAGTCACAGGTGGCGGAGCGTACAATACGTTCCTCACATCTCGCATTGAAAAATACTTAGATCCTAGTTTTAAACTTGTGATTCCAGAGCCCTATCTCATTGAATATAAAGAGGCTATCATCTTTGCGCTTATGGGATGGTTAAGAGTTCATTCGAAAATCAATGTTCTACGAAGCGTTACCGGTGCAACAAAAGACACATCCTCAGGTAAAATAGCTAGTATCTAGCCGCAATTCGTAACTTTGAGAATCTAATTTGTAAAGGATGTTTATCATAGGTATCACAGGTGGGTCAGGGAGCGGCAAAAGTTCTATTGTCAATGCCATCGCCGAAGGATTCGATAAGAATCAACTTACTGTGCTCTCGCAAGACAGGTACTATAATCCACTGGATCATTTAAGCCCGGAGGAGCGCAGTGTACAAAATTTTGATCATCCCAGTGCCTTCGATTACGACTTGTTAGAAAAACATCTTCAAGAGTTAAAAAAAGGGAATACGATACCCGCTCCTGTGTACAGTTTTGTAAAAGAAACTAGAGAATCCGAAACGGATCCGATGAGCCCCACCCCCATTCTATTATTAGAAGGTATTCTGCTCATGAATCATCCAAAAATAAAATCGATGGTTGACCTATGGATTTATATTGATACTGATGAAGATCACCGATTAATGAGGAGAGTACTTAGGGATACTGCTGAACGCGGACAAGAACTAACCAAAGTATTTCGAAGATATACCGAGCAAGTAAAGCCGATGCATCAGAACTACATTGAAGCTTCTAAGTCCGAGGCGGATATTATCATTAACAACAATCATCACTACGATCGTTCTGTTCAATTTGTGATAAAAGCCATTCAGCAAATGGTGTGATGAAAAAGACGAAGCTTCTAACATGGCTCAGCCAATTCAAGAATATTTACCTACTGATAACCAGTTTCTTTATCGTTTGGATGCTATTCTTTGACTCGAACTCTATTCTAATTCAATGGCAACTTAGCAGAGAAATCAAAGACTTAGAACAAGAGAAGACCTATTTAGAATCTGAAATATCAAGAGATAAAGCACTTTTAAAAAAGTTCGCCGATTCTATTGAAAAGGAACGCTTTGCAAGAGAACAGTATTTCTTCAAAAAAAACAACGAGGATATTTTCATCATTGAGATGAAAGACAGCCTTCCAAAAGACCAATAATACACCTTCAATTTTCAACATTTTCAAGAAAGGTTTTTAGCTGCATTTCTAAAATTGTATTTTAGACCTTCTTTATAAGTATCATGGGAAAAATCATTGCTATTGCTAACCAAAAAGGTGGTGTAGGTAAGACTACCTCTTCAGTCAATCTTTCTGCGGCTTTAGGGGCATTAGAACAAAAAGTTTTACTAATTGATGCCGATCCGCAGGCGAATGCCTCATCGGGTCTTGGTATAGATATAGAAAATGTAGGATTAGGCACTTATCAATTGTTAGAGCACACCGCAGGTGTAGACCAAGTGATTTATCCTGCCAATTCACCAAACGTTTCAATCGTTCCCGCTCATATTGATCTTGTAGCCATTGAAATAGAGCTTATCGAGAAGAAACGCAGGGAATATATGCTAAAGGAGGCTATCAGCAGTGTTAAAGACGATTACGATTATATCATCATTGATTGCGCCCCATCGCTTGGGCTTTTAACCCTGAACGCACTGACAGCTGCTGACTCGGTAATCGTACCGATCCAATGCGAATACTATGCGCTAGAGGGGCTTGGCAAACTTTTGAATACCATCAAAAGCGTCCAAAAGTTATACAACAAAGATCTCGATATCGAAGGAATGCTACTCACTATGTACGATTCGAGATTACGTCTTTCTAATCAAGTCGTTGAAGAGGTTAAAAAGCATTTTAGCGACATGGTTTTCGAAACAATCATTCAGAGAAACGTAAAACTAAGTGAGGCTCCAAGTTTCGGAGAAAGTATCATTAGTTATGATGCCAGCAGTAAAGGAGCGGCTAATTATTTGAGCCTAGCCAAAGAAATAGTGCAGCGTAAGCCTGCTAAGAAATCTAAAAAGAAATCATGAGTAAAACTCGAAAGCCTGTTTTAGGAAAAGGATTATCTGCCCTACTTCAAGATCCCAATAAGGATACGTCAATCAGTGCGATTAATAGCCCAATGATGGCCTTTATACATCCTGATGAAGTTGCTGTAAACCCTTATCAACCTAGAACTACTTTTGATAAAGAAGCTTTAGCTGACTTGGCTCAGTCGATCGGTGAATTAGGCATTATACAGCCGATTACTGTTCGTAAAATTAGTGACGGCAGCTATCAATTGGTATCAGGAGAACGCAGATTAAGAGCTAGTAAACTGGCTAAACTAGAATCTATCCCTGCCTTTGTCAGAGAAGCCAACGACCAGGAGTCACTAGAGATGGCCTTAGTTGAGAATATTCAGCGTGAGGATTTAGACCCTATCGAAATTGCTTTGTCTTATCAAAGATTGATTGACGAGATCGACCTTACTCAAGATTCAATGAGTAAAAGAGTAGGTAAAAAAAGGTCTACCATTACGAATTACTTAAGACTTCTAAAACTTCATCCACAAGTTCAGGGTGCGTTGAGAAGACGAGAAATATCGATGGGACACGGCAGGGCGTTAATGGCTATAGAAGATGAAGTAGCGCAAATTGAGCTTTTAGTTAGTGTTCTTAACAAATCATTATCTGTAAGGGCAACCGAAGAATTGGTTAGAAAATACGGTTCTCAAAAGAACGAAAAATCAGAAGTAAAGGGTCCTTCTAAGAAAGTGCTGAGCGCTATTGACGATCTTGAACAAGGACTAAACCGAAAGGTTCAGTTAAAAGCATCACAAAGTGGTTCGGGTTCGATCACCATTACTTTTAGTTCTACAAAAGATTTAATACAGCTTAAAAAGCAACTTTTGGGTGAATAAAATCTACTTCATCATTTTTTTATTGTTTTTGGGACGAGCGTATGCCCAAGAAGCCACTACTACCAAAGATGAAGCAAAACAAGAACGTAAATTAGAACGTGAACAGCGCAGATTAGAGAGAGCGCTAGACCCATTATCTCCTTCTCGGGCAAGCTTCTTATCTGCAGCCGTTCCTGGTTTGGGTCAATTTTATAATCGAAAATACTGGAAGGTTCCATTAGCTTGGGCAGCCGTAGGTACCGGTGTATTTGTTTATCAATTTAATCAAACCGAATACTTGCGTTATCGGAACGCATTTAAGTTGCGATCGGCAGGTTTTTCTACCGATGAATTTTATGATGTCAATCTCGATGGTATTGGTCCTGATGTTTCTGACCGTGCCTTAGAAGAGGCGCAAAAAAAAGCTCAAAGCCAGAGAGACTCATCCCTCTTAATCGCCATTGGTCTTTATTTACTGAACGTTTTAGATGCAAGCGTTGACGCGCATCTAAAACCCTTTAATATGAATGAAGATTTAAATGTTTCTATTCAACCGATTCTACGGCAGCACCCTGTTCAAATGGGAGCTGAAATCGGTTTAAATCTAAAAATAACCTTATGAGTAACTTCGTTTTACTGGGATACGGACGAATGGGGAAACGGATTCAGGAGATCGCCGAAGAGCGTGGTCACCGAATTGTTTTGGCAACAAGTCATACCCCGGTATCGATTCCTGAAAGTGCCGATGCTGTGATTAATTTCAGCACGCCTGATTCAGCGTTTGAATTGGTCGCCTTATCACTAAGTCAAGGAATCCCCGTTATTTCTGGCACCACCGGATGGGATCACCTAGTACCAAAGGCCAATGAAATGGCACTAGAGAATAATACGGCATTTATCTATTCGAGCAATTTTAGCTTAGGTGTCAACTTGGCCTTTGCGGTCAATAAAAAACTTGCAGAACTCTTAAAACCCTATTCACAGTATAAGGTAAGCATCGAAGAAATCCATCATAAGCATAAACTTGATGCACCTAGCGGAACGGCTATTTCTCTAGCTCAGCCTCATATTGAATCAAGAGAACTTGACGGATATCAATTAGGTGATTCCACCGAAAAACTTCCGATCTATTCGATTCGTAAGGGAGAAATTCCAGGAACCCATCACGTACACTATAAAAGTGATATCGATGAGATCACATTAAGTCACGAGGCTCATAATCGTGACGGTTTCGCACTGGGATCAGTAATTGCAGCGGAATGGATTGTAGGTAAAAAAGGTATTTTTACCATGAATGACGTATTAAACCTGTAGCAATGACTTTAATACAGTGGCTTATCTTCTTCTTAGCTGTACAGCTCGTACATGGATTAGGAACTTTTAAACTTTATCAAAAAGCAGGTCAGGCGGGTTATAAAGCATTCATTCCCGTTTACAACTTAATCGTAGCACTCTCCTTTTTAGAGCGACCCAAATGGTGGACGATTCTCTTCTTTTTGCCGATCATCAACCTAATCCTATTTCCAGTTCTTTGGATTGATCTTTTGTACGCATTTAAAAAGAAACCTAAATCTATAGAAATGCTTTGGGTGATTTTAAGTTTGGGACTCTACCTAGCACCCCTAAACTACGCCTCAAGTACTGAATTTCAAATCAATCGTCAGAAACCAGAACAAACCAAAACAGGTGAATGGCTATCATCCCTAACCTTTGCGGTGGTAGCAGCCACCCTGGTTCATACCTATTTTCTACAGCCCTATGCGATCCCGACAGGCTCACTAGAACGAACGCTACGAATTGGTGATTTTCTAATCGTAAGTAAGTTTCATTACGGAGCTAGAATCCCTATGACCGCAGTGTCCACTCCTATGGTTCATGACACCCTACCTATTTTAAAGGTAAAGTCTTATTTAAAGAAACCTCAAATCCCCTATCTAAGACTTCCCGGTATTGAAAAGGTTAAAAAGAATGACATCGTTGTATTTAACTGGCCGGCGGATACCGTGAGACAATTCTTTGTGAAAGAAAAAGGGGTCAAAAAGCCTATAGATAAAAAATCAAATTACGTTAAGCGTTGCGTAGGAACACCTGGGGATACCCTGGAAATCATTGACGGATTTGTTTATATCAACGGTGTTCAACTTGAACTAGATGAGCGTGCAAGACCCATGTACAATCATAAAGTCTACAGTTCAAAAGGAGTATCCCCCAATCTATTGATACAAGCCGATGCCGACGACTTCAGTAGAAAGTTTATCGTTGAAAATCTGACTCAGGATCAGTACAATGCACTTGTTCCGCATCTGATTGGAGTCAATCAAACCGCTGAAGGAAATATTGAACTTTATACTACGAGTGATGGTATTCCTGTTACTGTTTTAAGAGAAAATCGAATTGCTCTTAAAGAGCCCTTATCTACTGAGGTTACCGCTAATTTAACCCTTGCTGGAGCAGAATTGCTAGCGCAGCATCCGAGTATCGATAGTGTTTCTATGGATTTGACACCTAAAGGGGTAAGCGGTTACAATATATTTCCGCAAAACGACAAATATACTTGGAATGAAGATCAATTCGGACCGATTTACCTACCCAAAGAAGGCGATGAAATCGAATTGAATTTAACCACCTATCCGATCTACAAGAAGCTTTTAACTGAATACGAAGGGAATAGTATAGAACTAGTAGATGGCGAATTTATACTAAATGGTAGCCCAAGTGAGCGAGTGAGTATTACTAAGAACTACTATTGGATGATGGGCGATAATAGGGACCACTCTGAGGA
>DFQX01000002.1 GCA_002381155.1 Flavobacteriaceae bacterium UBA3478 | reverse complement strand
AAATTATGTTAACATTCCAAGTCTTGATATATAAATGTACAGATTTCTTTCATTTTTTAATCAGAAATCAATTCTATAACATGCTTTTTTTTGTTTTAATAATTTTTTGATCGTCAATCATCAACTATTGAAGCTGGCGGAATGAATAATTATGTTTATCGCTTTGTTCTTTTCTGTTAAGTCAATTTAAACTTGGGACTGAAGAAGTATTAGTGACAATCTTAATCTTACTATATAATGTATGATTGGTTCAAATCGCACCTTAGTTTTTAGATCCTAAATAGTGCGAAATCAACATAATTTCAAAATTCTTTTGCTTCGATTTGATTTTCAATAATTAATGAATACATTTGCAGCCCTAAAAATTAGGAGTAAACTAGAAGAATGCCAACAATTTCACAATTAGTAAGAAAAGGTAGACACTCGATTGCCAAGAAGAGCAAATCGGCTGCTTTGGATTCTTGTCCCCAACGTAGAGGTGTGTGTACACGTGTATACACTACCACGCCAAAGAAACCTAACTCAGCAATGAGAAAGGTGGCTAGGGTAAGATTAACCAATGGAAAAGAGGTTAACGCGTACATTCCAGGAGAGGGGCACAATCTCCAAGAGCACTCGATAGTATTGGTACGAGGTGGACGTGTTAAGGACTTACCTGGAGTTCGTTATCACATTGTTAGAGGAGCCCTTGACACCGCAGGTGTACAGGGTCGTACACAACGACGTTCAAAATACGGCGCAAAGCGTCCTAAAAAGTAGTTCTGAAAAGACGCAAGTACGATGAGAAAAAGACAAGCAAAAAAACGTCCGATCCTTCCAGATCCTAAATTTGGAGATCAATTAGTTACACGTTTCGTAAATATGATGATGTGGGATGGTAAGAAATCTGTTGCCTTCCGCATTTTTTACGATGCAATCGATATTGTAGATCAGAAAAAGACTGACGAAGAAAAATCTGCACTAGAGCTTTGGAAAGATGCCTTAACCAATGTAATGCCTCACATAGAAGTACGTAGTCGTCGTGTTGGTGGTGCTACTTTTCAGATCCCTATGCCTATTCGTCCTGATCGTAAAATTTCTACTGCTATGAAGTGGTTGATTAGTTATGCAAGAAAGCGTAACGAGAAATCAATGGCTCAAAAATTAGCTTCTGAAATTCTTGCTGCTGCCAAAGAAGAAGGTGCTGCAGTTAAGAAGCGTATGGATACTCACAAAATGGCTGAGGCAAACAAAGCGTTCTCACACTTTAGATTCTAATCAGACATGGCAAGAGACTTAAAATTTACTAGAAACATTGGTATTGCTGCTCACATTGATGCAGGTAAGACAACTACCACTGAGCGTATATTATTTTATACTGGAGTAAGTCACAAGATTGGCGAAGTACACGATGGTGCTGCCACCATGGACTGGATGGAGCAAGAGCAGGAGAGAGGTATTACTATTACTTCTGCTGCTACCACTTGTACCTGGAACTTTCCAACAGACAATGGTCAGCTAACTGATGATTCTAAAGGTTATCATTTTAATATTATCGATACTCCCGGTCACGTTGACTTTACTGTTGAGGTGAACCGTTCACTTCGTGTTTTAGATGGTCTAGTTTTCTTGTTTAGCGCGGTTGATGGTGTAGAACCTCAATCAGAGACGAACTGGAGACTAGCAGATAACTATAAAGTGCCTCGTATGGGGTTTGTTAACAAGATGGACCGTCAGGGTGCTAATTTCTTAGCAGTCTGTACACAGGTTCGTGAGATGTTAAAGTCGAATGCAGTGCCGATTGTGTTACCTATCGGTGATGAAGCTGACTTTAAAGGAATCGTTGATCTTGTTAAGAACCGTGCGATTGTATGGCACGATGATAATTTCGGATCTACTTTTGATGTAGTTGATATCCCTGCAGATATGCAGGATGAAGTTCGTCAATATCGTGCAGAGCTTATTGAAGCTGTTGCTGAGTATGATGAGAACTTAATGGAGAAATTTTTCGAGGACGAGGATTCAATTACTGAAGATGAGGTTCATGCTGCGCTTCGAGCTGCTGTTATGGACATGAGTATTATCCCGATGGTATGTGGTTCTTCTTTCAAGAACAAGGGAGTTCAGTTCCTTCTAGATGCGGTTTGTCGTTATCTACCTTCTCCTCTAGATAAGGAGGCGATTGTTGGTATTAATCCTGATACGGATAAAGAAGTTGCTCGTAGGCCAGATCCAAAAGAGCCATTTGCGGCATTGGCCTTTAAGATTGCAACAGACCCTTTCGTAGGTCGTTTAGCTTTCTTTAGAGCCTATTCTGGTACTCTAAATGCTGGGTCATATGTTTTAAATAACCGCTCAGGTAACAAGGAACGCATCTCTCGTGTTTACCAAATGCACTCGAATAAGCAAAATGCGATTGAATCAATTTCTGCTGGTGATATTGGGGCTGCGGTAGGTTTTAAGGATATTAAAACTGGTGATACTCTATCGGATGAAAAGCATCCAATCGTATTAGAGAGTATGGTTTTCCCCGATCCGGTAATCGGTATCGCTGTTGAGCCTAAAACCAAAGCTGACGTGGATAAATTAGGTATGGCTTTAGCTAAGCTAGCTGAAGAAGATCCTACTTTCCAGGTTAAAACAGATGAGGCTTCTGGTCAGACTATTATTTCTGGTATGGGTGAGCTTCACTTAGATATTATCGTAGACCGTTTACGTCGGGAGTTCAAAGTTGAAGTAAACCAAGGTCAACCGCAAGTAGAGTATAAAGAAGCTCTTACTCAGAAGGCAGATCATCGTGAGGTTTACAAGAAGCAAACTGGTGGTCGTGGTAAATTTGCGGATATCGTATTTTCTATCGAGCCTGCTGAAGAAGGTAAAACTGGTCTTGAGTTTGTTAACGAGGTTAAAGGTGGTAACGTACCTAAAGAATATATTCCTTCAGTTGAAAAAGGTTTCAAAGAGGCAATGAAGAATGGTCCTTTAGCTGGATTCGAAATGGATAGTATGAAAGTTACCCTTAAGGATGGTTCTTTCCACCCAGTGGATTCTGATGCACTTTCTTTTGAACTAGCTGCAAAGCTTGGTTATAAGGTGTCTGCTCGTGCTGCCAAGGCGGTTATTCTTGAGCCTATCATGAAACTTGAAGTATTAACTCCTGAGGAGAACATGGGTGACATCGTTGGAGATCTTAACCGTCGTCGCGGTCAAGTAAACTCTATGGACGATAGAGCTGGTTCTAAAGTAGTTAAGGCTTCTGTTCCACTTTCAGAAATGTTTGGTTATGTGACCGCTTTACGTACCCTTTCTTCGGGTAGAGCCACATCTACAATGGAGTTCTCGCATTACGCTGAAACACCTTCTAATATTTCTGAAGAAGTTATTAAGGCAACTAAAGGAGATAAATAATCTATCAAAACTATGAGCCAAAAAATTAGAATTAAACTAAAATCATACGATCATAATTTGGTAGATAAATCTGCCGATAAGATTGTTAAGACAGTGAAAACTACTGGTGCGATTGTTACTGGTCCAATTCCACTGCCAACCAATAAAAAAATCTTTACTGTACTACGTTCTCCTCACGTAAACAAAAAATCTCGTGAGCAGTTTCAGTTAAGCTCTTACAAGAGACTTCTAGATATCTACAGTTCATCATCGAAGACGATTGATGCGCTTATGAAACTAGAATTACCTAGTGGAGTTGAGGTAGAGATTAAGGTGTAATAATAATCGAGCCTTAGTGCTCGTGACATGTCTCAAACGAGGGTTTGAGAAAAACGGTAAAAGAAAAGTTCTGGGTCAGGGTTTTTCTTGACCCAAATGTTTTAAAAGAAGAATTAATAATTAAATAAATAGTATGTCTGGGTTAATTGGAAAAAAGATCGGCATGACTAGCATTTTTGACGAGAACGGGAAGAACATCCCTTGTACCGTTATTCAGGCTGGGCCATGCGTGGTTACCCAAGTCAGAACCGAAGAGGTTGACGGGTATGATGCACTTCAACTCGGTTTCGATGACAAGGCAGAAAAACGTGCTTCAAAGGCTGAAATTGGTCATGCCAAAAAAGCGGGTACTTCTCCTAAGAAAAAGCTCATCGAATTCCGATATTTTGAAAATGGTAAATATGGTATCGGTGATACCATCGATGTAACGCTTTTCCAAGAAGGAGAGTTTGTCGATGTTATCGGTACTTCTAAAGGTAAAGGTTACCAAGGGGTTGTTAAACGTCACGGTTTTGCCGGTGTGGGTCAATCTACACACGGTCAGCATAACCGTTTACGTGCTCCTGGTTCTATTGGTGCCGCTTCTTATCCTGCAAGAGTATTCAAAGGAATGCGTATGGCTGGAAGAATGGGTGGTGATCAAGTAACGGTTCAGAACCTACGAGTAGTTAAAGTTCTTCCTGAGAAGAATGTGCTTGTTGTTAAGGGTTGTGTACCTGGTCATAAAAATGCATACGTAACAATCGAGAAGTAATGAAAGTAGCAGTATTAGATCGTAACGGAAAAGAAACCGGTCGTAGCGTAGAGCTTTCGAACGATATTTTTGGTTTTGAGCCAAATGAGCATGCTATTTATTTAGATGTGAAGCAATACCTAGCGCATCAGCGTCAGGGGAATCACAGTGCTAAAGAGCGTGGAGAGATTGCTGGTAGTACCAGAAAGCTTAAAAAGCAAAAAGGAACGGGTACCGCACGTGCTGGTTCTATTAAGTCTCCTGTGTTTAGAGGAGGTGGTAGAATTTTTGGACCAAGACCTCATGGTTATGACCAAAAATTGAATAAAAACGTTAAGCGTATTGCTCGTAGATCAGCATTAAGTCTGAAGGCAAAGGAGAATGCATTAATGGTTATTGAAGACCTTGCATTTGATGCACCAAAGACGAAAGATTTCATCTCAGTTTTGGAATCACTTGGTATTCAGGCTAAAAAGTCACTTTTTGTCTTGGCTGACGCTAACAAAAACGTATATTTGTCGTCTCGTAATTTAGAGCAGTCTAAAGTTGTAACTAGCTCAGAATTAAACACTTATAGCATTGTTAATGCTGCAAATGTTGTTCTTTCTGAGAGTGCAATCGAGGCTATTGAAACCAATTTAAACAAATAATTGAGGTATGAGTATTCTTATTAAGCCCATTATTACTGAAAAGTTAAGCGCTGAAGGCGAGCTTTTCAATCGTTATGGTTTCTACGTAGATCCTAAGGCAAATAAAATCCAGATTAAAGAAGCGGTTGAGTCTACCTACGGCGTTACAGTGGATAAGGTTAGAACTCAAATTTATGCTGCAGAGCGTAAAACGCGTTACACTAAAACTGGAATTCAGCACGGTAAGTCAAACCTTCTAAAGAAGGCTATTGTTCAGGTTGCTGAAGGTGAAGTAATTGATATTTACAGTAATCTATAATATACTGAAATGGCTGTTAGAAAATTAAAACCGATTACACCGGGACAACGTTTTAAGGTTGTCAATGGTTTTGATGCGATTACCGCGTCTAAGCCGGAGAAAAGCCTTTTAGCTCCCCTAAAAAAATCGGGTGGACGTAATTCAGACGGTAAGATGACCGCTTCACATAGAGGTGGGGGTCACAAGCGTCGTTACCGTATGATTGATTTCAAAAGAACGAAAGAAGGTGCTGCTGAAGTACTTTCTATCGAGTACGATCCGAACAGAACCGCTTTTATCGCTTTAGTTCAATATACTGATGGTGAAAAGCGTTATGTTATCGCTCAAAATGGGCTAGAAGTTGGATCTTCAATCCAGGCAGGTGAAGGAGCTACTCCAGATGTTGGAAACGCTCTTAAGCTAAAAGACATCCCTCTAGGTACGATTATCTCTTGCATCGAGCTTCGTCCTGGTCAGGGTGCTGTTATGGCTCGAAGTGCTGGTTCTTTTGCTCAATTAATGGCGAAGGACGGTAAGTTTGTAACGATCAAATTGCCTTCAGGCGAGACTCGTTTGATTCTTGGAGAATGTATGGCTACCATTGGAGCTATTTCTAATTCAGATCACCAGTTAATCGTTTCAGGTAAGGCTGGTAGAAGTCGTTGGTTAGGCCGTCGTCCACGTACAAGACCTGTAGTTATGAACCCTGTCGATCACCCAATGGGTGGTGGTGAAGGTCGTGCTTCAGGAGGTCACCCAAGATCTAAAAATGGTATTCCTGCTAAAGGT
>DFQX01000013.1:14356-28739 GCA_002381155.1 Flavobacteriaceae bacterium UBA3478 | reverse complement strand
GCCCAAAACACCCACCTTCATATCTGGTTTTTTAGATTTAACGGCGTTGAAAGTTTCTAGTCTTTTTCGAACCGTTTGCTCTGCCTTCTCGCGAATAGAGCAGGTGTTGACAAGAACTAAATCTGCCTCCTCTAAAATGGTAGTGGTGCTAAATCCCTCCTTACTCAGAATAGAAGCTACAATTTCGCTGTCTGAGAAGTTCATTTGACATCCGTAGCTCTCGATATAAAGCTTACGGTCGCCTCCTTTGTTTTCAAAGGTTAGGGCTTCGCCGTTGTACTGATTTGGATTCTTTTCTAACTCGTTCAAGTTCGCAATTTTAGAGGGTCAAAGGTACGTAAAAAACCTAAAAACTGACAAAATGTCGGTAGTGTCAACTATAATGAGTAGTAGAATCTTAAAACTCCTAAAAAGCTTGGATCTGAATTTACCCCCTCTATTGCTCCTGCCCCTTGGATGTATTGAGTGCTCAACTGTATAGTTGCATTCTTATTTAGAGGTAGTGAAGCGCTCAATTCTGCAAAGGATTCGCTGCGGATATTTAAGTTCTCGAGGTAGTCTTGATTCACATGGGGGTAAAAATAACCTAGCGCAAAAGTTACCTCCTTTTTCCATTCGGTTGGCCTTGCAAAAACAGCGCCTCTTAAATCATAATTGATTGGAGCCGTTTGATTGTTGAAAGCATGGCTGAAGCCGAAGTGATAGGATACCTCTGTTCTTGACGATGGGCTCGTTAGTAAACCTTCTCTAATCAAATAAAGAGCATTTAACGAAGAGGTTAATCCTTCATAAAACCCGAAGCGGTTGTTGTCGCTAAAAAAGCCGAGTTTGAAAAGGTTGCTTTCCCTAGTTGTTTGCCATTCTATGATTTTTAGGGTACCCGTGTAGCTCCTCCTCAGTTGAAATCCGTTAGTATTAATAGACTCATTAGTCACCTCTGGGTCTGAGCCGTATATCCCAAAACTCAGAGTTTGAGTATTTGAAAGCTTAAGGCTAGAAGATATACCTAGTGATGCGACAGGCCATTGAGGTGCATTCATTGAAAAGGTAAATACATAAGCGGCAGCACCATGAATGAAAAAATTACTTCGATTACTCACCATGAATAGATCATCAACGGCTTGGTTTCCTATTCTGATTTGAAAATTTTGTTTTTCGTTTTCATAACCCAGCCATAGGTTCTGCATACGAAACGTATTTTGCGCATCAATACCCGATGCTAGATAAAGATCACCAATACGGTTACTGATAGAGCCACCATTAATCAAACCTATATTAGTGAATAGCTTCCAGTGTGCTTTCCTCGTGGTTAACTCTAGACCAATACCGGTCTCAATATAGCTTCTACTAGTGGTGAATAAGTTGTCAGATTGCACTGCAGCGTGGGTCTCCGATATCGTGTTTAGGTTCATCGTTAACTCAAGAGCCTCACCTTGACTATAAGTAAATGAGGCCAACAGTAGAAAAAATAAGGTTAGTTTGAGTCGCAATGAATGATAGGTTATTTCTATGCGTAAAACAAAGAGAATCCTTTCTTAGAATGAAATTAAATTACCGACCGAACTTGTACCCTAAATACAACACGTGCTGTTCACCTCCAAGGTTGGCAGTCTCCATGAAGTATCCGACTTTTAATCGATTTTTGTCGAATTTAAATGGAAAATCAATTCCATAACGAATGCTGTAATCTTTTGATTCACTTAGGTTTTGAATCCACTCTACCCTCAGATTTGGATCGTGTTTGAAGTTTCGAATCTTCGGAGTGATTTGTGGTCTAAAGCGTAAGGCCAAATCCTCTTTCTGATCATCAAATCTTCGCTTGTATTGTATGCCTGCTCTATTCTCTAAATCGAATAGGCCTGTTTCTGTTTCGTGATAAAGATTGAATCGAACTCTGCCAGCAGATCGGTTACCTTGAACCGCTCCGGTTCTGTCGCTTTCTAGGATATAACGAAATTCAACTCCTGCAGAAAAATCGTTACCTAAATCAGTTTTATAATCTATTTCACTGATCCATTGATGAAATTCTTCATCCTGCCATCGCAGTCGTTGACTAAGAGAAAGACTACTTTGTTTAGATTCAAAGGCCTCGTAAGAGAGTGAAAGCCACTGTCGATTTGAGCTCTGAGCGCTAAGATGAAATGAACTTAATATAACAAGGGGTAATATAATTTTTCTAAGCATCGTTTAATGGTATATGGTGTAGGTAATTTGATTTAGCTCTTCGTCAATACGACTAAGATCTATTTGCTTGATTTTCTTCTGAATTTGACGCTCTAGGCGCTCTTTAAGTGCAGCTTGATCAAAAACATCCCCTTGATTGAAAGGTAAAACAACTACAGTCTTCGAAAGCTTTTCTTTTTGAGCGACCTCAATATCGCGATCTAGAAGAACTTTTTGTGCTGCAGCAATACTTAGAGTAATTAATATGTTAAGGGGTAGTAGTTCACTCACTGGGTCAAAGGGTGCTAGAGAATTAATTACAGCCAGCCCAATGAAAGCAAATAGATAGGTCATTTCTTGGGCTTTGATCGTCTCTGTGCGATAACGAATGATGCCAAAGATGGCAAATAACCCAAGGGCCATACCCAGATTTAGGTCAATGGTGTTTAGTGTGAAACACAAGAAAAAAACGACCGTACTGATAACAAAATAGGTATAGGTGTTACGCTTTGGATTTTCTTTTTTGAAGCTACCTAATGCAATAAGAAGACTCACAAATAATAAGGTAATCAAGAATCTTAAGCCCATATCTCCAGATTCTAGCAGTCGTAGAAAATTCATAAGTTAGATTTGTCTAAAGTTACTACTTAAAAATCACTCTCAGCGATGACTATAAAACCTTCCTGTTTTTCTTTTTTGTCACTTCTACTGATTCTTGCTTCCTGTACTAGTGAGCTTAAAACAAGCAATATTGAGGTCCCTGAGCGCGCTAAGAATCGTTCAAGTGATTTATTACCCTATGTTCAGATTTTAACTGATGCTCCGGTTCTCAATGAACCTAAAGTTGGGGGAGAAATGCGAATTTTCGAGCGTAATCAGCTTACTCATACTCAGTTAATGGGAATTGAATACCGAGGGTCAACTTCTTACCGGCTTTCAGATAAGAAATCCTATGGAGTTGAAACTTGGGATGAAACTGGTAATGATCTATCGGTAGAGGTTTTGGGAATGCCATCAGAGGAAGATTGGATTCTAATGGGGCAGGTTTTTAGGGCTTCAACCAATACTCTTTTTGACACTACATTTTTGTTTCATCGTCTGGGTTATGAGTTATTTCGATCAATGGGTAATTACGCGGCTCGATCTCGCTTTGTTGAGTTAGAAATTAATGACCAATACTTGGGTATTTATTTGCTCATGGAAAAGTTGAAGCGTGACGAGAATCGGATAAATATTCAATCGATTTCTACCGCGGATAATAATGGAGATAATATTACAGGAGGTTATATTTTGAAAATTGATAAAACTTCTGGAAGTGAGGTAGGAGTAGGTCAGCCACTTTCTTATTTTGATAGCAACTGGGATGATGATGCTAGATATACAGAGGCGGTAAGCTTTAGATCTGATTTTAGCGTTTTTGGACAGGAGTTACAGGAAGCGCCGTTTGGTCCTCCCTATCACTCTAGTCAGTATTTAGAGACTTATTTTGTCTACGAGTACCCCGACTATCAATTAATTACCCCTGAACAGAAAAATTATATCCAATCTGAGATCGGTCAATTCGAGCGTGCACTGCTCGCTAAAGACGGTTTATATACGAATTTTATTGATCTACAAAGCTTTGTAGATTATTTCATTCTTAATGAACTAACCATGAATGAAGACGCATATCGCTTAAGTACTTTTTTGTACAAAGACCGCAATGGACCGATTCATCTTGGGCCTGTTTGGGATTTAAATATAGGTTACCATCGAAAATGGAATCGAGTTCCAGAATCAGATTGGATTGCGAATTTTAACGATTACATCAGTGGTGATGCATGGATGGTTCCCTTCTGGTGGGATATTCTTTTAGAAGATGAATCCTTTAAGTCGCTTTTAAAAAGTCGTTGGCAGACATTGCGTTCAGGTCCTCTTCAAATCTCCTCGATAGAAAATCTAATAGACTCAGATGTGAAAACACTCAAAGATTCAGGAGCGATTGGGCGCAACTTTGAAAAGTGGATTGGTATAGATGTAAATTATGATTCAGAGATTTCTGCGCTTAAAGATTACCTTAATCGAAGAATCAATTGGATAGATCAGAAAATTCAACAAATGTAAAAAACTGATTTACAGCGATTTAAAATTTTATTTATTGATAGGTTGTTAAGTGATGTAAAATCAGTGATCAAAAAGGTTCTACTTTTGTCTTGAATCAAAAACCCGCTATGGCAAAAAATTTAGTGATTGTAGAGTCACCGGCGAAAGCCAAGACGATTGAGAAAATTTTAGGGAAAGACTTTGTTGTAGAGAGTAGTTATGGTCATATCGCAGATCTTCCTGAAAGCGATATGGGTATTGATATTGAGAATGATTTTGCGATTAACTATGTAGTTAGTGATCGATCAAAGCCACAGGTAAAAAAATTAAAAACTTTAGCTCAAAAAGCTGAAACCGTTTGGCTCGCAAGTGATGAAGACCGCGAAGGAGAAGCGATCTCTTGGCACCTTATGGAAACCCTAGAACTTCCAGAATCTAAAACCAAACGAATTGTATTTAATAGTATTACGAAATCTGCGATTGAGAGAGCAATTCAAAATCCCCGAAACATTGACGGTAATCTGGTAGACGCTCAACAAGCGAGAAGAGTGTTAGATCGCATCGTAGGCTATGAGCTTTCACCTGTTTTATGGAGAAAAGTAAAGCCAGGACTTTCTGCAGGCCGTGTACAATCAGTTGCCTTGCGACTTATCACAGAACGAGAAAGAGAAATTCAAGGGTTCGTGCCCGAACCTAGTTTTAAAGTTAAGGCCTTCTTTCAGACGAGTGATCGTTCTAAGCTAGAGGCTAAAGGGACTAAAGATTTTGAGAATTTTGAATCTGCTGAGCAGTTTTTGGAAAAAAATAAATTAGCAGTTTTTACAGTTTCTTCGCTCGAGAAAAAACCTGCCAAGAAGTCTCCTACCGCTCCTTTTACCACCTCGACGCTTCAACAAGAGGCTTCGAGAAAATTATACTTTCCGGTTCGAAAAACCATGCAGGTTGCTCAGCGTTTATATGAAGCCGGACTCATTACCTACATGAGAACCGATAGTGTAAATCTATCGTCAGAAGCTATTGCCATGATTAGTACTGAAATTGAAGACCAATACGGTAGTGATTATCTTCAAGTTCGTTCCTACAATACCAAATCAAAGGGTGCCCAAGAAGCACACGAGGCCATTAGGCCGACACAGATGAGCAATAAATCACCAAATCTTGGGAGAGATGAGGCACGACTTTATGAGCTCATTTATAAAAGAACGTTAGCATCTCAAATGAGCGATGCTCAATTGGAACGAACGAAAGTAGGAATCGCAGCTTCTACTCATGATTATCTATTTGCTGCTCAAGGCGAAATGATCACCTTTGAAGGGTTTTTGAAAGTTTATTTAGAAGGTACAGATGATCAAGATGATGAAGAGGGCGGTCTCTTGCCAACTATGGCGATTGGGGATGAATTAAATCTTCAAAGTCTTCATGCTACCGAGCGATTTACTCGCGCACCCTACCGATATTCTGAAGCATCACTAGTTAAAAAGTTAGAAGAATTAGGTATCGGTCGACCTTCAACCTATGCGGCTACCATTAGTCGTATAATGGATAAAAAATATGTTGAAAAGGGAGTTATAGAAGGTAATGATAGAGCTTATCGGGAGCTGAGGTTAAAACAAAATGAAATCGTATCTAAAACCTTAACCGAAAAGGTTGGTGCAGATAAAGGTAAACTAGTTCCTACGGATATTGGTTTTGTGGTTAGTGATTTTTTAGTTGAACACTTTCCATCGATTGTAGACTATCATTTTACAGCTGAGGTGGAGGAGAAATTTGACCAAATTGCTGCAGGTGAAATTGCCTGGAGAAATTTGATGAGAGCGTTTTATGATGATTTTCATCCGACCGTAGATAAAGTAAAAGACACTGCTGAGCGCGCTAGTGGTGAGCGACTTCTAGGTACTGATCCAGATACCGGTCGCCAAGTTATTGTTCGTTTAGGACGCTTTGGTCCTATGGCGCAGATCGGAAGCCCCGATGATGAGCAGTCTCCACGATACGCAGGTTTACTTTCCCATCAATCTATTACTAGTATCACCTTTGAAGAGGCCTTAGACCTCTTCAAACTTCCGCGAACCCTTGGAGAATATAATGGAGAGACCTTAGAGGCTAACATTGGGCGATTTGGTCCGTATGTAAAGTATGGAAAGAAATTTGTCTCTATGAGTCAGGAAGATAGCGCTTTTGAAATTACATTGGATCGCGCGATTGAACTTGTAAAGGAAAAAGAGGTGGCCGATGCCCCAATCTTTGAATATGAAGGGCATGGTGTTACCAAAGGAACGGGTCGTTTCGGTCCTTTCATTAAATGGAATAGTCTTTTTATAAACGTCAATAAGCGCTATGACTTTGACCATCTCAGTGAAGCAGATATGGTGGCTCTCATTGAGGAGAAGAAAATTAAAGAGCGGGAGAAATTGATTGCTTCATGGCCTGAAGAAGGTGTTCGTATTGAAAAGGCTCGATGGGGCAGGCATCATATCATCAGTGGAAAATTAAAAGTTGAATTGGGTAAAGAAATTGATGCAACTGCGATTAGTTTAGAAGAGGCTAAGTCTATGATAGAAGCTGCTAAACCTGCTAAGAAAACGCGTAAAAAACCATCGGCTAAAAAGTAACATCAATGACCTTTGATTTTCTTCAGCCAATTAGTGATTCGGTGCTGGCCCACAACGAGCTTCAGCCCGATCAAAGCCTCGGTAAGCAGTTTGTAAAGCATACCGTAAAATCAGGAGTCCCAGAAATTAAAAACGGTTCTCTTGTACTATTAACTGTAGAAGAGCAGCGCACTGCCTTTGGTAAACGCACAGAAATTTTTGACGCTTCGGCTTTTAGAAATGCCTTGTATCCGTTATTCATGGGTAACTGGGCGGTCAATTTGGTCGACTTAGGTTCGATCACCGCTGGCGATACTCTCGAAGATACCGAATACCTTCTCACCACAGTAGTAGAAGAGTTACTCAAACTAGATTGTACACTGATTGTTATTGGTTCAGTACAAGGATTGACTTATGCTACTTATCGCGGATTCGACCAATCGGGTAAGATGGTTCACTTGGCTCATGTAGATGCTAAGTTTGATTTGAGTATTGGCGAGGAGATGGTTGCCCCTGAGGCCTATCTTTCGCGCATTATTACGAAGCCTCCGAACCACTTGTATCACCTTACCCAAATGGGTTACCAATCTTATTTTGTAGCTCAAGAAGAACTTGATTTGCTTGATCAATTGCATTTCGAATTGTATCGTTTAGGTGCTTTAACTTCTGATATTAGAGCCGTTGAGCCCTTGTTACGATCGGTTGATCTGCTCAGTGTTGACATGAAAAGCGTTGAGGCTAGTGCTCTTGGCGAGGTTAGTGAGGCTTCACCAAACGGATTTACCGGTCGTGAGATTTGTGCACTTATGCGATATGCTGGGATCGGGGACACCCTTAAAGTAGCTGGTATCTATGAGGTGGTTAACAACGCCAAGTCGAATGCGCTCGCGGCACAGATGATCTGGTATTTCATGGAAGGATATTCGCTCAGAACCTATGAAGAACCGACTGCTGAAAACCCTGACTTTTTAAAATTCAATGTCCCCACAGATGTAGAGCATCTGGTTTTTTTTAAATCACTTCAAACTGAGCGCTGGTGGATGCAAGTTCCAAAAGGAGGCTTCGAAAAGGCTGCAAGACCCACCGATAAGCCGCTTTTAGTACCCTGTTTAGAGTCAGATTATCGCAAGGCTCTTGATAATGAAGTGCCTGAACGTTGGATGTCGGCTTTTAGAAGATCGATGCAGTAAATTGTTATATTTGATATTCATACCACAGAAAATCTGATGAAGTTGACTACCTCTACTGTTACTAAGTTTCTCTTTCTTTTTTGTACGCTGCTTTTTGTGGCTGAGACTGTGGCTCAAAAAGGCCCTTACGATTTGCGTAAACCGAAAGGTTCAGAGGACATAATGATTGGTCCTTTTAGCGGTACATTCACTATGGGTACTGCGGATGATCCTTATGGAGTAAAAGACGCCCCCCGAAAAGAAGTCACGATTAAAAATTTTCTGATTGATGAGTCTGAGGTGTCGAATAAAGAGTACCGTCGATTCGTAAAATATGTACGCGATTCGATTGCTCGTACAAAGCTGGCTCGTCTCGCTGAGGATTTAGGGCTTACCGCTGAAGATGAAGGAATCGGACGCTACGCTTTTTTACCCCTTGACACCGCCAAGGTTGCCGATAAGTATTATTATGAAAATTACCTTCTCTTCAGTGACGATATCTATGCGGGTAGAAAACTGAACTGGGATGTAGATTTAGAGTGGGAGCCTGAGCAATATCCAGACATCTACTATGCAGAGGTTATGGACTCGTTGTTTTTGGAGAAGTGGGAAACTTACAATGGTAAGCGCATGCTTGATGTCAAGCAATTAAAATATAAATACACGTGGTTCGATGCCAAGGAGGCATCAAAGAACCCAAAACAAAATCCGATTGATTTTGTTCGCGAAGAGGTGGTATCTGTGTATCCTGACACACTTGCTTGGATGAAAGATTTCGAATACTCACTGAACGAGCAAATGTTCACAGAATACTTCTGGCATGAGCAGTATGATGATTTCCCGATAGTTGGGGTGAATTGGGAGCAAGCGAAAGCTTACTGTGACTTCAAAACCTATGCAATTAACGAGAACTACGAAAAACTTGGAAAGCCAGCGGTGCCTGCCTATCGCTTACCTACTGAAGCAGAGTGGGAATTTGCTGCTCGAAATGGAGATTCTGATTTAATCTATCCATGGGAGGGCGAGGATGTGATCCATAAGAACAATGGCTACCGAGCAAATTTCAAACCTGATGATGGTTATGATGCCGATGGCGAGGTCTATGCGGCTAAGGTTAAGGATGCTAAGTATTTTCATTCAGGGAGTTCTAAGCTATACCACATTGCTGGTAACGTAGCTGAGTGGACGGCTTCAACCTACAATCCGGATAGTTACGAATTTACCTCTCCACTCAATCCTAATTATGTTGACCCTGAAAATCCAAAGAAAACCATCCGCGGTGGATCTTGGAAAGATATCGCCTACTTCATCAGAGTAAGTACTCGTGATTACGAAAATAAAGATTCAGCACGTGCCTACATCGGTTTTAGAACCGTTCGCGATTACGTGCCCCCAAAACTTGACAATTAAAGATCGTTGATATGCTTTCGAAAAAAACAATGAATATGGCCTATGGTCTCGGCGCATCAGTCGTGATTTTAGGAGCGCTTTTTAAGTTAACCCACTTTGAGATCGGATTTCTGAACGGTTCTGTTCTGCTCAGTATTGGACTAATTACAGAGGCGGTTATTTTTGGTATTTCAGCTTTTGAAAAACCTGAAGAAGATTACGATTGGTCGCGTGTTTATCCTCAATTGAAAGGTGGAGCGGCTGGCACTGTTCCTGAAACGCCTGAAGGGCTCTTATCTAAAAGAATTGACTCCCTACTTAACGAGGCGAAGGTTGATGCTGATCTCATGAAGCGACTGGCTCAGAGCATTGAAAATTTTGAACAGCTTGCAAAGCAAATCCAGCCTTCAGTAGAGGCATTAGGTCAAACTGAAAAATACGCGCAAGAGTTAGCTAAAACAACCGAGCACTTGCAATCACTACAGCAAATGTATGCCTCACAGGTCGAAACCAATACTCAGAAATCTAATCTCGACAGAGAATTAGCAGAGCAAACGGCACTTCTTCAATCTCAATTAGTTCCATTGGTTGAGAACATTAAAGGACTCAACGAAGTGTATAGCGGCATGTTAAGCGCTCTTAAAAAATAGGTATGGCTTCAAGACTAGGACCAAGACAGCGCATGATTAACCTCATGTATCTTGTGTTCATCGCAATGCTGGCGTTGAATATGAGTAAGGAGGTTTTGTCAGGATTTGGTTTGCTCAATGAGAAATTCGAAAGTAACGTTGAAAAGACTTCAACAAGTAATACCCAGTATCTGCTTTCGTTGCAACAGAAGGCTAATGAGAATCCGGCTAAATTTGGTCCGTTATATCAGAATGCCCTTGACTTAGAAAAGGCTGCTACCAGTCTCTCTTCTTATTTGGAGACTCTGAAATCTGAAATGTTAGCTACTGTAAAAGATCCATCGGATTACGAAGTGATGGACTTGAGCAACTATCTAGATACGAAATTTTTTAAAGGGGAACGTTTAACAGACGAAGGAACCGCATTTATAGCTAACATTGAAGCTTTTAAAGGTGAACTCCTTCGCATTATTCCAGAGCAGAATGAGACTCTAAGAGCTGCTGTGACCGAGCGATTTGAAACCGGAGATGGGGATTATGAAGTCACTAATCGTGACGGTCAAAAGCTTGGATGGTTGAATTACCATTTTGAAGGGTTTCCGCTTGTTGCATCTCTTACCAAGATTAGTGCGATTCAATCGGATGTTGAAGCGACGGAGCAAGAAATTTTACAATCGCTACTAGAGGGTCAATTAACCAGAGAGGTTTCAATGACCAACTACACTGCGCTTTTAGAACAATCAAAAGGAGCTTATTTTTCTGACGAGTCTTTTGACGGAGCAATCGTCCTTGGGCGTAAAGATGGAACAACACGCCCTAATGAGGTTAGCTTGAAATTAGACGGTGTGGCACTCGATGCAGATAAGGATTTCTTTATTGAGGAGGGTCGCGTTCGATTGAACGTAGCTGCGGGAAATCCGGGAGATCATAGGCTAGAAGGACGTTTATTATTCCTTGAAAATGGTGAAGAAACAGAGGTTCCAGTTAATTTATCATTTTCATCAATAGCTAAACCGAATACCGCGGTAATTTCAGCGGATAAAATGAATGTGGTTTATCGTGGAGTAGATAACCCAATGACTATTTCTATCCCTGGTATTCCCAACAACAAGGTTAAGGCAACTGCGCCTGGTTTAAAGGCGTTAGGTGGTAGTAGTTATACCGTAAGACCCTCGCGAGGAGAGTTTTTGAGAATTGAGGCGAAAGGTGAATTGCCTGACGGAAGCCAAGTAACGACCACTACTCAATTCAGAATAAAAGATGTCCCCGCACCAAGCGGAACGGTTCGAGGTGAGTTCGGAAGTGTGCGAATGTCACGATCTGAACTTGAAAAAACGATTGTAGGAGCAGAGCTTGTTGATTTTGATTTTGATCTGCCGATTGCCGTGAGTGGTTTCAAAATGAAGATACCCAACCAGCCTACTATCGAAGTTAAAGGAAGCCGAATGGATGCGAAAGCGGTCTCTGCAATACGAAGAGCTTCTCGTGGAGATGTGGTTCGAATCTTTGATATTAAAACCTATCCGACCACAGATACTTCTTATTTTTTAAAGCCTGCCGCGCAGGTAATTGTTGAAATTATTAACTGATCACTGCGATGAGAGTTTTATTAGTACTGGCCTTAACCCTATTTTTCACCACTGCTGTGAACGCACAGGGAAATGCTAAACTGTTTCAAGTTCCTAAGGCTGAAGACAAGGCATTGGCACCTGATGATAACGAGTCGATTATCCGATATGAAAACGTTGCTGATCGCTCTATATTGTGGTCAAGAATCGTTTGGGAAAAGGTGAATCTAGAGGACGAGACTAATAAAGTGCTTTATTATCCCGTAGATACCCTTCGTACTGAAAAGCGTTCTCTTTACTACACCTTATTAAAGGCCCTTAAATCTGGTCGTCTTCGCGCTTATTCAGATTCGTATTTTGAAGAAACGAGACAATTCGAAGACCTATTGCCCGCTATTCAAAAAAGAGATACCACCTCTGCCGGTTTTGAATTACTCAACCAAGGAAAGGCATTAACTGAGGCTTACATTGCTCAACGGGATATATCGGCTTATGATATTAAAGAATATCGAGTCAAAGGCGTTTGGTATTTTGACAAGAGAAGGTCGGAGTTACGTTATCGTATCCTAGGAATTGCTCCTGTAGCCCCCGATGTAAATTTTATTGATCAAGTAGACAGTGAATCAGGTGAGGAGTATTTAGTAGAGTTATTCTGGGTATGGTACCCTGACGTTAGGCCTTTACTTGCTGCAACACCCTCGTTTAATGCAGTGAATACTAATTTTCCGGTATCTTTCGATCGTATCTTGAATACACGAACCTTTACAGCTGAAATTTATAAGACAGATAATGAACTAGACGATATTGCTGCTTTACAGCGTGACCTACAGTTTCCTGATTTCAGTTCAGGTACAGCTGCCGAGGAAGAGCGATTAGCACAGCGTAAGCGTTTGTTTGATCTGTTCAAAGGCAAGAAGAAAGAGGAGAATCAGACCACGGTTCTTAATCCCACTAAACAACAATAATTTTGTCTACTGAAGTCGATTATATTATTGTCGGCTCAGGCTTAGCGGGAATCTGTTTTGCCGAACAGTTAAGGCGTCGTGATCGATCTTTTTTGGTTGTTAGTGATGAATCTCAGTGTGCTTCAGAAGTAGCAGGAGGGCTGTATAACCCCTTAATATTAAAGCGATTTACTCTTGCCTATAATGCCGCTGAGCAACTGGACTACGCTATGCCTTTCTATGAAGAATTAGCGTCTTTTCTAGGGGTTGAAATCGACCAAAAAATACCCACTTTGCGAATTTTGAACACGCCCTCAGAACAAAATGCTTGGTACGAGGCTCGTGATAAGAGAGGGTATGAGCGTTTTATGAAAGATGGCTTCGAAGTGAATACCAACGAAGGTATCGAAGCCCCCTACAAACTTGCAGAGGTTTTAGAAACGGGCAAATTAGACACAGCGCTACTTAGGTCAGCTTACAAAGCCTATTTGAAAAAACAGAATCAACTGTTTGAAGAGCGATTTGATTATGATCGCTTGCAATTCAGCGAAGGGGTCAGCTACGGTGAGATTCGCTCGAAACATATTGTTTTTGCCGAGGGTTATGGACTCAAGCAAAATCCTTTTTTTAATTATTTGCCATTGAATGGGACTAAGGGGGAGTTACTGCTTATTCGTTGCGAGGGACTCGATGAAACTAGAGTTATTAAGTCAGGGGTTTTTATCATTCCGGTAGGAAAGGATTTGTACCGTGTAGGAGCAACTTACAAGTGGAAGGATAAGACGAATATACCCACTGAAGCGTCGAAACAAGAACTCATTGAAAAGCTTCAGAAGTTTTTGAAATTACCCTTTGAAGTGATTGATCATGTAGCAGGAGTTAGACCTACGGTTACCGATCGAAAACCCTTAGTGGGTACGCATCCAGCCTACCTGAATTGCCATATACTTAATGGAATGGGATCTAGAGGCGTAATGATTGGCCCGATTAACTCAAAACAGTTGTTTCAACATATCGAAGCGCAACAGCCCTTACCTCACGAAATCTCTATTGATCGTTTTGGCTCACTTTGGCCGCCTCAGGATCATAGCTTATAAAAAAGTTAATCCAGATATTTCGGGCCAAACGCATATTTACGGGCATTAGAAGTACAATAGAACCGATAATGCTTAAAAATGCCGTGACCATGCTAGTGCCAATGATGAAGCGACTAGTAATAAACGCTGTCACAGCAATAGCAACTCCAAGTGCATAACTAACGTACATTGCTCCGTAGAAAAACGACGGTTCGATTTTATACTTGGCACCACATTTTGAACATCTTTCGGGCATATCGTACACCCTAGCTATATTGAAAGGATTCGGATTTTTATACATACTCTCTCCATGGCATTTTGGGCATTTGGAGCCGAAAATACTGTAGAGTTTAGTTCCCTTTTTAAACATGGTTTTGCGCTTTGTAATTCAAAGATAGCTGACTCTGAAAGTATTGAAAGTAACCTGTGTTACCTAGCTTTATTTTGTAAGCTGATGTGGTATCTTTGCGCCCATGTTAAATTTACACAACGCCGCTGTATCATTTTCTGGCACCTATTTGTTTCAGGGAGTTAGTTATAAACTTAGTCCTGGTGACCGAGTGGGTTTAATTGGCAAGAATGGCGCCGGAAAATCGACCATGCTCAAGGTGCTTTCTAAAGAGCTAGATCTTGATGAAGGTACACTTGCTTGTGATCGAAATATTACCATTGGCGTTTTAAAGCAAGACATTGATTTCGTTCAGGGACGTACTGTTCTCGAAGAATCTTATGAAGCGTTTTCAGAAATAAAGAGTGTAGAGCGAGAGATGGA
>DFQX01000013.1:0-14069 GCA_002381155.1 Flavobacteriaceae bacterium UBA3478 | reverse complement strand
GTGTCAATCACGAGTTGGCCACAAGAACCGATTATGAAAGTGAGGAGTATCACGATCTAATGGTAGCGGTGAGTGATTTGAATTCGCGATATGAAATACTAGGGGGTTATAACTATCAAGGAGAAACAGAACGCGTTTTACAGGGTCTCGGGTTTAAACGAACTGACTTTGATCGCTTAACTGACACCTTTTCTGGCGGATGGCGTATGCGAATCGAACTCGCCAAATTACTTCTTCAAAGGCATGACGTTTTACTTCTCGATGAGCCTACAAACCATCTAGATATTGAATCGATACTTTGGTTAGAGACCTTCTTGAACTCGTATCCAGGAGCGGTAGTGATCGTATCTCATGACCGTATGTTCTTAGATAACGTCACGAATCGAACGATTGAAATTTCTTTAGGTCGAATCTACGACTATCAAAAACCTTATACCCAATTCTTAGCGCTTAGAGAGGAAATTAGAGAGCAGCAGATGAATGCGCTTAAGAACCAAGAGAAGCAAATTCAACAGACCGAAAAATTGATCGAAAAATTTCGAGCGAAGGCAACCAAGGCCTCGATGGCTCAGTCGCTGATCAAAAAGCTCGATAAGATTGATCGAATTGAAGTGGACGGCACTGATACAGCCGTTATGAACGTTCGTTTCCCGGTATCTAAACAACCCGGTAAAGTCATCTTAGAACTCGACAAGGTTTCTAAGTCTTATGGTGAATCTTTAGTGCTCAATGAAGTTTCTTTTCTTCTTGAACGAGGATCGAGAACCGCCTTTGTCGGTCAAAACGGTCAAGGTAAATCTACCCTTGCTAAGATCATTGTCGGTGAGTTAGCGCACCAGGGACAATTTAAACTGGGACACAATGTTGAAATCGGATACTTTGCCCAAAACCAGGCAGAATACTTAGATGGTGAAAAGACACTATTAGATACCATGATCGACGCGGCCAACGAATCAAACCGAGCTCAGGTTCGAGATATTTTAGGTTCATTTCTGTTCGGAGGCGACGATGTGGATAAACAAGTAAAAGTGTTGTCGGGAGGTGAGCGCAATCGACTCGCTCTTGCTAAATTATTACTGCAGCCTTTCAATGTGCTGGTGATGGACGAGCCTACTAACCACTTAGATATTAAATCGAAGGAGGTATTGAAACGTGCACTTCTCAATTTTGGAGGTACCCTACTCGTTGTTTCTCATGACCGTGATTTTCTACAAGGGCTTACAGATCAGGTTTTTGAATTTAGAGATCATAAAGTGAAACCTTATTTGGGAGATATTGATTTTTATTTGGAGCAGCGAAAGGTGAATGACTTTAGAGAAGTTGAAAAGGCAACGGTTAAAAGTCAAACTTCTGACACTAAGAGTGCAGATAAGCCTTCTAATGAGATAAGCTACGCTGATCAGAAGAAATTAAAAACCCTTAGTAATAAACTGGGTTCTATTGAAAAGCGAATCACAGAATTGGAGACAGCGATCGCTGCAAAAGACCAGGAGCTTTTAGAACGATATGAGGAACTCGTTAAGACCAGTGGTTATATGGATCGTTATCAGGAGCTAAAGGCCGAGTTAGAAACGAAAATGAAAGAATGGGAATCGATTAGTGATCAAATCGAATCCTTTAATGCCTAAATAAATGTTTGAGCATTTTTTTCAGTGCCCCTACTGTTGGGAAGAAATTTCAATGATTTTGGACCCTATCGATGGTAGACAAGTCTATGTCGAAGATTGCGAGGTATGCTGCAATCCCATTGAGGTTGATTACCGTTTTGAATATACGGAAATCGTTGATTTTGAGGCAAGAGAGATCGGTCAGTAATTTGGCTAATTCTTAATCTTTTATTAAACTTTGCCGCTAAGGTTAGACATTCTCACATTTTTAACCCATATTTGTTTAACCTTTTAAGAAATTCGATGAACAATTTTGTAGAAGATTTACTGACACAAGCTGAAGAATACGAGCAACTTGCCATGAGTCACATGAGCACCAGTGATCGTGTAAAATATTCAAGAGAGGGTAAAGCCTTAGTTCTTGCGATTAATGAGATTTACAAGGAGTCTAAGGATCCTGATCTCATGGAATGGATGAAGCGCGTAACAGCTAAAAAACAGAAAATCGAAAAGCGCATTAAGCACGTTCCTACGGTTTAAATGTCCACATCCTCTTCTGACATTGCCATCCTTGGTGGTGGTATCAGTGGTATTATTGCTGCATTAGAACTTGAAGCAAAAGGCGTTTTCCCTACCCTATATGAATCTACAGACCGATTAGGGGGCCGGGTTAAATCAGATTTTTTTGATGACATTCCCCTCGACCATGGGTTTCAGGTGCTTCTAACAGCCTATCCGGAAGTTGTCAAGTACCTAGATCTGTCGGCGCTCGAATTACATTACTTCAGGCCGGGAGCCTATATCTTTGGAAAAGATGGTAAGGTGGAACTTATCGGAGATGCCTTTAGAGATCCTTCTTTTTTGTGGCCTACCATCAAAACGAACTCTGCAAGTCTACTCGATAAAATTAAGCTACTTGTTGAACAGCGAAGAATTAGCGGTTTACCGGTAGAGGAAATCTTCAATCAACGCGATCAATCGACCCTTGAATCCCTCTATTCGAAATACAGTGAGCGATTTATTAATCAATTTTTCAAACCTTTTTATGGAGGTATTTTCTTAGAAAAAGAGCTTCAAACTTCAGTGAAACAGTTTGAGTTCGTTTTTCACATGTTTGCTAATGGTTATGCGGCTTTTCCGAAAGGAGGCATGCAGTCAGTAATTGACCAACTCTCTGCCAAGCTTACAAAAACAAAGGTGTTATTGAATCATAAAGTAACGATTGAGGAGGTTAAAGATCGACACGATAAGGTGATACAAACTTTTGCAGAAAAGGATCAGAAGTGGCATGGTACTGAGGTATTTTACTTTGAATTACCCAAAGCATCTAAGTATTCTGAGAAATTAAAGAATGTGATTGGATTGTTTCCTGAATCAAATTCAGTGAATTCAATGCATGTTCTCCAAGGTGGCAACACTGCTATTCTTTCTGCTACCGTTATTGGTGTGTCAGAAGATTCAGATCGTCTTGAGGAATTGATTAGAGAGGAGATTAAGACGCGTTCGGGAATTGAAGCTGGAAAGCTTGTTAAGCATTATAAGATCGAAAAGGCGCTCCCTGTTATTTCTGAAATCCGCCTCAAACCTGATTCGTCAAAAAATAATCAGAGTGTCATCCGTTCAGGAGATTACTTGCTTTACCCTTCACTGAATGCCGCAATGAGTAGTGGAAGAATCGCTGCTGAGAAGGCATTTCAGAACGAACTATAATAAAAAACTTTAGAGCGATTTCAGTTTATAAGATTATCTTATAATTCAATTAATACAACTTATTTGAAAGTGTTTCTATCACACTGAATATGAATTAATTTGCAAAAAATTTTACTATGCACTCACACGATACAAACGAAGGAATTGAAAAGTGCCCAGTAATGGGGGCTAAGCACCGTCACACGGCTGCGGGAGGATTTTCGAACGCAGATTGGTGGCCTGAGCAATTGAATCTCAGAATGCTTCATCAGAACACTTCTGAAATGAAACCTACAGGAGCAAATACTGATTACAGAAAGGCATTTGCTTCAATCAACTATGATGAGTTAAAGAAGGATTTAGCTCATTTAATGACTGATTCTCAAGATTGGTGGCCGGCAGATTACGGTCATTACGGTCCATTCTTCATCAGAATGGCATGGCACAGTGCGGGTACTTACCGTATTCAAGACGGCCGAGGTGGTGCAAGAGCAGGAACGTTAAGAATGGCTCCTCTGAACAGCTGGCCAGATAACGGAAACCTTGATAAGGCCCGACGTCTTCTTTGGCCAATCAAACAGAAATACGGGAATAAGCTCTCATGGGCAGACCTTATGATTCTTACTGGTAATGTTGCACTTGAGACTATGGGCTTTAAAACTTTCGGTTTTGGTGGTGGTCGTGCAGACGTATTCGAGCCAGAAGGAGATATCTACTGGGGCCCAGAAACAGAGTGGTTAGGAGATAAACGCTACACTGGTGATCGTCAGCTTGACAATCCATTAGCTGCGGTTCAGATGGGTCTAATATATGTTAACCCAGAAGGTCCTAATGGTAAGCCAGATCCTCTTGCTTCAGCACGTGACATTCGCGAAACTTTTGCTCGAATGGCTATGAACGATGAAGAGACGGTAGCACTTGTTGCAGGTGGTCACACTTTCGGTAAGACACACGGTGCTGGTGATACAGCACATGTTGGTGTAGAACCAGAAGGTGCTCCAGTTGAACAGCAAGGGTTTGGATGGGCGAATAGCTTCGGAACCGGGAACGGTGAATATACCATAACATCTGGTCTTGAAGGTGCTTGGACGCCAACTCCAATTCAGTGGGATAATAGCTATTTCGAAACCTTATTTGGTTATGAGTGGGAACTTACTAAGAGCCCTGCGGGTGCTTACCAGTGGAAGCCGAAGAACGGTGAGGCTGCTGATGCGGTTCCAGACGCGCACAATCCAAATAAGCGTCACGCTCCAATGATGGCAACTTCTGATATTGCATTAAGAGAAGATCCTGCTTACAATAAGATTTCGAGAAGATTCTACGAGAATCCAGACGAATTTGCTGATGCATTCGCAAGAGCTTGGTATAAGTTAACACACCGTGATATGGGACCTAAAACGAATTATGTAGGTCCTGAGGTTCCAGCGGAGACTTTAATCTGGCAAGACCCAGTTCCTACTGCGGATTACAAGCAAATCGAAAGTTCAGATGTTGCTCAATTAAAGTCAGCTATATTAGGTTCAGGATTATCAACTAGTGATCTGGTTTTCACTGCATGGTCATCTGCTTCTACTTTCAGAGGTTCAGACCTTAGAGGTGGAGCCAACGGAGCTCGTATTGCTTTATCTCCACAGAAATTCTGGGAGGCAAATGAACCTGAGCGTTTATCTAAAGTGCTTTCTTCACTGGAGAAGGTGAAGGCTGATTTTGATGCCAAAGGGGATAAAAAAGTTTCTTTAGCAGATCTTATCGTTCTCGGTGGTTGCGCAGCAGTTGAAAAAGCTGCAGCAGAAGCAGGTGTTTCTGTAGAAGTTCCATTTACCCCAGGTCGCACAGATGCAACCGCAGAAATGACTGATGTTGATTCGTTTGCAGTTTTAGAGCCTAAAGCTGATGGCTTTAGAAACTTTATTAAGGGTAGAGCAGATCGTCCGATAGAAGAGTTATTGGTAGACAAGGCGCAACTATTGACCTTAAGTGCACCAGAGATGACTGTTTTAGTCGGAGGTTTACGCGTGCTTGGGGCGAATCATGCCTCTTCTTCAAATGGTGTGTTTACCAATAATGTGGGTGTACTGTCGAATGATTTCTTCGTGAATCTACTAGATATGAGTACGAAATGGGAAAAAGGTGAAGGCGGAACTTACATCGGTATGGATCGCGCAACCGGTACTCAAAAGTACACAGCTACTAGTGTTGACTTAATCTTCGGTTCGAACTCACAATTGCGTGCACTTGCTGAGGTTTATGCCGGTGCTGATTATAAAGAACAGTTTGTGCATGACTTTGTAGCTGCATGGAATAAAGTGATGAATTTGGATCGTTTTGATTTGTTAGACTAATTCATTTTCGAGTTTAGCTTAAGCCCTGAAAGTATGACTTTCAGGGCTTTTGTTTTTAATTAAAGTTGTGCGATCTTCGCAGCATGAATCGACTGCAAACCCTTTCTTCTAGAGAAAAATTACTGATCGCCTTTGTATTGATCGCAATACTCAGCCGACTCATACCGCACTTACCTAATTTCACTGCGGTGACGGCCACAGCACTTTTTGCAGGACGTCACTTTAAAAATAAGGCACTCGCCTTCGCGGTACCTTTTACCGTGATGATCCTTTCTGATGTAATCCTTGGCTTCTATACCATTAGCTGGTTTGTTTACGCTTCATTTGCTATGGTTGTTTTTATAGGACAATGGTCTCAGAAAATGAATTTACTTACCGTCTTGTCTTCATCGCTTGCCTTTTTTATTATTTCTAATTTTGGTGTATGGTTGCTTGGATACCCATTGACCATCGAGGGCATCATCGCTTGCTATACAGCAGCTATCCCATTTTTTAGAAATGCCCTATTAGGTGATCTTTTTTACGCTGCTATCCTTTTCTACAGTTTTAAATGGGTTGAGCGACGTTACCTTCTTGGGGTTCAATCTTAAATAAAGCCCTATTTTCGCGCCATCAATCAAAAACGCGAAATGAAGAAGTATCTAAGACTTTTCGACTTTACTTACACCTTTAGCTACAAAACCGAAATTCTGTCGGGTATAACAGTTGCTTGAGCTCTGGTTCCTGAGGCTGTTGCTTTTGCATTAATTGCTGGTCTCTCTCCATTAACTGGCTTGTATGCTGCTGTTGTGATGGCTTTGGTTACATCTGTTTTCGGTGGCCGACCTGGTATGATTTCAGGTGCTACTGGTGCTGTCGCTGTAGTCCTTGTTTCACTAGTTCAATCACACGGTGTCGAATACGTCTTTGCGGCTGTGGTTTTAGCGGGTCTAATTCAGATCTTGTTTGGGCTATTGCGCCTAGGTAAGTTTATTCGTTTGGTGCCCCATCCGGTGATTTTTGGATTTGTTAATGGTCTAGCTATTATCATTTTCATGTCTCAATTGGCTCAGTTTAAGGATGTCTCAGGAAATTGGCTAGAAGGTTCTTCTTTATACCTCCTTCTTGGATTGGTAGCCCTTACCATGCTTATTATTCATTTCTTGCCAAAACTTACCAAAGTTGTACCCTCATCACTTGCAGCTATACTTATCATTTTCGGGTTGGTAACCTTCTTTAATTTAGATACCCGTACTGTTGGTGATATCGCATCTATCAAAGGAGGTTTTTTGCCCTTTCATATTCCGGCAATTGATTGGAGTTTTGAGTCCTTGAAATTGATAGCTCCCTATTCACTAATTATTGCGGGTGTTGGGCTGATAGAGAGTCTACTTACCCTTAATATTGTAGATGAGATTACCGAAACAAGAGGTTCTGCCAATAAAGAGGCTTTAGCTCAAGGGGTTGCTAATACCCTTTCGGGAATGTTTTCTGGAATGGGCGGATGCGCTATGATCGGACAATCACTCATTAACGTTTCTAACGGAGCCCGAGCACGTCTTTCGGGAATCGTTGCTGCTATCGGGCTTCTGAGTTTTGTGATGTTTGGTTCATCTCTTATCGAGCGTGTACCTATGGCTGCCCTCACCGGGCTCATGATTATGGTATCGATAGGAACATTCGAGTGGGCTAGCCTACGAACGTTCAATAAAATGCCCAAGTCCGATGTTTTTGTAATGGTATTAGTGACTTTAGTAACGGTACTCCTTCACAATCTTGCCCTTGCTGTTATCGTTGGTGTTATTATTGCTGCCCTTGGTTTTGCATGGGATAATGCGGTTAGAATTCGTGCCCGTAAGCGAATCGACGAATCAGGAGTTAAGCACTATGAAATTTACGGTCCACTTTTCTTTGGTTCTGTTGCGGCTTTCAATGAAAAGTTCGATGTAGCCGGCGATCCTGATGAGGTTGTGATTGACTTTGCAGAGAGTCGTGTCGTTGATATGTCAGCTATTGAAGCTCTAAATAAGGTTACAGAACGTTACGCTAAATCAGGGAAGAAAATTCATTTAAAACACCTTAGTAAAGACTGCTTGAAATTGATAAAAAATGCAGAAAGTTTAATAGAAGTCAACATTATTGAAGATCCTACCTATAAAGTGGTAGCAGACAAAATTTAAGCTCTGAAGTTAATTTCAGTGCTAAAAAGCCGCCTTGTGCGGCTTTTTTGTTGAACGACACTCTGTTTTTTTGCGCTATTTTAACTTCAATCAGACGGCAAAATCAAAAGTTCGATTTCAAAAAAGTGTGAAAAAATTACCGATATGGTAATTATGCTGTGAAAAAATGCAAATATAGGCTTATTTGGTGTCCGATATTTTGCATGCGTTAATTTTTGCATTATTTTAACGCCTAGAAAATAAACTAAACTTAAACTTTACTCTTATGAAAATGATGCTTAAAGGTTTTCTGTTTTTCGCGGCACTATTGTGTTTCGGTATCACAGAAGCGCAGACTGTTTCAGGTACTGTTTCTGACAATCAGGGACCACTACCAGGTGCAACAGTCGTAGTTAAAGGTACAGCTACGGGTACTACAGCAGACTTCGATGGTAACTATTCGATTTCAGCTGGTGCAGGAGATGTACTTGTGTTTTCTTATGTAGGTTACACTGCACAAGAAATCACTGTTGGCAACCAGAGTACTATTAATGTAGTGCTTGAGTTGGGCAACGTGCTTGAGGAGGTTGTAATCACTGGTTACGGTTCTCAGCAACAAAAAGAAATAACTTCTGCGGTAGTTTCTGTGGACGAGGAATCGTTCAACAAAGGAGCTATCAACGATGCTTCTCAACTACTTCAAGGTAAGGTTGCAGGTCTTCAGATCTACAACAGAGGTGGTAACCCTAACGCGGGAGCGGTAATTCGTCTTCGTGGTCTTTCGACTATTGGTGCGAACTCTTCTCCTCTTGTAGTTATCGATGGGGTAATCGGAGCTTCACTTAACAACGTTGACCCTAGCGATATCGAGAGCATCAACGTTCTTAAAGATGCTTCTGCTGCTGCAATTTACGGTTCTCGTGGATCTTCAGGGGTAATCCTTGTTACTACTAAGTCTGGTAAAGCTGGTGCAACTCAAATCAGCTACAACGGTCAATTCTCTACTTCTGGTATTCTTAACCAGATCGATTACATGAGCCCAGAAGAGTTTGTTGCTGCTGGTGGTCGTGATTTAGGGTCTAAGACTGACTGGATTGATGAGGTGACTCGTGATGCATTCACTCAGATTCATAACATTTCTGCGGCAGGTGGAAACGGTTCTACTTCATACCGCGTTTCTGCAAACATTCGTGATGCAGAAGGTATTCTTCTAAATAACGGTTTTGAGCAGTTTAACACACGTTTAAACTTTTCAACTCGTGCCCTTAACGACAAGCTGAGAATTAACTTCAACACTTCGTTTACTCAGAGAGATCAGCAAAATGGTTTCAACGAGGCACTTCGTTATGCTACATTATATAACCCAACTGCTCCTGTATTAGCAGCTAACGCTCCTTATGCATTCAATGGCGCTCAGTTTGGTGGATACTTTGAAACTTTAGGTTTATTTGATTCTTACAACCCAGTTTCTATTATCAAGCAGAACATTAATAACGGTGAGCGTCGTGAGCTTAACTACGGTGTTGATTTAGCGTACAGCGTTAATGATAACTTAACTGCTTACTTCCGTTCTGCGGTTCAGACTACTGACTATGCAAACCGTCTATACTATAGAACTACTTCTCTATGGAATGGTGGTGCTGATTCTCCTGTTCGTAAGGGTTCAGCTCAGTTCTATGAGAACAACTTCGATTTCCAATTAAACGAAGCTTATGCTACTTGGAGAAAGTCTTATGACAACATGAACATCGCAGTTACTGGAGGTTATTCTTACCAGAAAGAGAACTACAATGAAGTATACTTCTCTTTAGGTGATTTCCCTGGTGATCAAATCGATTACATCGATGCGATTGAGTACTCTCAAGACTTATTAAATGCAGGTTTAATTTCTGCGAATTCTTCAAGAAACCCTGATACTGAAATCGAAGCTTACTTTGCTCGACTAAACATGACAATCGCTGACAACTTCTACTTGAATGCGTCTGTTCGTCGTGAAGGTTCAACTAAGCTTGGTGCTGATAACCGTTGGGGTACTTTCCCAGCTGTTGGTTTAGGTGCTGACTTAAACTCTTTCCTTGGTTTAGAAGGTGTTCAACAGCTTAAGGCTCGTGCTTCTTACGGGGTAACTGGTAACCTTCCAGGCGGATACGGTCTTTCTCAAGAAATCCGTGGATGGTCTTGGGGTGGTGGCGGCTCTGCTGGTGGATCTACTGGTCTTCTACGTGCTGCTAACCCTAATCTTAAGTGGGAGGAGAAAGCTGAGCTTAATTTCGGTATCGATTTAACTATGGATCGTTTCTCTGCTACACTTGATATTTACCAACAAACTTCGAAAGACTTCATCATCAACCGTATCGTAGATGCTGCAGTTTACGGTTTCGATCGTCGTTTCGAGAATGCTGGTCAATTATCATCTGATGGTGTTGAATTAGCTCTAAACTATGACGTGACTGACAATTATACTACGGGTATTGTTCTTTCACGTAACAAAGTGGTTCTTGATGAGTATGTTCAGGATGCTGATAAATTCGGTAACCTAGGTGCTCCAGGTCAGAATGATACTTTCGTAACTCGTGTTAAAGTAGGTGAAGAAATCGGTCAAATCTGGGGTCCAGTTTGGGACGGTACAGTTACTAACGGTTCTCAGAACTTCGTTGATGTAAACGGTGATGGTCAATTAGTAGTTGGTCAAAACAACGCACTTGACGAAAACGTTGACTTCGATGTATTAGGTAGTGGTATTCCTGATTTAGAATTAGGATGGTCTAACCAACTTACTCTTGGTAAATACACGGTTAATGCATTTTTTAGAGGTGCATTTGGTCACAGCTTAGTGAACACCTTCCGTGCATTCTATGAGCCACGTGTAGGTTCTCAGAAATCATACAACTACATCAACACTGAGCTTGCTAACGACGCGATTAAGAACGCAAACTTCTCTTCTTTATATGTTGAGAAAGCTGACTTCTTCAAGTTAGATAACCTTACTGTTTCACGTCCTATCACTGATAACGTGAACTTATCACTTAACGTACAGAATGCGTTCGTGATTACTAACTATACTGGATCTGATCCTGAGCCAGCGTTATTCGATCTTTTAGACGGTAACCCACTTGCTCCTGGTATCGATCGTAGAAATAGCTACTACTCTGCACGTTCGTTCACCTTAGGTGTAAACATTAACTTCTAATAATAAAATTGATATGAAAAACTTACACAAACTTCTATTAGGTTTCGGACTTGTAGGTTTAACCTACTCTTGTACCGATCTTGAAGAGGACCTCGTAGGGGATCTTACACAAGATTTCTCTGTAGAGGGAATCTCTACCGGTGCTGCCGGTGGTGGTAGTGACGTTCTTACTGCAGTATTTGATGCAGTTCGTAACGGTGGTACTGCTAACCACGGTGGTTACTTCTCAGTTCAGTCGGTTTCAACTGATGAGATGGCGGTAACTCAAAAAGGTGGTGACTGGTATGATGGTGGTATCTGGTTAGATATGCACCGTCACACTTGGACTCCTGCTAACGGTCCTATTACCGGAACATGGGCACAGCAATACGGTTCTATTGCAGCTGTTAACAACGCTATTGCAAATTCAGGACTAAATGCTGACCAAATGGCACAAGCAAAAGTTGTTCGTGCTTACCTACACTGGAGATTAATGGACTTATACGGTAACATCGTTATTGCTAATGGTTCAGGATCTAATACTCAGTCGTCAAGGACGGCTGTTTTCAACTGGATTGAAGGTGAATTACTTTCAGCTCTAGGAATGAGCGGTGGGTTTGATCTTGCTGGTCTGGAAAACTCTAGCTTAGGTACCGGTGATAATAAGTATAGAATTAACAGACATGCGGCTTTAGGTATTCTATCAAAGCTTTATTTAAATGCTGAGGTATACACGGGTACTGCTCGCTATGCTGACGCTGCTGCGGCTGCTGGTTACGTGATCGATAACGGCCCTTACCGTTTATCTGATTCTTCAGTTTCTGTACCGAACTTAGGAAGACGTCCTTCGGTCGCTTCGGATCCTGTTAACCTTACTGGTTATGCAGCTGTCTTCTCACCAACCAATGAAAACAACCCAGAAATTATCTGGTCTGTTAAGTATGATGAGGCTACTGCAGGTGGTATGAACTTTGCTAAAATGACCCTTCACTACGCTTCTCAGTATACTTGGAACTTCCAGGCTCAGCCATGGAATGGTTATGTAGCACTTGAAGAGTTTGTGAACTCTTATGAAGACGGTGATGCTCGTAAAAAGGCTAATTTCATCGCTGGTGCTCAATTAGACTATGGTGGAAATGCGCTTGTGGATCTTGCATCTGATACTGCATCTCCTGAGATTAGTTATTCACTATCGGTTAATGAGCTTGAGCCAAACGCTGCTCGTACAGGTGGTTACCGTCTAGGTAAATTCAGCTTCCAGCAGTTTGGTCGTCCAGACATGAACAACGACTACCCAATCGTTCGTTTAGGTGATCTTCACCTAATTCATGCTGAGGCTGTTGCTCGTGATGCTGGTAACTGGTCACTTGCTCTACCAGAGGTTAATGCTATCCGCGCAAGAGCTGGTGTTTCAGCAATGAGCAGCATAACTGCTGATCAGTTCTTAGCTGAGCGTGGTCGTGAAATGTTCCAAGAAGCTTCTCGACGTACTGACCTTATCCGTTTCGGTAAGTGGGGTCAATCTTGGTGGGAGAAAGGTGCCTCTGCAGCTCACAGACAGCTTATGCCCATCCCAACAGAACAGCTTACAGCTAACTCTAACCTTACTCAAAATCCTGGTTACTAAACCATCGATTTTCATAAGACAAGGGCGGCCCATCGGGCCGCCCTTTTTATTTTCATCCATTTTTTTCGCGCACTATTCCTTTTATAAGCCGTTAATCTTGGCTAAATTGCTCGTTATTCCAGAAGATTTTTTTCACCTATGAGAGTGCTTGTCCTTATAGCCTTACTATTTGCTGGTTGTACGGGTTCTGAGTCTTTGTTTTTAAAGCGTTCTGATACTGGAATAGATTTTCAGAATACGCTTTATTTTACCGAAGATTTTAACCCCTATACCTATCGTAACTTCTTTAATGGAGGGGGTGTTGCATTAGGTGATATCAATAACGATGGATTGGTTGATATTTATTTCACTGGGAATTTAGTTTCTAATAAGCTCTATTTGAATAAAGGCAGCTTTCAATTTGAGGATATTACCGCAAGCGCTGGGGTTGCTTGTGAGTCTAATTGGAGTGCAGGTTCAACCTTTGTTGATATCAATAATGATGGATTTTTAGATTTATATGTTTCCAAATCGGGTAAGCCGGGTGGAGAACGCAGGTATAATGAACTTTTTATTAATAATGGTGATCTAACCTTTACCGAGGCTGCCGCTTCTTATGGCTTGGATATTACTGGTCTTTCTGTTCAGGCAGCTTTTTTTGATTATGACGGTGATGAAGACTTAGATGTTTACTTGTTGAATAATTCTATCCGATCGGTTGGTGCTTATGATCTGATTGAAGGCCAAAGAGAGATTGCCTCTGAAGATGGGAATCAGTTATTAGAAAATCGGGATGGATTTTTTGTTCCCGTATCCGCCGAGAAAGGTGTGTATTCTTCGGCAATAGGCTTTGGATTAGGTATTACTCTTTCAGATTTTAACGGTGATCACTGGCCAGATCTTTTCATTTCTAATGATTATTTCGAAAAGGATTACCTCTATATCAATCAAAGTGGTGAGGGGTTTATCGAATCTTCAAATAGTTATTTCGATGCCTTATCTATGGGTTCTATGGGTGCCGATGCTGCTGATTTAGATAATGACTTGCGCCCCGATATTATGGTAACAGAAATGTTGCCTGAATCTTTAGCCCGCCAGAAGTCTAAGCAAGTATTTGAGTCTTGGGATAAGTTTCAACTCGCAGGCGAGATGGGGTATCACAAGCAGTATTCTCGTAATGTTTTACAGCGCAATTTAGATAATCGATTTTATGAGGTAGGTAGACAATTGGGTGTTTCAGCTACCGAATGGAGTTGGGCTTCTCTTCTATTTGATATGGATAATGACGGGTATCGAGACATCTATGTTAGTAATGGGATTTTCAAAGATCTCCTTGATCGCGATTATCTAACCTATAATGCGAACGAGGAGTCTTTAAGACAGCAGATGCGTCAGGGCGAAGAGGCGGTTACGGCCCTCATTGATTTAATGCCGTCTTCTGCAGTTCCAAATGCAGTTTATCGTAATAAGGGCGACTTTACGTTTGATAATGTTCGCCATCTATGGGGTCTTGATGAG
>DFQX01000038.1:14018-23987 GCA_002381155.1 Flavobacteriaceae bacterium UBA3478 | reverse complement strand
TTAGAGCTTTTATCAAAATATCCTGACAACGAGTATAAGGAGGCACTCGCAAATTTGGTAACTTACGTCGTTGATCGTAAGAAATAAACTCTACCATTGATTGCACAATCTACCATAGATAAAGTCTACGAAATTGCCCGAGTAGAAGAGGTGATTGGAGACTACGTGCAGTTAAAAAAATCTGGTGCCAACTATAAGGGATTAAGTCCTTTTAATAGTGAGAAAACTCCAAGTTTTATGGTTTCTCCTGTAAAGCAAATTTGGAAAGATTTCAGTAGTGGTAAAGGGGGAAACGTCATTGCTTTTTTAATGGAGCTAGAACACTTCACTTATCCCGAGGCTATCAAGCACCTGGCACGTAAATATGGGATTGAAGTAGAAGAAACGGTTCAGGATGAGGAGCAGAAAAAGCTACAAGATCACAAGGAAAGCCTTTATTTAATTAACCATTTTGCAGCACATCATTTTGAAGATTTGTTGAACCGTTCTGAAACGGGTAAGGCGATAGGTCTTAGCTATTTTCAAGAAAGGGGCTTTAACTCGGCTACTATTAAGAAGTTTGGTCTAGGCTTTGGCGGTACTAGTTTTGATGGCCTAGTAAAGGAGGCAGAAGCCAAAGGTCATCAGATGAACTATCTCACTGAGTTAGGTCTTTGTATTGAAAAGGATGGGGCGTCAGGCACTTTTTTTGATCGATTCAGAGATCGAGTCATTTTCCCAATCCATAGCAATAGTGGAAGAGTTTTAGGTTTCGGTGGTCGTATTCTTGACAGTCAAAAGAAAGTAGCGAAGTACGTCAATTCACCGGAGAGCCCTATTTATCATAAGAGTAAGGTTTTATACGGTATCTACTATGCCAAGTCAGCCATGGCAAAGGCAAATAACTGTTATCTCGTAGAGGGTTACACGGATGTAATTCAGCTTCATCAGAGTGGTGTTGAAAACGTAGTTTCTTCAAGTGGTACCGCTCTTAGCGAGTCTCAAATTAGAATGATACAGCGACTTTGTCAGACTATAACTGTTCTATTTGACGGTGATGACGCTGGAGTAAGAGCTTCGCTTCGTAATATTGATTTGATCCTTAAGGAGGGGATGAACGTTCGAGTTGTTCCTTTTGCAGAGGGTGAAGATCCGGATAGTTTTGCTCGAACTCACTCTCCTGCCGAAGTCAAGAATTATCTAGAAGAACAATCGGTAGATTTCATTTCTTTTAAAACACAAATACTGCTCAAAGAAGCGGGTAATGATTCTAGCAAAGTAGCTGCGGCCATTCGAGATTTAGTTGCTAGTATTGCTTGTATTCCAGATCCGATTAGTCAAGAGCTGTACATCAGGCAGACGGCAAAAGACTTAAATGTTTCAGAGGGAGTTCTTTTTGCTAGTTTAGCAGATCTTACTGCCAAGCAAGTTAGAGATACCAAGAAGGCCGCAAAAAAACCGACCTCATTATCGGTAGTTTCTCGCCTATCGGAGCAAAAAAAGCCAGAGGTTAATCGACTTGAAGTCTTAGAGTCGTCTCTTATCAAAACCTTGTTATTGTACGGCAATCGGGTTGCTTTTTTTGAGGATGAAGTGCTTAAAGAAGGGGAAGAGGGTGAAATTGTAACCGAAAAAGTAATTCAGGAGATGAAGGTCTATGAAAAGATCTTCTTAGAATTACAGCAAGATGAATTAGACTTCTCAAACCAATCCTTTCAAGAATTATTCAAGCGAGTTACCGAGTTCTATGTAACTGCAGGCGAGGAAGCCAATATGCAAAGCTTTGTACGATCGCTCACTGGAGAAAACGATCAGCCACTGGTTGATCTGGTAAGTACGATTTTGCTTGAAGATGAACAGTATCTCTTACACGATTGGGAGCGTAAGAATATTTTTGCAAAAGCTAAGGAAGACTCTGTTGATCGATTGGTTACCGAAACTATTCTGTCGCTTAGAGCGTATCTTTTAGATCAACAAATAAAGAAATTGCAAGAAGCCTCTAAAGGGGATGCACATGCCATTGAAGAAGTGATTGATTACCTTCAGCTAGGTCAATTATTAAATAAGAAGTTAAATCGAGTACTAAGCTTCTAACGAAGTTCACTTGGGATTTCACAAACGGGTATCGGCAACATTTTATGGCGATTGGCTTTGTGAAATTTAATATAGGTTTCGAAGACCTCGCGTTCTCTACCTTTAAAATCGCTCAACTGTTTACCTTCATCTTGTCTAGCCATAGCCCATTCAAGTTCTGGATATGAGGCTCCGATTTGATCTTCATCGGTTCGGTCATCTCCCCATAAGCCGTCTGTTGGTGGTGCTTGCACGATTGCTTCACTTACACCAAGGTGCTTTCCTAATTCTGTCACCTCTGTTTTGGTCAGATCGGCTATTGGGCTTAAGTCAACTCCACCATCTCCGTGTTTGGTATAAAAGCCAACACCAAAGTCTTCTACTTTATTACCAGTCCCCGCGACTAAGGCATGATTACAACTAGCTATGTAGTAAAGGGTGGTCATTCGTAGCCGTGCTCGAGAATTCGCCTCAGCAAGTAGGGTTTGCTCTTCGGTAGCTCCTTTGATGGTTTGTGAGGCTACAAAATGATCGAAGACTGATGTAAGAGGTACTTCTGCTATTTTGACATTGTCAAATTTTGAAGCCAGCCAATTCATGTGAGCCATGCCTCGGTCTACCTGATTTTCGGCCTGATGAATGGGCATATTCACCACCGTTACTTCTAAGCCGGTTAATGCACATAGTGTTGAGGTGGTTGCTGAGTCAATACCTCCTGAAACACCGATAACAAAGCCTTTAACCCCGGCGTTTTCGGCATAGGATTTTAACCAGTTAATAATATGATCTTGGATAGATGCTGCCTTCATAGCTTTATTTGCAAAGGTACGGATCAGAGTGGTATTTTTGCAACTTAAACTAAATCTACTAACGATGGCGATTGCTCACGAATCTACGATTGAATTAACGGTAGGCCTTGATGAAAATAGGGTGCCTGAGACTTTAAATTGGTCTGCTAAAGACGGAGGTGTTGATGGCGAAGAAGCAAAGGCAATGCTTTTGTCGGTATGGGATCCCAATCAGAAAGAAACCTTATCGATTGATTTGTGGACTAAAGACATGCCCGTTGATGAGATGAAGTTATTTTTTCATCAAACCTTAGTGAGTATGACACAAACGTTTGTTCGTGCTACTCAAGATGAAAAAATGGGTGCAACAATGAAGGATTTTACCGATTACTTCGCTGAAAAATTAGAATTGAAGGCCTGATTTAACTCGTCGATTACTTCGAGTAATTCTTCTCTACCGGTTCCGTTAGAGGAAGAAGTGACCACGTGGGGGGGAGCAAATTCCCAAAGAGTATCTGTCATCTCCTTTAAGTAGGCATTTACTTGTCTTTCAATTGCCCCAGGCTTTAACTTATCCGCTTTGGTAAACACGATATAAAAAGGTCTTTCGTTTTCAGTTAACCACACCATGAAGTCTAGATCGATGGGTTGTGGATGATGTCTAATATCTACTAAGACAAAGGTGCAGACCAGTTGTTCCCGCTTTTTAAAGTATTCCTGTATGTAAGATTGAAACTGCTTTTTATCTTTCTTAGAAACTCTTGCGTATCCATATCCGGGGAGATCGACCAAAAACCACTGCCCATTGATGATAAAGTGATTAATGAGTTGAGTTTTACCTGGCCTTCCAGATGTTTTTGCAAGTGACTTACGCAGGGTTAATTGATTGATCAGTGAAGATTTACCGACATTCGAACGCCCGATAAAGGCGTATTCAGGAATGAGTGCCTTTGGACACTGCTCCACCTTCGAGTTGCTCATTACAAATTCTGCGGAGCGTACTTGCATAAATTACTTTTTAGATTCCTGATTCTTTGAACCAGTTCATTAAAATCTCGTTAAAGAGGTCAGGATGCTCCATCATCGCTGCATGTCCACATTTATCCACCCAGTACAATGAAGAGTTGGGTAGTAATTTGTGGAATTCTTCAGCTACCTCGGGAGGAGTTACTTTGTCATTTTTTCCCCAGATGATACAAGTAGGTACCTTGAATTTAGGAAGGTCTTTCGCCATATTATGTCGAATTGCACTCTTTGCAATCGCTAAGGTTTTGACAAGCTTACTACGGTCATTAACCAGATCAAATACCTCGTCTACAATTTCCTTGGTAGCCACCTTTGGATCATAGAATACTTCTTCCGCTTTGTTTTTGATGTATTGGTAGTCTCCTCGTTTTGGATAGGAATCACCCATTGAGTTCTCGTAAAGACCTGAACTTCCTGTTATTACTAATGCCTCAACATTTTGAGGATAAAGTTTGGTATGAAGTAAACCTATATGCCCTCCAAGTGAATTACCGAGTAGGATCGCCTTTTCTAACCCAAGCTTTTTCATAAAGCGATCGATATAGTTAGCGAACTCTTTTACGGTAGTTTTTAAAAGGGGTAGGTCATATAAAGGTAGTACTGGAATAATTACTCGATACCCATTATTAGAGAAGTAATTAAGCACCCCAGAAAAGTTGCTAAGACCACCCATTAGTCCGTGGAGGACGATGATAGCCTTTCCTTTTCCCTGTTCGATAAACTCGAAATCGCCTATTGTCTGTGTGGCGTAGCCTTGTTGCATAATTGGTTGTTGCGAAAGCCAAATATAGAAAATTAGCAGAACTATCCGCCTTTTGATAACTTCTTCAAAATTGTGGATAAATGTGTGATAATGTGGAAAAAAGTGGTAATTTCATGACTATATTTGAAGAGAAATCGAAAGTATGACTCATTTAATCGGTCAATTTGAATGCAAGGCAGATGCTAAGGGGCGTGTAAACCTCCCCGTAGCGCTGAAGCAGCAGCTTGTTCCGATTTTAGAAAAGGGGTTTGTTCTTAAGAGGTCAGTGTTTCAAACCTGTCTCGAGCTCTATCCTAAAGAGGCATACGATGAGTTGATGATGAAAATCGTTGCTAAGAATCAGTTTAGTAGAAACTATGATACGTTTTTAAGAAACTTTTTAGCCGGTTCTCAAGAGGTGAGTATTGAGGAGCATGGAAGAGTTCAGATCCCTAAGCCACTCATCTCGTTTGCTCAAATCAAAAAGGAGGTTGTATTAGCATCGGCTATTAACCGAATTGAGATTTGGGACAAAGCTCGTTACGAAGCTGTATTGCAAGAAGGTCAGGATGTTTATGCTGATCTCGCCGAAGCTATTTTCTCTGATAATGACAAACTATCATAACCCAGTATTATTAGAGGCTTGCATCGCAGGTCTTAATATCAAGCCGAATGGTGTCTATGTAGATGTCACCTTTGGCGGTGGAGGTCATTCTAGGGCTATTTTAGAAAAGCTTGGCGAATCAGGAAGATTAATCGCCTTCGATCAAGATGAAGATGCCTTGTCTAATCGTATCGATGATTCGCGATTCACTTTAGTTCCTGCGAATTTTAAAAATCTTAGTGCTCATTTACGTTTTTTAAACATCCGAAAGATTGACGGATTGCTTGCTGACTTTGGTGTTTCTTCACATCAGTTTGATCAGGCTGAGAGGGGTTTTTCTACCCGGTTTGAAGCACCGCTAGACATGCGAATGAATCGATCTATGGAGCGCAACGCACGCGATATTATTGCTGAATTTTCGGTAGAGGAGTTAGCTTCTTTGTTTAGAAAATATGCCGATTTACCAAATGCTTATACCCTTGCTAAGGCTATTGAGTCTGCGAGAGGTACTGGCTCGATTGAAACCACCTTTGATCTGATTCAAAGTTTAGAGACTGCCATCTATGCACCTAAGCGCAATCAGCAATTGGCCCAGGTATTCCAAGCGATTCGAATCGAGGTAAATAAAGAGTTAGAGGTGATTGAATCGCTTCTAATGCAGTTAGGTAAGGTATTGGATCCTGGCGCACGCGCCGTTTTCATTAGCTATCACTCTTTAGAAGATCGATTGGTTAAGAATTTTATTCGAAGCTCTCGATTTGAGGGTGAGGCTGAAAAGGATCATTTTGGAAATCCTAATGTTGATTTTAAAAAGGTGGGAGGAGTTCAAACACCTTCTGAAAGAGAATTATTAGAAAACACCCGATCGCGAAGTGCTAAACTGCGTGTTGCTCAGCGTATCGAAAATAAATATAGGTCGATATGAAACGGTTTCTAATTGACTTGTTAAAGGGGCATCCTCTGGTTAATGAAGAGGCTTATAAAAACTGGAGGTTCATCTTCTTTGTGTTATTCCTTTTTATACTAATGATTTATGCTGCTCATCGTGTAGATCAAAAGGTGATTAAGATTGATGGTCTGAATCGACAATTAAGTGCTCTTAGAAACGAACATGTAGATAATCGTCAACGCATTCAAAAGGCGCGTTTAGAATCAACACTGAGAACACAATTGGCTCCTATCGGATTACAGCCGACCGATCAGCCACCACTAATACTCATCGTCGAATGAAACAGAATGACACGCAGCAAATGATGATTCGAATCTATGCCGTTGCCGGTATATTGTTTCTATTCGCCTTAGGTGTTTTCTATCGTTTGGCGACGGTTCAGTTCGTGGAGCGAGAGGAATTAGAGCAATCTGCCTTAAACCAAAACCGAAAGATGGAAACCCTCGAAGCAAAGCGAGGTAATATCTATTCGGTAGATGGTGCGCTTTTGGCAACTTCAGTGCCGTCTTATCATATTTACTTTGATCCAACCGTTGTTAAAGATGAGTCGTTTAATGCTGAATTGCGTGGCTTAGCTGATTCATTGGCTGAATTAACGACTAAGCCTTCTTCGTATTGGGTGAATTATCTAAAAAAGGCAAGGTCCTCTGGTGATCGATACGTTAGAATTGCTAGAGATTTAGATTATCGTCAATATGTCCGATTAAATGAATTCCCAATTTTTGAGAGAGGAAGAGTTAGAGGAGGTTTGATCGTTGATATGAATATCGCTCGCAAAAAGCCATTGTCTCCACTCGCTGACCGTTTGATCGGATACTACAAAGAAACCGGAACCGATGAAATTAGAGTTGGAATTGAAGGGGCTTTTAATGACCAAGTTTTAGAGGGGAAGCCAGGAATGCAAGAGGTTCAGCGAATTCAGAAAGGGCTTTGGAAGCCTGTGAGCCTAGATAATCGAATCGAGCCTGAAGATGGTAAAGATGTGGTGACTACCCTAAATAGTAATATTCAAGATATCGCGCATCAGGCTTTAAATAGTGTGCTGACTCGGTATAAGGCTGAAAAAGGAACGGTGATTGTGATGGATGTTAAATCGGGTGCTATCCGAGCGATGTCTAACCTCACCAAATCTTCAGATGGAGTTTATACCGAACAACTAAATGATGCGGTTGGGGCGCTATACGAGCCTGGATCAACATTTAAATTAATGAGTTTGGTGGCTGCTCTTGAAGATCGTAAAGTAGACACGAGTACTGTTTTCCACGCGCCATACGGTCATTATAAAGTATACGACCGAATCATTCGCGACTCTCGTCATGGAGGCTATGGGGCAATTTCATTAGCTACTGCGTTTACGGTTTCTTCAAATACAGCGTTTGCAGAAATGATTCACCAAGGGTACAAAGAGAACCCTGAAGCTTATGTGAATCGACTTTATAGCATGAAATTACATCAGCCACTAGACATTCCGATTGCTGGTGAAGCGTCTCCTAAAATTAGATACCCTGGTGAAAAAGGTTGGTCTGGGGTTTCATTGGCTTTTATGTCTCACGGCTATGAAGTTTCTATGACTCCTTTACAAGTTCTATCGTACTACAATGCGATAGCTAATGATGGAGTCTATCTGAAGCCTCAATTTATTGAGCAGATTCGAAGAGGTAATCAGATTGAGAAGCAGTTTAAACCTGAAGTTTTACATCCATCGATAGCAAGTAAAGCGACCTTGAGAAAAGTTCAACGTCTACTTCGGGATGTAGTTGAGAAGCCGTTTGGGACGGCTCATAAGCTTTATGATCCTTATTTCTCAATGGCGGGTAAAACCGGGACTTCTCAAGTAGGTTATCAAAAAGGAAAAGATGAGGTCGATTATGTTTCTTCCTTCGCAGGTTATTTTCCGGCAGATAATCCTCAATACTCGTGCATCGTAGTGGTGCATCGACCTGACAAGAACGATAAGATCTATGGCGCTGATGTTGCAGGACCCGTATTTAAATCTATTGCTCAAAAGATTTATGCAACCTCTCCGCATAAAGAAGTAATTCAACTAGATAAACAATTTGCACTACTTAACGTGCTATCCCCTTCAGTTACTTCGGCTGAATCAAAAGATCGTAGAAATAGCAGGTAATGAAGACACTTAAGGATTTACTATACGGGATATCTCTAGAGCGAGTTGAGGGCAGTACTTCTGCTACGATTACTTCTATTGCATTTGATTCGCGTAAGGTATCTGAAGGGTCCATGTTCATTGCGGTTCGTGGGGTGCAAGTTGATGGACACGATTTCATTGATAGAGCCATCGAAAATGGGGCTTCGGTAATTGTGGTTGAAGAAATACCTGCTATTCTAAAGACGGGAATTGTTTATGTTCAAACCCATTGCACTAGAGAGGCACTTTCAATGATTGCTGCTAATTACTATGGTAATCCAAGTAAAGATATGCGTGTTGTTGGAGTAACTGGAACCAATGGTAAGACTACGGTAGCTACCTTACTTTATCAACTTTTTACCGAGTTAGGTTATAGCTGCGGGTTACTCTCTACGGTAGAAGTTAGGGTAGCTAATAAAACATTTACAGCCACTCATACTACTCCAGATCCTTTGCAGATTCAGTCTTACATCGCCCAAATGAGAGATGCGGGCGTAGCTTATTGCTTTATGGAGGTTAGCTCGCACGGGATCGATCAAAAAAGAGCAAAGGGTATTCAATTTAACGGAGCATTATTTACCAATTTATCTCATGATCATTTAGACTATCATAAAGATTTTGCTAGCTACCGAGACGTGAAGAAAAGTTGGTTTGATCAATTGCCAAAATCGGCGTTTGCAATTAGCAATATCGATGATAAAAATGGGGCTGTTATGCTTCAAAATACGGTGGCTAAGAGGCGGTTTTACGGTCTTCATTCGCTATGTGATTATAAGGCTTCGGTGGTTGAAATGCGTTTTGATGGAATGTTACTCCGCGTTGAAGGAAAAGAACTTTGGACTCGTTTAACGGGCCGATTCAATGCATATAACTTATTACTGGTGTATGGTGCGGCAATAGAACTAGGTGTATCCGAGGATGAACTCCTAACCGCTATGACCAACTTACAGCCAGCTCCTGGTCGTCTAAATTGGGTGAATGGCGCTAATGGAGTCTACGGTGTTGTTGATTTTGCACATACCCCAGATGCTCTCGAAAATGTTTTGGATTCGATCAATGCCATTCGAACCCACAATGAATCCCTAATAACAGTTGTTGGTTGTGGAGGAGATAAAGATCGCGCCAAGCGTCCTAAAATGGGTGCAATTGCTGCTCGATTAAGCTCTAAGGTGATTATTACCTCAGATAATCCGAGAAGTGAAGATCCTAAATTGATTGCCGACGCCATGTTTGAGGGTGTTTCTGTAGAGCATCGTTCTAAGGTGTTTATTCAGCTTGACCGAGCAGAGGCGATTCGTATGGCGGTTGCCTTAGCAAGTCCTGGTGACGTTGTAATCGTAGCGGGCAAAGGTCATGAAACTGAGCAAATCATAGGGGATAAGCGAATTCCTTTCAGTGATTACGAACAATTGTCTAATTCCTTAAACCCTAGATAGTGCTTTATACCTTATTTGACTTTTTAGATCGCATGTATGATTTGCCAGGAGCAAGTCTATTTCGATTCTTATCGTTTCGAGCGGCTTTGGCTACAGTTATCAGTTTACTTATCGGGATTGTTTTTGGTAGAAGTGTAATTGATTTTCTGAAAAGAAAACAAATCGGAGAAACTATCCGCGATCTTGGACTCGAGGGACAAACCCAAAAAGCAGGAACTCCTAC
>DFQX01000038.1:0-13617 GCA_002381155.1 Flavobacteriaceae bacterium UBA3478 | reverse complement strand
TGTGGATGGGTGTAATTGGTTTTATTGATGATTATATCAAGAAATTTAAGAATGATAAGGACGGTTTAAAAGGCAAGTTTAAAGTTCTAGGTCAGGTCATTTTAGGAGGGTTTGTTGGTGCGGTATTATATTTTCATCCGCATGTAACCTTAAAAAAGGAGGTAGAAGGTATCCTCTTAAATGATGCTCCTGAGATTAAGGCGGTAATGACTAATATTCCGTTTTTCAAGAATAATGAACTTGATTACACTGACTTACTTACCAGTATTGATCCTTCACTAGCTCATTTAGGCTGGCTCATATTTATTCCTGTGGTTATTTTCATCGTCACTGCTGTTTCAAATGGCGCCAACCTTACCGATGGAATTGATGGTCTTGCCGCAGGAAGTTCTGCTATTATAATGCTTGCTCTATTGGTAATGGCTTGGGTTTCTGGGAACTTTTTATTTGCTGATTATTTGAACATTTTCTATCTCCCCAAAGTAGGTGAGGTAGTTGTTTTTTCTGGAGCTTTTATCGGAGCCTTAATAGGTTTTATGTGGTACAATACCTATCCGGCTCAAGTTTTTATGGGTGATACGGGAAGTTTAACTATAGGTGGTGTGATTGCTGTAATCGCAATTATTGTTCGCAAAGAATTACTCGTTCCTGTTCTGTGTGGAATTTTCTTTGCAGAATCCCTCTCTGTTATGCTTCAGGTCGGATACTTCAAGTACTCGCGAAAAAAACATGGCACTGGCCGTCGCATTTTTTTAATGGCCCCTTTACATCATCACTATCAAAAGAAGGGATATCATGAAAGTAAAATTGTGATGAGATTTCTAATCGTTGGGATTCTTTTGGCAGTTCTCAGCATAGTAACACTGAAAATTAGATAATGCTCAGTCCTGGAAGTTACATAGTAGTCTTAGGTGCCGGCGAAAGCGGAGTTGGTGCTGCAATGCTTGCCAAGAAAAAGGGCTTCAAGGTATTTGTTTCTGATCGTTCGAATATTGCATCTAAGTATAAGAAGCAATTATTGGAATGTTCAATCGTTTTCGAGGAAGGAACCCATACCCTTGATAAGATTCTTCATGCTGATTTAGTGATTAAAAGCCCTGGAATACCAGATAAAGCTCCTTTAATACAAGAGCTATTAAATAATGGCGTATCTGTTATCTCTGAAATTGAATGGGGATACTATTTTCTAGAAGGAGGCGAGGTAATTGCAATTACCGGTACCAACGGTAAGACTACAACCGCAACGCTTACGCATCACATCCTTAAAAGTGCTCATTCAAATACCCTTTTAGCGGGTAATATTGGAGACAGCTTTGCCGCTGCGGTTGCCGAACAGCCTACGGCTAGCTATGTATTAGAGGTAAGTAGTTTTCAATTGGATGGAATCGATCAGTTCAGACCACATATTTCTGTGCTTACCAATATTACGCCAGATCATCTCGATCGCTATGACTATTCTTTCGAAAATTATATCGGTTCAAAGATGCGAATCGTAAAAAATCAAACTGCAGAGGACTTTTTTATTTACGATGCCGATGATGTCGTAATCGCTAAAGAAGTGGAGGGTAGATTGGGTGAAATCGCTGCACGACTTATTCCGTTCAGTTGTGAAAAGAAATTAAATGAAGGAGCCTTTTTAGAGGGTGACCTTTTGAAAATAATTATTGACAATCAAACATTTACTATGGAAACGTCAAAGATTCCGATTCAAGGAAAACACAATCTTAAAAATACCATGGCAGCCTCAACCGTTGCTATGATTAAGAATATTCGACGCGAGGCGATTAAGCAAAGTATTGAAGGGTTCACCGGTGTTGCTCACCGAATGGAGGTTTTTGAAGAGTTTTCTGGAGTTCGATTCATTAACGACTCGAAGGCGACCAATGTGAACGCCACCTATTTTGCTTTAGAATCGGTAAAAAGACCGGTTATTTGGATTGCTGGAGGTGTAGATAAGGGTAATGATTATTCAGCACTTATGCCGCTTGTTCGTGAAAAAGTAAAGGCCATTCTTTGCATTGGTGTTGATAATCAAAAGATCATAGACACCTTTGGGAAGGTAGTTTCTGAGATTCATGAACTATCCACCTTTGAAGATACGGTTGCCTTAGCTATGCGCTTTGCTGAGCGAGGGGATACCGTGATGTTATCACCGGCATGTGCAAGCTTTGATCGATTTAAGAACTATGAGGATAGAGGAGAGCAGTTCAAGAAAGTAGTTAGATCCCTTGATTAATGAAAAACGCACTGAGCTTACTTAGAGGAGATCGCGCTATTTGGGCACTAACTGTGCTATTAGCGATTCTTTCTTTCTTGCCAGTGTATAGTGCTGGAACGCAAATTCATTTCAGTGAGTCTAGCTCGGTGATTAGCACCCTTCTGTTTAAACATATGTTTTTATTGATAGCAGGGTTTGGACTTATTGGTCTAACACACTACTTGCCGATTGAACGTATAGCTATGATCGCTTGGTTGTTATTGATTCCTTCCTTGTTATTATTAGCCTACACATTAACTCTTGACACTTCTTTTGGAGGGGTGAGTGCCAAACGGTGGATTAAAATGCCCTTATTAAACATGAATTTCCAACCATCTACTTTATCCAGTGTATTGTTAATGGTTTGTGTTGCAAGTTATTTGGCCAAAGTTAAAGGTACCACAGTTCGTTTTCGAGATAGTATTTTACCTCTTTGGATCCCAATTTTCGCAACCGTTATTCTCGTAGTTGGGCAAAACTTTTCGACGGCTGCACTGATCGGGTTTAATGCTTTTATGCTTTGCTTTATGGGGGGGTATCCGTTGAAGTATCTTATGGCTATAGGTATTTCGATAACTGCTGGGGCAGCGCTTTTTTTCGCCATATTATTGACTTCTCCTGAAGTAATCCCCTCTGATCGGGCAATTACATGGAAGAATAGAGTTGAGTCGTTCATGCATCCTGAATTGGCCACAGACGATAGTCGTCATCAAATAACCCTGGCAAAAATTGCAGTGGCAGAGGGCGGTGTTTTTGGGAAGGGTGCAGGAAAAAGTGTCATTAAAAATAGAATTTCTCAGAGTACCTCTGATTTTATCTATGCCATCATTGTTGAGGAGTATGGGCTAGTTGGAGGGTTATTTATTCTTTTAATTTATATCCTTTTTCTCTTTCGTATCACTGTACTAGCCTATGCAGCCACTTCAGTGTTTGCTAAGCTGTTGATTGTAGGGCTTGGACTTCCGATCGTGTTTCAGGCGTTTTTGAACATGGCAGTGGTCGTTGAGCTTGTACCGGTTACAGGTCAACCTTTACCGCTGATCAGTATGGGGGGAACCTCTATCTGGATGACTTGCATTGCAATAGGCATTGTGCTCAGTGCAACGAGCCATACCAAGAAAAAGAAGAAGCTTGCAGATGCCGAATTCTCTATCAAAAATCTTAGTCGTAAATGAATTATCGATTTCTGATATCGGGTGGTGGTACTGGTGGACACATCTATCCAGCAATTGCTATTGCTGATGCACTTAAGGCTACCTATCCCGATGCAGAATTTCTGTTCGTGGGTGCCCATGGTAGAATGGAGATGGAGCTCGTGTCCAAGGCGGGATATCCGATTAAGGGCCTTTGGATCACAGGTATTCAAAGAAAATTTAGTTTAAGAAATTTCCTGTTGCCGCTGATGCTGCTTTCGAGTTTGCTTCAATCTTTTTTTCTGTTAGTGAAGTTCAAACCCAATTATGTTGTGGGTACAGGAGGTTTTGCTAGTGGGCCGCTCCTTTTTGTAGCTTCTATTTTAAAGATTCCTTATTTGATTCAAGAACAGAATGCCTTTGCAGGTCTCACTAATAAATGGGTCTCACCCAAAGCAGATGTTATTTGTGTTGCCTATCCCAATATGGACCGATTTTTCCCAAAATCTAAGGTGGTTATAACTGGTAATCCCATTAGATCATCTTTAATTGCTAACCAGATAGATCGCACTACGGCTGCAAGTATTTATGGTTTTAGCACTTCAGACAAAGTTGTTTTAATGCTAGGAGGTAGTTTGGGTTCTGCCGCAATGAATAAGTGGTTAAGTGAACAATTAGATCTAATTACTAGCCGAGGTTTTAGAGTGCTGTGGCAGTGTGGAAAGATTTACTTCAGCACCTATAAAAATTACGAGAGTAAATCGGTGAAAGTCGTTTCTTTTATCGAAAATATGGGAGCTGTCTACGAACTAGCTTCGGGTATTATTTCTAGGGCAGGAGCGGGAGCCATTTCTGAATTAGCTGGAGTGGGTAAACCAACACTTTTTATTCCCTCGCCCTTAGTCGCAGAAGATCACCAAACAAAGAACGCAGAAAGCATGGTAGCTTTAGATGCCGCCATGATTCTTAGAGAAAGCGAATTATCTGATTCAAGCGTTCTGGAGCGATTTCTTGAATATGTTCAGTCAGAAGATCGAGCAATGGGGAATCGATTTAAGGCTGAAGCTAGACCTAGGGCTGCTGAGACCATTGTAGAATTAATAGCAGAACGATTGAGATGAAACAGTCCTACTATTTCATAGGAATTGGAGGTATAGGAATGTCAGCCTTGGCTCGCTTTCTGCTAAGTCGAGGCGATGTAGTCGGAGGATACGATCGTGATCAAACAGATTTATGTCAAGCATTAACCAATGAGGGTGCACAGATCGGCTATGACTTTAACGATTTCTCATTCATTGATACCTTTTCGAGCAACCTTCTAGTTATTTATACCGCCGCTGTTACGATTGAACATCCGCAATTGAAATATGCCATATCGAAAGGAGTTCGAACTTTAAAGAGAGCTCAGTTTTTAGGCGAAATTGTTCAATCAGGAAAGGTACTTGCTGTGGCAGGCACTCATGGAAAGACTACGACGGCCACCTTTCTCACTCATTTTTTGAAACAGTCTAACATTTCGTTTACTGCTTTTCTCGGAGGAATTTCAAACGATTTGAATTCGAATTATTATTCATCAGGTTCAGAGTATTTCGTGGTTGAGGCAGATGAGTTTGATCGTTCCTTTTTAGCCTTAAATCCACATGCTTCGATCATCACATCGATAGAGCCTGATCATTTAGATATCTATAAGGATTACCAAGCCATTGTCGATTCTTTCACTCAATTTGCAAGTCAAACTTTAGGTGCTTTGATGGCTCATGAGTCTGTGAAATTAACAGGATCAGTTTCTTATGGATTTTCTCCTGAGAATCAGTGGCATATTACCGATGTTGAATTAACCAAGAGAGGAACTAATTTTAAGATCCATTCTAAGGGTAGCTCTGCTATCTCAGTAAAGGTTCCTTTTTATGGTGATCACAATCTACTCAATGCGCTAGCTGCCTATATAATTGCAAAGGAAATAGTCTCCTTTGAGAAGCTTATCCCCATTTTCAATACCCTTCCTTTAGCAAAACGAAGAGCGTCGAAATTAGTTGAAAATAACCAGGTTGTTTTTTACGATGACTATGCGCATCATCCCAGTGAAATTAAAGCAATGCATCAGTTGCTTCGTTCGCGATATCAGAATCGATCGATTACTGCAATTTTTCAGCCTCATTTATATTCTCGAACTCGAGATTTTGCCAAGGAGTTTACTGAGGCTTTAGCTCTGTTTGATCATGTTTGGATATTACCCATCTATCCAGCCCGTGAAGTTCCGATTGAGGGGGTGAATTCTGAACTCTTATTAAATGGAGATTCTCGTTTAGAATTGGTTACAAAGGATGAGGTCCTGTCACGTATATCTGTGAAAGCTCCCGAGGTGTTAGTTACTCTTGGTGCTGGGGATATTGCCAATTTATCGATGTTGATTCAAAAACTTCTAGAACAGTGAAACGGTTTAAATCACTCATACAGTTCATAAGTGTTACCGTTTTAATGGTGATTTTAATGGTTGTTTCGCAGTTTCAACAGAAAGTTAGGCCTGCGAGCCATATAGATATTCGATTCGATCAAAAGAAGGAAACGCTTGTTGATGCCGACTCGGTTAATAAATTGTTAATACAAATTGTTCAACAATACAGCGCGAGCCTAAAAGATGGGATAGTTTTGAGTAAGGCAGAAAAAGGCATTGAATCGATGTCTGGTGTTCGAAATGCTGAGGTATTCAGCACAATTTCGGGGGTCTTAGTGGCTGAAATTCAGCAAAAAAAGGTTAGAGCTAAGGTGATTGGTTCAAATCCCTACTATATCGATGAACTAGGGGGTGAGCTTCCCTTGACTAGCCGATATGAGCCTGAAGTCGCTTTGATTCGACCGAATGAAGCTTTTGAAATTGAAGGGTCTGACGTGATTGAGCTACTTATTGGCATTGAAAGTAGGGCACTCTTGAACAATGATCTAAAAGAAATCAAGCAAATTGGTTCGCGCCGTTTTTCGCTCTTTTTTAACTCGTTGCCCTTCGAGGTAATTGTTGGAGAAGCAGTGAACATCGAACAGAAGCTGACCAAGTTGATTGCTTTTTTGATAAAAGCAGAGCAAGAGAAATCGCTAGGACAATATCGAACAGTGAATTTGTCTTTTAATAATCAGGTAGTGGCTACCAAAAAGTAACCATATGGAACAAGAAACATATTCAGTAGGCTTAGATATCGGGACGACGAAGATCGTTGCTATTATCGGTAAGGAAAATGAATTTGGGAAAGTTGAGGTTGTAGGTATTGGTAAAGCCAAAAGTTTAGGTGTCCATCGTGGAGTAGTCAACAATATTACTCAAACGGTTCAATCGATTCAAGCTGCAGTTGAAGAGGCAGAAAGTGTTTCAGGAGTTGCCATTTCTGAAGTGGTCGCCGGTATTGCAGGTCAGCACATACGAAGCTTACAGACTTCAGATTATATCACCAGAGAAGCTCCAGAAGAGGTTATTAGCGAAGACGATCTGAAGCGACTAGAGCAGCAGGTAAAAAAGTTACAAATGTTGCCGGGTGAGGAGATTATTCATGTGCTTCCGCAAGAGTATAAAGTAGATACCCAATCTGAGATCAAAGAGCCTATCGGTATGTATGGAAACCGATTAGAGGCCAAGTTTCATGTGGTGGTAGGTCAAGTAGCTTCTATTAAGAATATTCACCGTTGTATCGTAAGCGCTAATATTAAAGTGCAAGATGTTTGTTTAGAGCCTATCGCTTCTGCTAAGGCCGTTTTGAGTCAAGAAGAAATGGAAGCGGGCGTAGCATTAGTTGATATCGGAGGAGGTACCACAGACTTAGCGGTATTCAAGGATGGAATTATCAGACATACCTCAGTGATTCCTTTTGGTGGTAATATTATCACTGAGGATATCAAAGAAGGTTGTGCAATCATAGAAAAGCAAGCCGAACTGTTAAAAGTGAAGTTTGGTTCTGCGTGGCCTGGAGAAAATAAGGAAAACGAAGTGGTATCTATCCCTGGCTTAAGAGGTAGAGAACCTAAGGAGATCACCTTAAAGACTCTTTCAAAGATTATACACGCTCGAGTCGTGGAAATTATTGAAGCAGTTAATGCTGAAATTAAAAACTACGCACAAGGTGACCAGAAAAAGAAACTGATCGCAGGTATTGTTATTACAGGTGGTGGAAGCCAACTCAAACACCTGAAACAGGTAGTTGAATACATCACCGGTATGGACACCCGTATTGGATACCCGAACGAACACCTTGCAGGAAATTCAAGCCCAGAAATTGCCAGCCCAATGTACGCCACCGCAGTTGGTTTACTAATGGGTGCATTAGAAATACAAGAAATACAGGCGAAGACCATGCCTGTAGTTGAGCAAAAAGATACCGACGAAACCCAAGTGCAAGAAAATGAGGCCATAAAAGGGCCAAAGAAACCGGGAATGGTAGGAAACTTTTTGAATAAAGTGAAGAATATTTTTGACGAATTAGCTGACTAAATAAAACGCAACCGACCTATGAGTTTTGAATTAGAAAACATCAATTTTGATTTACCGAAGCATAAAAGCAATGTAATTAAGGTCATCGGTATTGGTGGTGGAGGAAGTAATGCTGTTAACTACATGTACCGTGAAGGGATCAAAGGAGTTGACTTTGTGATTTGCAATACCGACCGCCAAGCGCTTGAAAACAGTCCAGTACCAAATAAAATCCAGTTGGGTCTTAATCTGACTGAAGGTCTAGGTGCTGGTGCAAATCCAGAAATTGGAGAGCAGGCGGCTTTGGAGTCATTAGAGGAGTTAAAAGGTCTTTTACAGCAGCAAACCAAAATGGTATTCATCACTGCGGGTATGGGCGGTGGGACCGGAACAGGTGCAGCCCCTATTATTGCTGGCTTGGCGAAGGAAATGGGTATTCTTACCGTGGGTATTGTTACCATTCCTTTTAAGTTTGAGGGGAATACACGTTATACTCAGGCCCAGAAAGGATTAGATAAATTACGGGAGAGTGTAGATTCGCTCATCGTCATCAATAACAACAAGCTCCGTGAGATTTACGGTAATCTTGGCTTCAAATCAGGTTTCAGCAAAGCTGATGAGGTGCTTGCTACGGCAGCGAAAGGTATTGCAGAGGTAATTACCCATCACTACCTTCAGAATATTGACCTCAGAGATGCGAAGACCGTATTGTCAAATAGCGGAACAGCAATCATGGGAGCTGCAGTAACCGCTGGTGCAGACCGTGCACGTATCGCTATCGAATCGGCACTCGACAGTCCACTCCTCAATGATAATAAAATCAAAGGTGCAAAGAACGTTCTTTTACTCATCGTTTCTGGTACTGATGAAATTACCCTTGACGAGATTGGTGAGATTAATGATCACATCCAATCTGAGGCTGGTTATAATGCCGATATCATTATGGGTGTAGGTGAAGATGAGTCTTTAGGTGATGCCATTTCTGTGACTGTTATAGCAACTGGTTTTGATACCGATCAACAAGAGTATATTGTAACCCACCAAACGCAACGAATTATTCACACTTTAGATGGAGAGTCAAAAGCGGTGAAAGACCAAACCCTTGGTTTTGACACTTCTGAAACCATTCGTTCTATTGATGTCAACGCTCCTGAATTGGTAAGCCCTATAGCTGAGGTAAATGAAGAGCCTTCTAAAATGGTATTTCATTTAGAGGACGAGTCAGAAGTTGAGGAGGAAATGAGCTTCTCATTCGATATAGAGGAGGATCGTTTTGAAGGAGATACTCCAGCGTCTTTAGAGGAAAACCCACTCATCAACACTTCTGATCTTATTCGTGACTTACCCGTAACTGCTGAGGTGATTGAATTTAAAGAAGAGGATGATCTTGATGATGATTTTGTAATTGTTGATACTTCTGAACTCATTAAAGAGATTGAGGTAATCGATGCTGAAATAGTAAGCCCTACAAGCTCTTCATTTGACCAGGATGACTTTTCATTTGAATTGCCCCTAGTAACTGACGAGACCGATAGCGAAGAGACGGCTCCAACCATTGTGTTCGATTTGTTCTCTGATACTGAGGAAATTACGCCGGTAAATACACCGCCGTCAGCTACTACAACTCCTACAGAAGCGGAGGAAGAATTGGATTTTGTCCTTTCTACCAAAGAAGAGGTAAAGGTTTCATCGAACTCTGCTCCGGCAGCTCAAACAGAAAGTAATCCTTACGAAATGAGTTTGAGTGAAACTGAGGAAATTCTCGCTGCTCGCAAGGAACAACGTATTCAGGCCTTTAAAAACTTCAATCATCAATTTAATAAGGGTTCCATCAAATTGGATGAAATTGAACGGGTACCGGCGTATAAACGTGCTGGCGTTGAATTTGACGAGATACCTGAGGGGTCTAAAGTTTCAAGAACTACTTTGAGTGAGGATCAAAACGGTGACACACAACTAAGAACGAATAATTCTTTTCTGCACGATAACGTAGATTAGAAATCGAAAACGAGTCCAATACTCGGTATAAATTGCCCTTCACTTCTAGGTAATTCCTTGAGTTGTGAAGGGTTTTTTATTGATCCATCAGTGTTTCGTACTAACCCGTATTCGGGAGGTGTTGGGTTGTCGGCCGATAATAAATTCTGAACTTCGATAAACAGGTTGAAACTACTTGCGGTGAAATTCCATTTTTTATCAATTCGAAGATCGAGTTGAGAGAAGGGATCTAATAGATAGTTCTCATTACCTAGTAAGTCATAATCTAGTCGAAGGTCAGGGTAATTTGCTAGACTAAATGTCTCATCGATGGGAGCGTAAGGGGTCTTTCCATTATATCTGAACCTCGAGCTGATTTCCCAATTTTTATTGAGTTTGTATCCGCTCGTAAAAGAGGCTAGATGACGGCTATCCCAAGTACTTCTTCTGTAAATATTGGGATCTAATCCACTGAATTCACTGAAGAAATAAGTGTAAGAAAATAAGCCATAGAAATTATTACTCAACTTTTGCTGGTACAATAATTCTAGCCCATAGCTTCGGCCTTTTCCACTACTTTCTACTTCTTCATTTCCTAATACTTCGAAACCGGCTCCTTTGTTGGCTAATGAAATCTCATCAAGCACCGAAACAGGATAGTTGCTGTATGATTTTAAAAATCCTTCAATAGATAGTAAAGTTGTATTTCCAAAGTACTTTTTGATCCCTGCAGTCAAGTGATCTGATTGTACATAGCTCAGATTTTCGTTTACAAAGATTCCGGTGCTTTGGTAACCCAATTGGGTGTAGGTAGGTATTTTGAAGTAACGCCCAATTCCTAAAGTTGCACTCAGGTCTTCATTGAAATTATAGGTCAATGCGGCTCTTGGAGAAATGTGGTCTAATAAATTGTTTTTGGTAAAGCTATCATCATCAAGGCGAATACCAAGAGTAAACTCCGTTTTGGTACCTAGGTCTCCACTAAGCTGAGTAAATAGCCCATATTTAGAAAATTCTAAAGCAGAAAAGAATGAATTATTGATTCGCTCAATAGTGGTATTGTTCTCATAATTTGATTGCTGCAGATTCATCCCGTAGGCCCATTTTAGCTTCCCAAGATATCTCACTAGATCAAATCTCAATTTAGTTTCAGCCTCTAGTGACTGATTAATAAAATAGGCACCTGTCTCGTTTTCAGGGTCAGTATACTGGGTAAATGTGTTTTGTAATCGATTATGGGATAGGCTTAGTGTGAATTTCCCTGGCTGGGATTTTAATTTATGCTGCCAACTTATTCCGGCAACATGAGTCCTTTGGTCTATAAATGGAGCCTGCTCCAGTTGGGCAGTAGCTTCTTCATCAAAGACCTCAGGTGCTTCTACACTAAAATCATCGATCGCCCCGATACCTATAAGACTGACTGAATTATAATCATCGATGGTATGATCTATTTTGTATTGATAATCCCAGTAGTCTGGACGGATAGGTAAACCGATAAGTTCAAACAAGAACTGCAGATAGCTTCTTCTTACCGATCCTATAAACGTTGTTTTTTCAGAAATTGGCCCGTCAAAGGTTAATGCCGTTTCACTTGCACTAACTCGAATATTTCTATTCCATCCTTCCCTTGAACCCTTTCGTTGCTCAAATTGTAGCACACCTGAAAGTGCATTGTCGTAGCGCGCATCAAAGGAAGAAGCTGATAAAGTGACGTTTTCTATGAAGGAAACATTAATCATTCCGACTGGCCCTCCAGCACTTCCCTGTGTACTGAAGTGATTGATATTAGGAATTTCTATGCCATCCAAATAATAAACACTTTCATTAGGCGCCCCACCTCTAATGATCAGATCATTGCGAAAGCCACCTACCGAAGGTGATACTCCAGGAAGCGTTTGGGCTACTTGCACTACATCGTTGTTTCCACCCGGATAGGTAGCGAGTTCCACCGCCGATAAGGTTCTCGTAGAAAGCGGAGATTCTTTGGGTCGAGCGATAAAGTTATCTGCCTGCAATACTACGCCCTCTAGACTTTCTGTTTTTGGTGAAAGATTAAAATTGTATTCTGGATTACCCTTTGACTTTACGATGATATTGTAAAGGGTTTGTGACTCATACCCCAAAAACCGAACACTCAGATTGTACGATCCTGGAGAAACACCACTTATTAAATAAATACCATCAATATCGGTCTGTGCGCCTAGTGGGGTATCCACTAAAATAACTTCTGCACCAGCAAGTGGGTAGCCGAATTCATCGACCACGGTTCCTCTAATACTGACTTCTTGTGCAAATAGCAGATTAACACCCAAAAGGAGTGCGAATAGGATTAGTAGATTCTTCAAAGCAATTTTTTACAAATATACAATTCAGGAGATTTCACCAATGCGCATAAAAAAAGGGTTCCTCTTGAACCCCTCTTTTTTATCCTTAAGTGACCGCGGGAGGATTACCCAATAAATTGTGTTTTCCTCTTTTGCTCCGTAGTCTAAATAAAAAAGAGGCTTGCTCGCGCAAGTATTTTCTTACACGCATCTACTCAATTAAGCTCTGCTTATTTCGCCTATGCGCATAAAAAAAGGGTTCCTCTTGAACCCCTCTTTTTTTATCCTTAAGTGACCGCGGGAGGATTCGAACCCCCAACCCTCAGAGCCGAAATCTGATATTCTATCCAGTTGAACTACGCGGCCAGTGAATTAGTTGCTTAGATGGTCTTTGACCTTTTGGGCGATAACTTTTCCTTCAGCTCTACCAGCTGATCTCGAATTAACTTCTCCAACAACTCGTCCCATGTCTTTCATTCCTTCTGCAGAAAGATCGTTTATGACCTCTTTAATCAGTTGGTTAAGATCGGCCTCTGATAAAGGCTCTGGCAAGAATTGCTCGATAACTTTAGCTTGTGCTAGCTCTGGGTCGGCTAGGTCTGATCTACCTTGTTCGTTGTAGAGCGTCGCGCTATCTTTTCTTTGTTTTACCAGTTTCTGTAGTAGCTTAATTTCATCAGTAGAACTCAATTCTTTTGCACCTGCTTCGCTTTGTTGAAGGAGTAATGCTGACTTTATCGCTCGTAGTGATTCTAAAGCCACAGCGTCTTTTGCTTTCATTGCTGCCTTGAGGGCATCCATTACCTGATTTTCTAAAGCCATATTGATATCTGAATTGGGAGACAAAAATAATTAAAATTTGCTAAGCCCTTTTTTGAATAGTATCACAAATCTTTAGTCCGTGATCTCTTGAATTATCAATAAACCAAGCGTTTGTTTTTAATCCTCCGAGTACTACACCGGCGAGAAATAGGCCTTCAACCTCAGTCTCTAAGGTTTCAGGATTGTATTTCGGAGTTTGCATTGGGTCGTTTTCAAAGGTTACTCCAGCTTGCTTGAGGAAATCGTAGTCAGGTCGATACCCAATCATTACCAGGACGTAATCAATAGCTAATTTTTTAGTTTCATTTTCCTTTGAAATAAGGAGGTGATCCTCGTGTATTTCTTTGAGATGACTTTGGTAATGAGCGGTTATAGAGCCGTCAGCAATTCGATTAATAATTTCTGGCCGTACCCAATATTTCACTCGTTCTCCGATAGCATCTCCTCTGATAATCATCTCAACCTTTGCTCCAGCTCTGTAGCATTGTAAAGCGGCATCCACTGCTGAGTTGTTGGCACCTACGATAGCAACTCTTTGGTTTGCGCAAAAATGAGCGGCTTCAAAATAATGACTTACACGAGCAAGCTCTTCTCCCGGCATATTTAGTTGGTTACTGTAGTCGAAAAAATCTCAAGCACTCACCAGATTCG
>DFQX01000029.1 GCA_002381155.1 Flavobacteriaceae bacterium UBA3478 | reverse complement strand
GAAGGATATATTGCTAAGCGCCTAATCATTGAAACTGGCAAGACTTCAGAAGACTTTATTGAGGTATTAGATGGGATTGAAAATGGAACGCTACTTATTACTGAAGGGGCAAAAAAGGTTTCAGATAATCAACCTGTAAAGTGGTTAAACTAATTAGTGATGAATAAAGCATCAAAAAACGTGAATAAAGAATATCGCTTAGCTTCTTGGGCGATCGATAACCCGACGATTATCTATGTGTTAATTGCCCTATTCTTTACAGTAGGTCTCGCTTCTTACTTTGCCATGCCTCGAGAAGAATTTCCGGAGGTCATTGAGACCAAGATCTATGTAAATACGGTTTACCCCGGTAATACTGCAGAAGATATTGAGCGCCTGGTGATTGACCCGTTAGAAGACCGAATTAAGAATATTTCTAATGTCACTAAACTCACTAGTACCTCTCAGGAAGACTACGGGATGATAATGGTTGAGTTTGAAGAGTCGGTAACTATAGCTGAAGCAAAGGTTCGTGTACAGAATGAAGTAGATGTTGAAAAGGCAAGTGAAGATTGGCCCGTTTTTAATGGTGCAAAAGTTGAGCCTAATGTTTTTGACCTAAATATTGCAGAGTCTCAACCCATTATGAATGTAAATCTCAAAGGAGATTACACCACAGAACAGTTAAAATCTTATGCCGAGTATTTAGAGGATGCCATTGAGGATCTTCCGCAAATCAAAGAGGTAGATATTCGAGGTGCTCAGGATAAAGAGGTTGAGGTAGCCGTTGATGTTTATAAGATGATGGCATCGAAGGTCAGTTTTAACGACGTTCTCGGAGCGATTGCTAACGGTAACATGACCCTCTCTGCAGGCAACATGATTTCTAGTGGTCAGCGCCGAACCATTAGAATCTTAGGAGAAATTGAAGACCCCTCAGAACTTGAAAACTTTGTAGTTAAAGCTGAGAATGGATCGGTCTATCTTAGAGATATTGCAGAAGTAAGTTTTAAAGAGGAAGAGCGAACTACCTACGCTAGAGAGTCTCAAAAACGGGTTGTGATGCTCGATGTGAAAAAGCGCTCAGGTCAAAACGCAGTGGATGCTGCCCAGCAGATCTACGACATTATTGATAATGCAAGAGCGAATATTCTGCCTTCAGACCTAGAGGTATCTATTACTAGTGATACTTCTGCTACAACCATAAACCAAGTTGACGATTTAGTTAACAACATCATTTTTGGAGTAATTCTGGTAGTTGCCGTACTCATGTTCTTTCTAGGTTTTAGAAATGCACTTTTTGTTGGGTTTGCTATCCCAATGTCGATGTTCATTTCGTTTATGATTTTAAGTGCCCTGGGCTTCACGCTGAATACAATGATCTTATTTGGACTTATCATGGGACTAGGGATGCTTGTAGATAATGGTGTGGTTGTAGTAGAAAATGTTTACCGATTAATGGATACCGAAAACATGTCGCGTATTGAAGCCGCTAAAAAGGGAATCGGTGAAATTGCTATACCTATTATCATTTCAACCGCTACCACGGTAGCAGCCTTTGTGCCACTGGGTACTTGGCCAGGAGTAATGGGGCAGTTTATGATTTTCTTTCCGATCACTTTATCAGTAGTTCTGGGCTCTTCACTTTTCGTTGCGATCTTCATGAATTCGATGTTAGTTTCTCAGTTCATGGTGGTTGGTGAGAAGCCACTCCCAACAAAATTTCTACTGAAGTTAACTGCTATTTTTCTACCGATCGGATTGCTTATTATTCTTATTGGAGGAGCTGTTCGCGGCTTTGGTTCATTAATGATTGCCACATTATTACTTATGTGGGCCTACAAAGGATTTCTTTACAAGGCGACGCTAAGCTTTCAGAACAATGTTCTTATTCGATTAGAAAACTTTTATGAACGTCAGCTAAAGGTTGCCCTTCGCGGACGAAATGTATACTACTATTTCTTGGCAACTATACTGCTTCTTATTGTGGCATTTATGGGATTCGGTGCTTCTGTTGGAATGGGTAGAACTAAGATTGAGTTTTTCCCAGACAATACCCCCAAACAGGTGATTATCTACATTGAATACCCGCAAGGAACCGATATCGAGAAAACCAACGAGCTTACCAAGTCAATTGAAGAGCGGGTTTACACCATAATCAACGATCCTGTTTATCAAATCGATGGTAAGAATGCACTAGTGGAGACGGCTATTGCTCAGGTAGGTAAAGGCGCAGAAAACCCATTTACTGAGGGAGGTTCTGCCGCAGAAATGCCACACCGAGGCAAATTGGTGATTCAAATGCGTGAGTTTAAGGAGCGTCATGGTTTAGATAGTGAAGCGCTAAGAAAACGAATTCAAGAGGCACTGTCAGGTATCTATCCTGGTGTAATTATTTCTGTTGAGAAAGATGCAGCAGGCCCGCCAACAGGTTACCCGGTAAATATCGAAATTCAGGGTGATGATTATGACGAACTGATGGCTCTAGGTACTCAGTTGAAGAATTTAATCAATGAGAAGAGTATTGATGGCATGGAAGGCATTAAACTCGACGTTACTAAAGATAAGCCAGCATTAGAGGTCTATGTAGATCGAAAAAAAGCAGGTGATCTTGGGGTTGCTGTTGCTCAAGTGGGTCTTCAACTTCGTCGATCGTTATTTGGTGAAAAGGCGGGTATTTATAAAGAAAATGGTGAGGATTACGATATCAATGTTCGCTTCAATAAGGACCTTAAGTATGATAAGAGTGCACTGTTTGAGCAGCGAATTATATTTAGAGATCCAGCAAATGGACAGATTAAAGAAGTCCCAGTTTCAGCTGTGGCTAGTGCAAGAAATACTTCGGGATTCTCTTCGATCAAACACAAAAACGGAAAGCGAGTGATTACGCTTTATTCCGCCTTAACCCCTGGTGGTAATGCAACTGAAATTGTCGATCAGATTCAAAAAGAGATGCAATCGTTCGGAGATCTTCCTGATGGGGTTACCATCGATTACACCGGACAAATTGAAGAGCAAAACAAGCAGCAGTCATTCTTAATGGGAGCATTCTTTACCGGGTTGGCGCTAATTTTCTTTATCCTCATCTTTCAGTTTAGTGGAATCTCGAAGCCATTGATTATTATGATTGCAATCTTCCTAAGTCTTATTGGTGTTTTCGGAGGGTTGATGGTGACCGGTTGGCCTTTTGTAATTATGATGACGATGATGGGAATTATTGCTCTCGCAGGAATTGTGGTAAACAATGGGGTAGTACTTCTAGATTATATCCAGATTCTCATTGATCGAAAGCTTACTGAGTTAGGGGTAGATGAAAAGACCTTGTTAGATCGTGAAACCCTAACCGCTATCGTAATTAATGGTGGAAAGGCGAGACTTCGCCCCGTATTATTAACTGCGATTACCACGGTTCTAGGTTTAGTGCCGCTAGCCATTGGATTAAATATCAATTTCATCACGATGTTCACTCGATTTGATCCACAGGTTTACGTAGGAGGGGATAATGTTATTTTCTGGGGGCCACTAGCTTGGACCGTAATCTTCGGTCTTGTGGTAGCTACCTTCTTAACATTAATCATTGTACCGGTACTGTATCACATTACCTATCGTATGAAATGGGCGATCTTTAAAAGTCGCAGAATATCATAAATGAAAAAGCCCGGTTTGACCGGGCTTTTTTTGAACTTAAATCTTGGTGTTTAATCGTTAAGCAGTGCATAACCATCTTTACTGATGGCATGACTTACTAATTGATTGTTTGAGTAATTCGCAATGCGAATTCCTTCATTGGTTAAGAAGAACCAAGTTCCTTCTCTCTTTCCTTCTACATAGGTTCCTTTGGCAATTACGTGCCCGTCGGTGTCGAATTGTTTCCAAACACCTACTGGTTTCTTGTCTTTCAGGTATCCCTGCTGGGAAATCATCCCATTTGCATGACGATACGTTATTTCAACTGAATCGCCATTTGATTTAGTGTCAAAACTCACAGATTCAACCTTACCGGTTTTTTCTGAAGCTTTCACTTGCGCAGTAGTAATTGATACTCCTAGCATCAATAAACCCAAAAATAGTGCGTTTTTCATATGGCTTTGATTTTATATTTACACAAAGTTAACAATAAATTTACAAACGCACGAATTTTTGTTAACATTAAATTTACATTGGATGATTTTAAGTTCAATAGAGTCTTGAATCAAATGCCGTTTGTATTTTTGCCAAGCACTATTTTCATTGTCCTAGTGCCTCATTGATTATGTTTAGAACTGTTGACTGTGGCGCCCTTCGCGCATCGGATGTAAATAAAGAAGTTGTCTTATCAGGTTGGATTTCTAAGATCAGAGACAAAGGTTTTGTGCTTTGGATCGATTTGAGAGATCGATACGGTATCACGCAATTGGTTTTAGATGAGGAACGTACTGATTCTGCTTTACTAGAGAAGGCTAGAGATTTAGGAAGAGAATGCGTAATTCAAGCTAAGGGTATGGTAATTGAACGCAGTTCAGAAAACCCAAATCTAGCTACTGGTGCAGTCGAAGTTTTAGTAAGCGAGTTAACGGTTTTAAATACGGCAAAGCTTCCGCCATTTACC
>DFQX01000063.1:2486-3639 GCA_002381155.1 Flavobacteriaceae bacterium UBA3478 | reverse complement strand
AACAACACGTGCCTACCTCTTACATTTTCGATGTCGATAGTACCATTACTCGGGTTGAAGCTCTTGATATTCTTGCGGAGATTTCGCTTGAAGAAAACCGCAAGAAAGAAGCGATCATCGATCAAATTAAAGAAATCACCAATCTTGGAATTGATGGTGATATCTCTTTCACTGAATCTTTGGAGCAAAGAATAAAGCTTCTTGGGGCGCATTGCGATCATCTCGAGTTACTGATTGAGGAATTAAAAGACAAGATTTCCCATTCGTTCGCATCCAACCGAAAGTTTTTTGAAACTCATCGAGATGAAATCTACGTGATTTCGGCGGGTTTCAAGGAGTTTATTATTCCTATTGTTGAACAGTTTCACATCCCAGCCGATCGCGTTTATGCAAATACGTTTACATTTGATGATAGCGGCTTTATTGTTGGTTTCGATAAAGAGAATCCATTATCGAAGCACAATGGTAAAATTGAATGCTTGAAGGGGCTAAATCTTTCAGGTGATATTCAAGTAATTGGTGATGGCTATTCTGATTATGTGATGAGAGAAGCCGGTATTGCCAAGAAGTTTTTTGCATATACAGAAAACGTAAAGCGAGAGAAGGCTGTTGCTAATGCCGATTTCGTTACAGAAACTTTAGATGAATTTTTATATATCAACGATTTGCCAAGAAATTTTTCATACCCTAAGAATCGAATTAAGATCCTCCTTTTAGAGAATATACATCCAGATGCCCTCGAACGTCTAGAGAATGATGGTTACAGTGTTGAACTTGTTTCTACGGCTTTAGGAGAGTCAGAGCTTATAGAGCGAATTAAAGGGGTTCATGTACTGGGTATTCGTTCTAAAACGAAGGTTACCAAGGCTGTTTTAGATGCTGCAGACAAGCTTCTGGTTATTGGTGCCTTTTGTATTGGTACCACTCAAATTGATCTTGAAGCTTGCAAAATGTCAGGAGTGGTTGTTTTTAACGCACCTTACAGTAATACAAGATCTGTAGTAGAACTAGCACTAGGTCAGATTGTAATGCTTATGCGCTCTACTTTTCAGCGTTCTTCAGAAATGCATGATGGCGTTTGGAATAAAACTGCTGCTGGGTCTAGAGAGGTGAGAGGAAAAACTCTGGGAATTGTGGGTTATGGAAATATTGG
>DFQX01000063.1:0-2100 GCA_002381155.1 Flavobacteriaceae bacterium UBA3478 | reverse complement strand
GGGTAATGCCGAAAGGGTAGTAAGCCTTGATGATCTATTGCGTATCAGTGATGTGATTTCTTTGCATGTTGACGATAACCCACAAAACAAGAATTTAATTGGAGATCGCGAATTAAGCCTCTGTAAAGATGGTGCATATCTGATTAATTTATCTCGCGGATTTGTAGTAGATATTGATGCACTTGCACAACATTTAAAATCTGGGAAACTCGCAGGAGCTGCAGTTGATGTATTTCCTGTAGAACCTAAACAGAATGGTAGCTATGAAAGCCCGCTATTAGGTTTAGAGAATGTGATTCTTACACCTCATATCGGAGGAAGTACGATTGAAGCCCAACGAGATATCGCAGGATTCGTACCTAAAAAGATCATGGGTTATATCAATTCGGGGAACACTGAGGATGCCGTTAACTTTCCGAATATTCGACTACCACAACAACAGGACCGTCACCGCTTCTTACACATTCATAAAAATGTTCCAGGGGTTATGGCAGCAATCAATAAAATACTGGCTGAGTATAAGCTTAATTTGGTGGGTCAATTCTTGTCTACGGACCCTGAGGTAGGCTATGTAATCTCTGATGTTGATAGTGCTTACAATCCTGAAGTAATTGAGGCCTTGAGACAAATTCCGAATACCATTCGATTCAGAGTTCTTTATTAGAAGTCGCTAGTCGTGATGATAAGGTTCACCTTTTATAATTGAAAAGGCTCGATATAACTGCTCACTGAAAATCAATCGCACCATCTGGTGTGTGAAGGTCATTTTAGAAAGGGATATCAGTAAATGTGCCTTAGCTTTTAATGAGTCGCTAAACCCATAAGGGCCAGCAATTACAAAGGTTAAATTGCTATTTCCTTGCAAGCCTTCTTTTTCAATGAAACTAGCGAATGACCTTGAACTAAAGGTTCTTCCATTTTCATCTAGTAAAATGAGTTTCGATTGTTTATCTATTAAACTTTCGATTTTTTGAGCTTCTTGCTCTTTTTGATCATCGATACTGAGCGATTTCCTACGAGACGGATCCGGAATTTCGGTGTAACTGAATCTCGCATAATGTTTCAGTTTTTTATGGTATTTGTCAATGAGCTCTTTGAGAAGCTTGTCATCGGTTTTACCAATTACTAGCAGGGTCACTTTCATTTTCTTAAATTCGTGTGACCTCAAAAATAAGTCGAGTTCATAAAATGGATGACTCCGTAGAAAAATTCTTGAATTGGCCAGTAGTAAAAACGCTGGTTAGGGCCCTTAGAACGGTTAAATTACCCGGTTACCCAGGTTTCTCATTATTCGACTTGATTAATCTATACATCTCTGGAATTATCAAGGGAGCATTAACCTCAAGAGCAAGTTCTATCGCCTTCAGTCTTTTTATGGCTCTATTTCCTCTACTGATCTTTTTATTGACACTTATTCCTTATTTGATTCCGCTAGTTGAAACAACCTCTGAGCCATTCGATCAGAAGCTTCTTTTCTTTTTGGAGTCTTTTTTACCTGGGGCAACTGCGGAGTATTTTTCTCAGATTTTTGAACAGTTGAAAAATCAGCCCACTGATGGATTATTATCAACCACATTCTTGCTGTCGATCTTTCTAGTTGCTAACGGGGTCAGTTCTATATTTAGTCAATTTGACCAATCCTATCATATTAAACTGAATCAAAACTTTTTTAAGCAATACGCATACGCGGTATTTGTAGGGTTACTATTATCCCTAGGCATAATAGTAGGAGCTATTGCTTACATCTACTCTGAGTTCTATATCGTTGAATTAGGTCTAGATGAGGCGCGCTTCAGTCAGAATCGAATTTCACTACTATTCGTAACTTTTATGTCTTACATAGGGACCAGTTTATTGTATTATTTTGGTACCGCAAGAGCGACTAGAATCGCATTCTTTTCATGGGGTCCACTTATGACTACCTTACTTCTTTTGGTTACTTCTTATTTGTTTGGAGTATACATTGAAAAATTTGCTAGTTATAATGAACTATACGGCGCACTTGGAGGGTTGTTGATACTGATGGTTTTTTTGTGGCTAAATTCAAACATCCTCTTATTAGGTTTCGAATTAAACGCCGTTTTAGCCCGATTAAAGAAT
>DFQX01000043.1 GCA_002381155.1 Flavobacteriaceae bacterium UBA3478 | reverse complement strand
GCAGACTTTAATGGGGATGGAATCGATGACTTGTTTTTTGGTGGTTCTAAAATGCAAGCCTCTGAGCTCTATTTTGGAACGACTTCAAATACCTACAAAAAGACAAAAGTCGAGGTCTTTGAACAAGACTATAATTTCGAAGATGTCGATGCAGTAGCCTTTGATTTTGACCTAGATGGAGATTTGGACCTCTATATTATGAGTGGAGGTAATGAAACCTATGACGGGGAGGCTACCTTGATGGATCGTCTTTATATCAACGATGGTAAAGGAGATTTTGTAAGATTCCCGGCTAACCTGCCACAGTCGAATGGCGGTAGTATCTCTGCCGCAGACTTTAATGGAGATGGCTATGACGACCTTTTTATCGGCAATCGATCGCTTCCTGGCGGATATGGGCTTTCACCCACAAGCGCTATCGTGGCTAGCGCCCCTGAGAGTAATTCGTACTTTGAGGCAGTGGCCCAGGCCCCTCTGGGAATGGTCACAGATAGTCAATTCGCAGATATCAATGCAGATGGTCATTTGGATATCGTTGTCGTTGGTGATTTTATGCCGGTAACGGTTTTAATCAACGATGGGGCAGGCAGTTTTACCAATCAAACCACTGCTTTTGGCCTAAATCAGACTTCTGGTTTTTGGAATACCTTAGAAGTTGCCGACATCAATGGTGATGGAAAACTGGATATACTTGCGGGTAACGCAGGTACCAATCATAAGTTTAAACCCTCGATTGAAAAACCGGTAGTGGCCTATCTAGATGACTTTGACGGAAACGGATCCCTAGATCCCGTAGTGTTCTACAGTTTCTTTGGAGAGCCGGTACCTTTTGCTTCAAAGGATAAGCTAGTGAGTAGTTTACCCTACCTCAAAAAGAAGTTTTTAAAGTATAGCGATTTTGCAAATGCTCAAGATATCGTTTCACTGACTGAGAGAACCGAAATTTTCGAAACTAAAGCTGTGGTTGAGATGCGCTCAATGGTATTTGTTCAAAATGAGACGGGATCGTTTGAAGGAGTTGCTTTGCCTCTAGAGGCGCAGCTATCAACGATTGAAGATTTTTATGTAGAAGAGGGAGAGGTTTATTATGTAGGAAACTACAGTGGCTATGTCACTGAATTAGGACCAAGCCTGTCGAATCCGGGTGGAGTATTGAGTGATTTTGATGGGGTTAACTTTAAATCGCATCGATCATTAAACCTGCCTAAGGATACAGAGGGACGTTTTATCGATCGTATTTCTGTAGATGAACTTATTGTGGTTCAAAACAATGGACCTGCCCTTTTTGTAAAAGAGAAAAATTAAACAAACTGTGTATTTTTGAGGTATGAATAGAATTTATAAGTGGTTAGGAGCATGGACTACATTGCTGGTAGTTAGCTTATCATTAATTAGTTGTGAAAAAGATACCCGTTATTTAGATCGGTTAGCAGATGCCGATTTGTTTAATGAGTCTATGCAGAAACTGACGGATGTTATCGTTTACGATATCTTTTCTCCGGTAGTGGCTTCGAGGGTATATGTGTATCCGACCGTTGCGGCTTATTCAGTGATGCAGAAGGCATATCCAGATAAATATGCGTCTTTATCGGGCCAACTAAAAGAATTCACTGATATTCCTGAGTTGCCTGCTGGAGTGAACCCGCAATTAGCTGCTATTCACGCCTTTTTAGTAGTGGGTAAGCAATTGATTTTTTCAGAAGATCGTATTGATACCTATAGAGAGTCACTTTACGAGGAGTTAGATGATTTGGGAATGCCTAGCCGTGAATTTGAAGCCTCGATTGCTTATGGTGAGGCTGTTGCTGCTCATATTCTTGCTTGGGCTGACACAGATTTTTATAAGCAAACACGAACCTTTCCCAAGTATACGATTCAAGAGGGTGATCAGTTTTGGAAACCAACTCCTCCTGATTATATGGAAGGGATTGAGCCTCACTGGAATAAAATCAGACCGATGGTGATCCCTGATGCGGGAATGTTTGATCCGGCACCTCCGCTACCCGTAGATATGAATCTAGATAGCCCTTTCTATGCTGAGCTATTAGAGGTTTATGAATTAGGTCGAAAGGTGACTGAGGATAATAACGAAAATGAAGAGGCTCAAATCGCTGCGTTTTGGGATTGTAACCCTTATGTTTCTCATCATAAGGGACACGCTATGTTTGCGACTAAGAAAATCACTCCTGGCGGACACTGGATTGGTATCACGAAGCTTGCTACTCAAATTGCTGAAAACTCGTTTGATGAGACCATCAACACTTATCTGAATGTTACTGTGGCGCTTTTTGATGGATTCATCTCATGCTGGGATACCAAATGGAATACACTTATCGTAAGACCCGAGACACTTATCAATCAATACCTCGACGAAGAGTGGTTGCCGAAGTTGCAGACGCCACCATTCCCAGAGTATACTTCTGGTCACTCGGTGATTTCGCGTTCTGCTGCTACCGTTCTTACTAAGATTTATGGAGACAATTTCTCCTTTGATGATACTACCGAAGAGGCATATGGCTTACCAACCCGTTCTTATAAGTCGTTTATGCACGCCTCTGAAGAAGCTGCGGTTTCAAGGCTCTACGGAGGCATTCACTACCGCAGAGCTATCGATCAAGGAGTAGTCCAAGGAGGAGCAGTAGGAGGCTATGTAGCTCAGAACCTCAATACAACTAAGGTTGAAAGTTCAGAGGTAAATCCTTAGGCTTCTAGGGCCTGAACTAAGTCGTTCCATACGTCATCGGTGTGTTCTAGACCTACTGATAGTCGAATCATACCATCCGTAATTTCAACGGCTAGTCGTTCTTCGCTGCTTAGTTTCGCATGTGTACTAGATGCTGGATGAGTGATGATGCTACGAGTATCTCCAAGGTTTGCAGAGATTGAACACAGTTTGATGTGATCTATGAAGCGTTTTCCGGCAGCGACCCCTCCTTTTACTTCGAAGGCAATGATTGATCCGCCCAGTTTCATTTGCTTCTTAGCGATTTTGTATTGCGGATGTGACTTCATGAAGGGATAGCGTACCCAGTTGATATTTGGGTGTTGCTCTAGTTTTTCAGCTAGTATAAGTGCGTTTTTACTATGAGCTTCCACGCGTACGGCTAAGGTTTCTAAACTCTTCGAAAGTATCCATGCGTTAAATGGAGAAAGTGCTGTGCCGGTAATTCGTGCGAAGCGATAGATGCGGTCGATAAGATCGTGAGATCCGACGGTAATACCTCCGAGAACACGACCCTGGCCATCCATAAGCTTGGTGCTTGAATGAATCACTAGGTGCGCTCCTAGTTTAGCCGGTTGTTGAATATAAGGGGTGGCAAAGCAGTTGTCTACGATAAAAAGTAAGTTGTTCTTTTTGGCAAAATCACCAAGCTTTTCAAGATCGAGTACAGTAACTCCTGGGTTCGTTGGAGATTCTACATATAGAATTTTAGTATTGGGCTTTAGCTGGGCTTTTAACGTCTCAAAATCTCCTGGATCAAAATAACTATGCTCAATATTCCACTTCGGAAAGAATTGAGTGTACAGTGTGTGTGTAGACCCAAAAACAGCTCGACAAGAAAGGATGTGATCGCCCGAGGATAATAATGCGGCGAAAGTGGTATAAATCGCACTCATCCCCGAAGCAAAAGCAACGCCATCTTCAACCCCTTCCATATTGGCGACCTTATGAATAAGCTCAGAGGTATTCGGATTCGAATAGCGACTATAAATATTGCGATGTTTCTCTTCGGCGAACGAGGCTCTCATATCTTCAGAATCTTCAAATACGAAGCTCGAGGTCATATAAATGGGAGCAGAGTGCTCTAGGTATTGAGAGCGTTCCATTTGTCCACGAATCGCCTCAGTTTCAAACTGTTTCTTCATGGCTGAAAATTAGGAAAAATAAAGGAGTAGATTTTTATTTAAAATTATTCTAAATAAGCTTGTAAAAAGCATTTTTGGTTTATAATTTTGCAGTCTCCAACAATACTATTTTTAATTATTCTAAATAAATGAATCGTTTTCTTTCCCTAATTCTATTGGTATTTTCGACAATTGGTTCAATTTTTTCCCAGTCTGATTTAGATTTTTCATCACTAGACTCCATTCAACAGCTGGATGAAGTAATTATTCGAGCGAATACCATCCTAGGTAATAAGTACGTTGCCCAGAATCGCACGGGTGCTTCTTATTATCTGGGGACTGAAGAATTGGGAAAGATGGGGTACATGGATATTAATCGTGCCTTAAGAACCGTACCTGGAGTAAACTTTTATGAGGAGGATGGTTTTGGCCTTCGCCCTAATATTTCGCTAAGAGGAACTTCGCCGCAGCGAAGCTCAAAGATCACCTTAATGGAAGATGGGGTTCTTATTGCCCCTGCTCCCTATAGTTCTCCCGCAGCCTATTATTTCCCTTCAGTTGCAAGGATGCAGGCGGTTGAGATTTTAAAAGGAAGTAGTCAAGTTCAGTACGGGCCTTTTACCACCGGAGGTGCCATCAATTTAGTGTCTACGGGTATCCCTGATGATTTTTCAGCACAGATTAAGACTAGTCTCGGAAGCTTCAATACCGGCCAAGTATATACCTCTGTTGGTCAATCTTCGGAGCGTATCGGCTACGTTCTCGAGTATCTCAATATGAATTCTGACGGATTCAAACGTCTTGACAGCAACGACAACACCGGTTTCGACATCTATGACCTTATGGGTAAATTGAGAATTAACTCTAAGGCCAATGCTAAAATTCCTCAATCTTTAGAATTAAAATATCATTTCTATGATGAGCAGTCGAATGAAACCTACCTAGGGCTTTCAGAGGCTGATTTCGCAGCCAACCCGTATTCTCGTTACGCTGCTTCTCAGTTCGATCAAATGAACGCCGATCAGCGCCAAATCATGCTTACCCATGTGTTAGACTTTTCAAATAATCTGAAAGTCGTGACTAACGCTTATTCGAATAAGGTAACTCGCAACTGGTATAAGCTAGATGATGTGATATTCGATGGAGATAAGAAGAGTTTAGCCTCGGTTCTTAACCACCCCGCTACCTACCCAAACCATATGAATATAATCAACGGAAGCACTGACTCTGATTCTGACGCTTTATTATTAAAGGCTAATAATCGAATCTATTATTCAAGAGGGGTACAGTCTAAATTGGATTACCATTGGTATGGTAATAATGGAGCTTTTCATGATATAGAAGTAGGTGCTAAAGTTCATTATGATGCCGAAGATCGCTTTCAGTGGGAAGACGGTTATAGTATTCAAGGCGGTGATATGGCAATGACATCGGAGGGCGTTCGTGGTGCAGAAGGTAATCGCATTTCTAGCGCCAATGCATTCGCCGCATATGCACTGTATAAATACAAATTTGTGGGTCTTACCTTAACACCGGGTATTCGATACGAGAGTATTGACCTTCAACGAGAAGATTGGGGAAAGACCGATGCAAATCGACTGACAGATGCTAACATTAGAGAAAATCAAATCGATGTATTCATCCCAGGAATCGGATTCAATTATAGTTTCGCCCAAAACTTATCTGTCTTCGGAGGGGTGCATAAAGGATTCTCTCCTCCAGGTAATGCTCCCGGTGAGAAAGCAGAGAAGAGTATTAACTACGAGATCGGATCTCGTTTTGCAAAAGGTAAATTAAGCGGAGAAGTTATTGGATTTTTCAATGATTACTCTAATCTTCTTGGATCTGATTTAGCTGCAAGTGGGGGTACAGGTTCTCTTGACCAGTTTAATGCTGGTGAGGTAAATGTGACTGGATTAGAACTGCTTCTCAATTATAATCTATCAGACGAGCGTTCAAAAATTCAGACACCTCTATCACTTGCCTATACCTTAACCAATGCCATTTTTCAAAA
>DFQX01000021.1:5581-5857 GCA_002381155.1 Flavobacteriaceae bacterium UBA3478 | reverse complement strand
GAACCCTCATTTGAGCCCAGGCGGGACCACTTAAAGCGCAAGAACCCGCTCCGATGAGGAGCGGGTTTCTTTTTTTGATAGAGCAGCAAAGCTTGCTTGAGCTGCTAATTGTAAAAAAGAAACCTACTCTGCGTAAAGCAGAGGCTGGGTTCGCGTCATTTTCAGGAGTGGTTTTGCCTGGTCGATTTGCGGAGCAAATTAACCCAGGACATTTGAGCGATAGCAGCAAAGCTTGCTTGAGCTTTTCAAGACAAAAAACAACTAACAAGTTCTGGA
>DFQX01000021.1:0-5246 GCA_002381155.1 Flavobacteriaceae bacterium UBA3478 | reverse complement strand
TTTACTTGTAAATCCCCGAAACCATAAACAGCCTCTTTTTGGCAAAACCCCATAAAGACCTTTTCAAAACGAGGAGCCTTTAGTGTCTTTGCGATTTCTAATAGAGACATATAGGGCCTACTTTGCGCAATGGCTGAGGTGTTCATATCACGATAAGCTAAAGCAGCGGGCATTATATACTCGCTTAAATCAGTGATACCTTTGACAAGACGAATTAACTCATCCGAGTCGTTTACAGAGTATGCCTGCCATAGCGGAGCGACCTTTGTAGAATCAATAAGTAATCGCTTCTCAAAAACAGCCGTTAATGATTCTTTCGACAGGAGACCAAAATTATATCTAGCAGTCCCTGATGGTTTGGCCCAAGACACTTTACCACCAAATCCAGAGTTGAGCAGGAAATAGCAGACAAACCAGAAATTTGTTTGACAAAACAAATCCTCTTCAAACCAAAGCACAACCTCTGAGGGCAAGATGTCTGAAACCAACCTCATTAAAGGAACAGACAGTTCGAGCGAATAACTTTCTTTGATCTTCGGGTCATAGGTGTCAGACAAATAGGTTGCCCTAGAATCGAAAAACGCCTTAAATCCAACAACCTTTTTGGGACCTTCAATAAGACATTCCCTAAACACCAAGGTCTTACCAGGCAGATTTTTGGGAAATTGATCGCCAAGCGCATCGCCATTTAGAATATGAATAACAGGGCTACTCATCTTTGAATTTTAAATAAAAGTAAGGGATTAGACCGCGGTCTACTAGTCATTACTTGTATCTTTAAGACATGATGAGAGTAATCAAAAAGGCAATTCTTGCACTCATAGTCATTTCTATTGGCTTGGTTTTGGTGATTCAATTGTTGTCTAAGCCATTGCCCGAATCATTTACTGGGCCTGAGGCAGACCAGTTCGCAAGAGACGTTCAGTCGGCTTTGAACATTACAGGTTACGAAGCGCTTGGCGAAATAGAATTTAGTTTTAGGGACCACCACTATTTATGGAACAAGACTGAAGAGCGGGTTCTAGTTTTTTGGGAGGACTACCAAGTAGACCTTATTCTCTCTGAAATTGAAAACTCGAAGATTCTTCAAGGAGGTAAAGAATCAAATCGCGCTGACCTTATTGAAAAGGCGAAGGCTTATTTCTATAATGATTCGTACTGGTTGGTGGCGCCGTTTAAATTTTTTGACCCCGGAGTGGTACGATCTTTAGTTGAGACTGATAACGGCAGCAAGGCATTATTGATTACGCACACGAGCGGAGGGGTTACTCCCGGTGATTCTTATCTGTGGTATTTTGATGAAAATTTAGTCCCCACACACTTTGAGTTATGGGTGAGTATCATCCCCATTAAAGGGATTTCAGCCACCTGGTCAAGCTGGGTTAGCAAACAAGAGGTGTTGTTTTCAACCTTCCACCAGCTAGGTCCTCTCGAAATCACGATTGGCGACCTTAAGGTGAATTAGAATGCCCGGTACACCCCAAGGGTCATATTCGTATTTCCCGTAGAAAGTGTTTTATTGATGAATCCGCGTAGTTGGATTTTGTGCGCGATTTGATAACTAACCGTTTGGCAAAGGCCGAAACCGTTATTGAGATCAATTGCCCACACCTGAGAAAAGCTATTCCACTTGCCTTTGTTGTAATTCAGACCAACATAACCGAAGTTGATTTCAAGGTCGTTGTTTCGGCCTTTGCCGTGAAGATACATTGTACTTAGACGCCATTTCTCATTAATTCCATAGTCTGTTCGAAGCTCTTGAGCAAAAAACGAATCAACCTGATAGTCATCAGAGATTTGAAGTGCTGGCAGGTGAGTTCCAATGGTGGCTTTAAGTCTTTTGTCTAAGAATTTGTAGCGGGTAATAAAGATTGCGTTTCTAGGAACTAGATTTTCAGTTCTAATTAAAGAAAGTAATTGGCCCTGAAGTCTTTTGTCAGTGTTTGTACCGACCGAGAGAATAAAGTGAGGGTCCTCTGAAGTAAAATCAGGAACAAAAGAAAAACCCCCAGTGCTTGCTTCTATCCCGCCGTACTGCGCAGAAACTGTTATAGAGGAAATAATCAGGGTTAAAAATAAAAACTTCTTCACGGTGCTAGGCTAAGACAGCAAAAGTAATCTAAAATACACCGCACGCACTTGGTCCTGTTGTTAAATTAGAAGCTACTAGCGCTTCGTGCCTACAACGCAAAGCGTTCCAGCCCAACCTTCTTTGGCATCGAGCCTAGTAGCGCTTACTTCTTTGAATCCAGCATTTTTGAACACTTGAATCCACTCTTGTTCAGAGAAGAGCCGCATGAGGTTGATGCCACATTTTTCTGGCCAGTCATGTGAAACCGCATTCTCTTTATAAAAATCGATTCCCATAACCAGTCGACCTTTAGGATTTAACCACTTATCGTGAATCTTAATAAGCAACTCTTCGGGTTTCTCTAGATAATAAAAGACCTCCATGCTATGAATAACATCGTAGGTTTTACTCGGAGACCAGGTGGTCAAATCGTCTTTATAATACCTGTTTAATGGGTCTATTTCTTCAGCCTTTTCGATCATTTTCACTGACCCGTCGATGCCCTCTGATAGGAGGCAACCTTCCATGCTCTTCACGAGACGAACGACCCAGCCGTTTCCACAACCTGCGTCTAGAAAAGAAAAAGGCGTTTCGGGAAGGCTAAGCCCAAGCATTTGAAGCACAGCTGAACGATGACCGTCTGCCATTCCCTCATCTTTTCCTATTTCTGCCCATCGGTTGAATACTTCAATTGGAGATTGTTTCATGTGATTTATTGTATCTTTTTCAAGACCAATATAAAAAACAATATATGCTTCGTCGAGATTTCCTTAAGCAATCTGCTGCTGTTGCTGCACTTGCCTCATTACCTCTTTCTTGTTCTCCTATTCCTCCAGCTTCAAGATACGCTATGGGCCTTCAGTTGTATACGGTTCGTGACGCGATGGAAAAAGACCCTGTGGGAACCTTAAGGGCCCTCAAGGAGATGGGGTATTTGCATTTTGAATCTTATGGCTACGACACCGAAGCCAAGACTTATTACGGTTATGAACCCGAAGCTTTCAAGACGATACTTTCAGACTTGGGACTGCGAACTACTAGCGGTCATTATGGAATGGCGACTATGCTTGAGGTTAATGAAAAGGATCAAGCGGATTACATAGAAAGTTGTATTGAAGGCGCCACGCGTTTAGGAGACCCCTACATCGTTTTTCCGAAACTTCCAGAGGCGTATCATTCTACAGAAGGGTATGCTTATTTGGTAAAAAGGCTCAATCAAATGGGTCAGCAGATTAGCGAAGCGGGACTGGGCTTTGCGTATCACAATTTCGGTTTTGACTTTGACACCTACGACGGCCGTACCGGAATGGAATGGGTTATTGAGGAAACCAACCCTGACTGGGTGAAACTAGAAGTTGACTTTTATTGGCTCATGCGTGCGGGCGTGATGACCGCAGACGAATTAGTAGAAAAGGCACCAGGACGAATTCCTTTATGGCACATTAAAGATATGCACAAGGAATCTAAGGATTACACCGAGTTAGGCAATGGAAGTATTGATTATACGAAGATTTTACCCGACCCAATTCGATCTGGATTAGAGTGGTTTTATATTGAACAAGGCGGAAACTTCGCCGAAACTTCTATGAAAAGCGTAGAGACCAGCGCAAACTTTTTTAAAGCGAACCTGAAGACTTATTTATAGTCTTCTGGTATTGTCCTAGGCTCTTGCTTAACTCTTCAAGAGAAACCCCTTTGGTTTCTGGCATGATGAGCAGCACCCATAAAAGCTGTAATACCATCATCACAGTAAATATTCCGAAGACGGTGCTTGCTCCAATAGTAGTGAACAATAGAGGAACTAGTGCGGGTATAATTGCTGCAAGAATCCAATGCGTTGAGGTCCCTACCGCTTGTCCTTGAGCGCGCTGTTTGTTAGGGAATATTTCAGAGATGAAGACCCAGATAACCGCCCCCTGTCCGATGGCGTGAGAAGCTATAAACAGGAAGAAGAAGTAGGTAACATGCATCCCAAACCATTCAGTGGCAAAACTGTAGGTGACAAGACCTAGAGATACAATGTATCCGAGAGAGCCTATAATCATTAGCTTTTTGCGACCCGACTTATCAATAAGGCTTAAACCAATTAATGTAAAGATGAGGTTGACGGCTCCAACTCCGATGCTGCTAAGCAGCGCCGCGCTTGATTCTAAACCTGCCATTTCAAAAATTCTTGGCGAGTAATAAAGAAAGGCGTTGATTCCAGAAAACTGGTTGAATGCAGCTAATGCGACGACTAACCACAGTTGTTTACGATACTTTTTCTGAAAGACAGTTTCCACTGTTTTAGTGCCTGCGGCTTTGTCAATATCGCTAATCACCTCATCAATGTTTACAGAGGCGTTGTGAAGACGAGCAAGTATTGACCTCGCTTGATCAACCTCTCCTCTGCCCAACAGCCAGCGGGGGCTTCTGGGAACTCTTGTAATTAAAAGCAAGTAAGCTAGAGCCGGCAATGCTTCTGCTCCCAGCATATAACGCCAGGCGTTTGCGCCTGAGACCAAACTTCCAATAAAATAATTAGAAGCAAAGGCTATAAGAATACCAAAAACGATATTGAACTGATAAAGAGCTACCAGTTTTCCGCGTTCTTTGGCAGGGGCAATTTCTGATACGTAAGCAGGTGCCGCAATAGTAGACACACCAACTCCTATGCCTCCTATAAAACGAAACAACGCAAACAGGTAGGGGTCACTGGTCAGCGCTGAACCAAGCGCTGAAACGAAATAAAAGATTCCGATATAGAACAGCGTTTTCTTTCTACCCAACTTGTCGGTCGGAAAAGCCCCAAGTGCCGCACCTAAAACCGTCCCCCAAAGCGCAGAAGACATGACCACAATGCCGTGGAAAGCGCTTGACTCACCGCCCAAAGTGTAGCTACTCCATAGGTTAGAAAGGGATTGATCTGCCCCTGAGATTACCACGGTATCAAAACCGAATAAAAAACCGGCTAATCCAACAATTAGGCTCCAGGCATAAAGTTTACTTTGATTGGCTGACATAGTTGCTTATTTGAAAGGTCAAAGTAGCAAAAAGAATTGATAGCGTACCTTGTAATAGATATTCTTTGTTCTTACAATCAGTACTCAGTAGTTATTAGGACCTCACACAATCGCGAGTTAAATTTGTAAAAAATCACACCCAATGAAACCATTTCTCTTCACTCTTTTAGCAG
>DFQX01000069.1 GCA_002381155.1 Flavobacteriaceae bacterium UBA3478 | reverse complement strand
CTCCTGCTCTACCCCATCATTATATTGAAACATTGTGCTAGGGGTATACCTCCTTGAAGAAGATTTTGTAAAATATAGAACACCATCTTCTAATCGCGATTTCTCGTGAGCACTGTTTTTGATTCGCCCATTATAAACCTTAGGGAATAAAATCTTTAATCCTTCGGCATTAAAGCTTTTATATCCTGCATAGGTGCTTAAATCTCCTTGATCCTCTAGGGTGACTTGATAAACTACTTTGTTCTTGTTAGAATCGTCGTCTGATTTTTCTATATAGTAACCAAGGTCGACGGTGTAATAGGAACCATTGACCTCTTTCTGAACTTTCTCAATCTTTAAATCAAATAAGTTTCGGTCATTACGTGGAATCTGGTTGTACTGTTCTACAGCAATAGCTTTGTGAAGCCCTTTTTGGATGGCTTCTAAAGCAGATCCAATCAAAACAAAATTGAGTTTTCGCCCCAATTGCTTTTCTGGATCATTTTTAAAGCCTCCTGTTTCGATTAAAATGAGTTTTGTTCCCCATTTTTGAATATTATCGCCAAAGGCGCGCGGTTCAAAGTCATCATTGTACCGACCAGTATGATTTGGAATATATTTTTGATTAATCTGATATAAATAGGAGATTAATTGCATGGCCTCATTTCTCCCTGCACTTCTGCTTTTCTCATAATCGAAAGCAGTGGCTAAAAATGAAATGCTCGCCTCATTGTTTAATCGTTCTACATTATAGTATTTACTCTGATCGTGAAGATTAAAACCATAATCTGCATTCAGACTGTCTCTTACCCGCTTTAATATCTGTGATTCTGGGGCGATTAAGCGTAGTGCATCACGATTAAGATCAATACCAATAGCGTTTTCACGAGTCCAACGGCTTGCTCCATCGGGATTTAACATCGGGATAAAATGGATTCGAAGATCTTGTAATAGGCTATTTACCGACTTCTGTTTCGAGTTTTCTGCGATAAACGAAAGTAAATCAACGATAGATCGAGTTGCCGTAGATTCATTTCCGTGCATCTGTGACCACATTAAAATATCAATATCACCATTCCCAACACTCACCATTCTTATTGGCCTGTCCTCAACAGAATGACCTAATAGTTGAATTTCGAAAAGCCCAGGAGACTTATCGGTAATTAGATCTATTTGTTTCTGCAAAAAATCGGGCTTAACTTTCATGTTTGAAAAGCCCTCCACTTCGTATTTCGAATATTCGTTGAATAATTCTTCTGTAAAGGAGCTTAGCTGTTGCCCAAACGAGTATGCAGTAAAAACAAGGCTGAGCGTTACTGATTTTATGAAATCCATTGATCTTTCTTAAAATTAGGATTGCGTTTTTCTAGAAAAGCATTTCGACCTTCTTTGGCCTCATCGGTCATATAGGCCAGTCTTGTAGCTTCACCTGCGAAAACTTGCTGACCGACCATGCCGTCATCGGTAAGATTCATAGCGAATTTTAGCATTTTAATAGCCGTAGGAGACTTTGCCAGTATTTCATTTGCCCATTCTACGGCTGTCTCCTCTAGTTTTGAATGCTCTACGACACAATTTACCATTCCCATTTCAAAAGCTTCATCAGCAGAGTAATTTCGACCAAGGAAAAAGATCTCCCGAGCCTTCTTTTGTCCGACCATTTTTGCCAAATAGGCTGAACCATAACCCGCGTCGAAGGAACTCACATCCGCATCAGTTTGTTTAAATATGGCATGTTCCTTACTAGCAATAGTTAGATCACATACTACATGAAGACTATGACCCCCTCCAACTGCCCATCCGGGAACCACTGCAATAACTATCTTAGGCATAAACCGAATTAAACGCTGAACTTCTAAAATGTTTAGTCGATGAACACCGTTGTCACCAACATAACCGCGCTCTCCCCTAGCCTTCTGATCCCCTCCGCTACAAAAGGAATAAATTCCATCCTTAGGAGAAGGCCCTTCACCCGTTAGTAGAACAACACCAATTGTTGGGTCTTCAGAAACCATATAAAAGGCATCGTACAGTTCAGAAGTTGTTTTTGGTCTGAATGCATTTCTAACTTCTGGACGATTAAAGGCAATTCTAGCGATATTACCCATTCTTTTAAAGGTAATGTCTTCGTATTCTTTTACCGTTTCGAATTGTGACATAAGGCCTGTATATTTTAATTTTTATTCGTCTTCAAGGTAAGGTATTTACCTAGATTTTCAGTTGAATTAATCGTCGAATGACGCATCACTTGTTTTATGATTTCTGAAGCTTTTGAATTGCTCTCAATGCTTAAATTGGCAATCCAAGATTCATTTGAAAAACTAGAAAAATGATGAAGTAGCTCAGATTGTATCGACCGTTCTCTCTCCAAGATTTCACTGTTATTAAGGATACTTTCTATGCTATTCAAATACTCGCTCTCACTATTTAAATTCATCAATAGTGAACGGCTTTCCATATCGATTCCTTCACTTGCAAAAGAAGAGCAAAGGCAGGTAACCCCATTATTTATAGATTGGAGTATTTTACCTTTTAAACCAGCCCCAAACGGCGTTGGTGAAAGTAAAAATTGATAATTAAGAAGGGTTACGTCTAAGTCTTCTACCCACCCTATAAAGGAAACCTGTTTTAATTTATTGGCCTTATTTCTCAATGATTCTGGGTAATAAGCACCAAAGATGGACAATGAACTTTTAGGCTGTATTTTTAAAATATTCGGCCACATCTCAATAATACGTTGCAAGGTTGCCGTATTACCCGGATGTTTGCCTGAACCAAAAAAAACAAAACTCCAAGGTTTTCGATTGATGTTATTAGTTATTTCTCTTCGATGAATAATTAATGGGGCGTAGATGAGTTTTGAGCCTATGGAGGGCAGTAAAGCGGTTAACTTATTTATCTCCTCACGCGAAATGATTAAGACTTTATCAACGCGATAAAAACTGGCAATTTCTCGCTTAAAAGTATCAGTAGTTTCCCATTCCTCCTCTTTACCTTTCGATCTTGAAAGCCGAAGACTATGCAGATCTTCTGTATTTAAAAGGGTGAGGCATTGGGGTAGATTCTTATAAACTCTCCATCCGAATTGTTCTTCTGAAATAAATCGATCGAAAAGAACCACCTCAGGACGAAGATCTACAAGTAGTTCATCAAATGAATTACAGTTCAAAATGATTTGGTGAATCTGAATATCGTATTCACTTAACGAATCCCCTAATAGAGTCTTTTCTAGGGTGCATCCAAGATGTACCTGGTAATTTGCACCTTTAAAGGATTGAATGAGGGCTAATAAATGCTGACCAGCAGCAGTGGTTTTTGACTCTGGCCATAAGTGTGCAATTATTAGCAGTTTTCGTTTCACGAGGAGAGCGTAGCAAATTGTCGAGCGATATTGGCTCTAAGTTTTCGAATATAGTCCTCTTCAAGCCATTCTTTATAATTCTTTGTATTGTTCATGATGCAGTAAGTGTAATGCTGAACTCGATACTGTATATCCTCCTCAAGTAATTTCGCTAATTGGCGTGCTTCTATTACTGTTTCACTATTTTCAACGCACATTTCAGTGTGCTGTTCGATACTTTCTTCTAATACTTGCTTACTTCTACCTCCTTGAGCAAAAACCTCTTTGTAACGCTCTTTAATATTAAAAGTAGGGTCTGAAGTTTTCTTAAACCTTTCACGTATTGCATCGGGCATTATGTATTCAAAGTCTCTTTCAATCTCGTCATCACTCTTAATACTCTCCAAATAGAAATCAGGGAAATGAAAAATCTCTTGCCAATCAATAGGTTCATCCCATGGTCCGAAGCGCAAGGTGTTATTTCCTAAGTCGATTACCTTAAAAGAAGATTTGTCGGGCAATACTCTTGATCCTCGACCAATCATTTGAAAATAAAGCGTTAACGATCTTGTCGCCCTGTTAAGAATAACAGTCTCAACACTTGGTTCATCAAACCCAGTTGTAAGTATACTTACAGAAGTTAATATCGCGTCTGGAGTATGTTTGAACCAATCTAAGATTTCAGCACGCTCTGTTGCCGAACTTTTATTATCTAAATGTCGGATGGGTAAATCAAGTTTACTAAAAGCCTCATAAACAGAATAAGAGGCGAAAATTCCATTATTGAAAATAAGTGTTTTTTTACCTTTAGAAAGTTCCATATAGGCATTCAAAAGCTTTCCGATCATGCTTTGATTGGTATAGAAAGCATCACTACTTTTTACGGTGTAGTCACCATTAGCTCCGAGCTTTAAACTTTGTAGACTTAAATCAAAACGGTGAATTTCTGCTTTGGCTAAAAACCCTTTATCTATTAATGATTTAATCGACTCCCCTATGATTAATTTTTTATAATAATCCTTCATAGGAAGCTTGATGTTCGAACTCAGAGGAGTAGCAGTTACCCCAAGAACATATGCCTTCTCAAAGTATTTAAAGAGCTTTCTAAATGAATTATAATGCGCCTCATCGATGATGACTAAACCAACGTTTTCTAAAACGATTTTCTCATCGTTTAATCGGTTATTCAAGGTTTCTACCATAGCTACATAACAGGTATGGTCATCGTCCGCTGGAATTTCTTTAACAGAGGAATTAATTACCTTGTTTTTAACGCCAAAATCAGCTAACATTTTTGAAGTTTGTGCACTAAGTTCTATTCGGTGTGTAAGCACAACTACTTTCTTGCGATAGGTTTCGATATACCTACGTGCAATCTCACTGAAAATGACCGTTTTACCGCCACCCGTTGGTAATTGATAAAGAATGTTTGCACCCTCATCTAAAGACTCAATGGAATCAAAGATGCGTTTTAGATCATTCTGTTGGTAGTTATAGAGGTCTTTGGAGCGTGGCAATGTAGATGTGATTTTGACTAAAGTGCAAAAATAGCCCAAATCTCTACCTTCTGCCAAATCTTAAGTTGCAGAATCTTTGGTGATAACTTTTTGATAACCCCTATTTCATGCTATTGTAGTGACTATAAATGATTTGTATCATAGATAGTGTAAATCAAACCCATGAGACAATTAAAAATCGCTAAGCAGGTAACTAACAGGGAATCTAAATCTCTTGACAAGTACCTTCAAGATATCAGTAAAATTGATTTAATCACAGCAGAGGAAGAGGTTGAATTGGCACAGAAAATTAAAAAAGGCAATCAAAGAGCTCTGGAGAAATTGGTAAATGCAAATCTTCGATTTGTTGTTTCG
>DFQX01000040.1:4568-5985 GCA_002381155.1 Flavobacteriaceae bacterium UBA3478 | reverse complement strand
TGGATTTCCTGTACCACCACCGAAGATCACTACTCTTCCTTTTTCAAGATGACGCATGGCTCGTCTTCTAATGAACGGCTCTGCAACCTCATCGATTTTGATTGCGGTTTGAACACGTGTTTCGATCCCTTCGCTTTCTAGACTACTCTGCAGAGCGAGTGCATTAATCACTGTCGCTAGCATTCCCATGTGATCCCCTTGTACACGGTCAACTCCTTTGCTCGAACCTGATAGGCCTCTGAAGATATTACCTCCACCGATTACGATGGCAACCTCAACTCCCTTGTCTACAACGGCTTTGATTTCTTCTGCGTATTCTTTTAAACGATCTGGGTCAATACCGTATTGCTGGTTCCCCATCAGAGCTTCTCCGCTCAATTTTAGTAGGATTCTTTGGTAGCGCATGAGTATAAGATTCTAGCGGCAAAAATAAACAAAAAAGCCATCCTTATTAAGGATGGCTTTTGCTTTATCGGTGAATTAGGATTATCCTAATGCTACTCTTTTGAAACCAGTAACTGTTAATGAAGCGTCAACTGATTTTACATAAGCAGCAACACTCTGCTTGTTATCCTTGATAAAATCTTGGTTTACTAGGGTATTGTCCTTGAAGAATCTACCTAGTTTACCTTTAGCGATTTTCTCTAGCATCTCCTCTGGTTTACCTTCTTGACGAAGTTGATCTTTAGCGATTTCGATTTCTTTATCGATCGTTTCTTGATCTACACCAGCTTCATCAAGAGCTACAGGATTCATAGCTGCTGCTTGCATTGCTACGTTTTTAGCAGCCTCTTCAGCGCCTTCTACATTCACAGAAAGACCTACAATCGTAGCGATTTTATTACCAGCGTGGATGTAAGAACCGATGAAAGGAGCTTCTAAAGTTTCGTAGCTTCCGATTTCTAGTTTCTCACCAATAACTCCAGTTTGCTCGATTAGCTTGTCGGCAACAGTCAGTGTTCCCATAGAAGAAGCAAGGAGTTCTTCTTTTGAGTTCGTGTTTAATGCAATTGCTGCGATTTCGTTTGCTAAATCTACAAACGATTCATTTTTAGCAACGAAGTCTGTTTCACAGTTAAGAGTAATGGCAACAGCCTTGTTCTTAGCATCGTTAACTAATGCGATAGCTGCACCTTCAGTTGATTCGCGATCAGCACGGTTAGCAGCAACTTTTTGTCCTTTTTTACGAAGGATCTCAATAGCTTTATCAAAATCACCTTCAGCTTCAACTAGGGCTTTTTTACAATCCATCATTCCAGCTCCGGTAGTTTTACGCAGTTGATTTACGTCTGCAGCAGAAATTTTGCTCATTTCAATTTTATTAAAGATGGGTGGTAAAAATTAAAACGATTACCTGTCCCAAGGTTAAAAGAATAGTGTACTTAAATTATTTTGTTTCTTCAGTTGCGTCTGAATC
>DFQX01000040.1:0-4206 GCA_002381155.1 Flavobacteriaceae bacterium UBA3478 | reverse complement strand
GCTTAAACCTTCAGCAATTGCCTCAGTAGCTGAAGCCATGATTACCTCGATAGATTTTCCAGCATCGTCATTCGCAGGAATTACGAAATCGATAGGTCTTGGATCGCAGTTGGTATCTACCATTGCGAAGATTGGAATATTCAGTTTAAGAGCCTCTTTAACCGCGATGTGCTCGCGCATTACGTCAACTACAAAAAGAGCTCCTGGTAGACGTGTCATGTCAGCAATAGAACCTAGGTTCTTTTCTAGTTTCGCACGTAAACGATCCACTTGAAGTTTTTCTTTCTTAGAAAGCGTATTGAATGTACCGTCTTTTTTCATTCGATCGATAGCACTCATTTTCTTTACCGCTTTACGGATAGTAACGAAGTTGGTTAACATACCACCTGGCCAACGCTCAGTGATATAAGGCATACCTACTGCACCAGCTTTTTCGGCCACGATGCCTTTGGCTTGCTTTTTAGTAGCTACGAAAAGAATTTTACGGCCTGAAGCAGCAATTTTCTTTAGCGCTTCGTTAGCCTCTTCTAGCTTGGCAGCAGTTTTGTAAAGGTTGATTACGTGAATCCCATTACGCTCCATGTAGATGAAAGGAGCCATGTTTGGATTCCATTTGCGGGTTAGGTGTCCAAAGTGTACACCAGCATCTAAAAGATGTTTAACGTCAGTTTTTGACATGATTACATTTAGTTTACGTTCTGATTTAGCAATAATTCAGTGGTTGAAAATTTTCGCGCCTGAACTATTTAGATGCTAAACTAAACAGGGTTATACAAAAAAATAAAAAGGAACAATTGTTCCTTTTTGGTATTAACGTTTCGAGAATTGGAATTTCTTTCTCGCTTTCTTTTGTCCGAATTTCTTTCTTTCTACCATTCTTGGATCTCTGGTTAGAAGCCCCTCTGGTTTCAAAGAAGCTCTAAATTCTGTGTCAATTTCACATAGCGCTCTAGAAATTGCTAAGCGAACTGCCTCAGCTTGACCGGTGATTCCACCTCCGAACACGTTTACTTTAACGTCGTATTTACCAACAGTCTCGGTAAGTTCAAATGGCTGATTCACTTTGTACTGAAGTGGAGCAGTTGAAAAATAGTTTTCTAGGTCACGCTTGTTAACAGTTACTTTTCCAGAACCTTCGCTAAGATAAACTCTAGCAACAGCGGTTTTTCTTCTTCCAATCTTGTGTACTACTGACATGTACTACTATTTAAGGTCGTTAAGATTAATTGGTGTTGGCTTCTGAGCCTCTTGACCGTGCTCGCTGCCAGCATATACTCTAAGGTTTCTGAATAATTCAGCACCTAATTTGTTCTTCGGAAGCATTCCTATGACAGCGTTTTCAATGATACGCTCTGGATGCTTAATAAATAGTTCTTTGGAAGTTACTGAACGCTGACCTCCTGGGTATCCGGTGTGTCTTAAGTACTCTTTGTCGGTCGCTTTATTACCTTTGAGTACTACTTTTTCAGCATTGATAATTACAACATTATCACCACAATCTACGTGAGGGGTGAAATCAGTTTTGTATTTACCACGAATGATTTTAGCCACTTTAGAAGCAAGACGACCTAAAACTGCGCCTTCTGCATCTACTAAAACCCACTGTTTATTGACGGTCGACGCGTTTGCCGAAATCGTCTTGTAACTTAATGTATCCACTACTTTAAACTATTTAATATCTGCTCGTTAGATATAACGGGCTGCAAATGTACAATTATTCAATAGAATTCCAAATACTTGAAACTAAGATTTTTTAGTGCATTTAATGAGCCTCTAACCAGTTGGTTCCCCATCCGATATCTACTTTTAATTTGACAGCTAGTTTGAAGGTGTTTTCCATTCGCTCTGTTACTAGTTTTTTCAATGCCTCAATTTCGTTTTTATGTGCGTCGAACACCAATTCATCATGCACCTGTAATAACATTTTGCTCTTCATTTTTTTCTCCTGTAGTTCGGCATGAATATCAATCATTGCTTTTTTTATGATGTCTGCTGCTGAACCTTGAATAGGGGCATTGATGGCATTTCGCTCGGCCGCTGATCGTACAATAGCGTTAGAAGATTGAATTCCCGCTAAATATCTTTTTCTTCCCATTACCGTGCTTACATAACCTTCTTCTCTTGCATGCGCAACTTGATCGGCGATGAACGAAGTGAGTTTTGGATAGGTTTTGTAGTACAATTCAATGAGTTCTTTTGATTCGGTTCTAGAAAGATTGGTTTGATTGCTCAATCCGAATGCAGATACTCCATATAAAATCCCAAAGTTGACGGTCTTGGCTTGGCTTCGTTGTTCTCTGGTGACTGCATCGATAGAAACGTTAAAGACTCTTGAAGCAGTGTCAGCATGAATATCTTGATCTGATTCAAATGCCGCCATCATCGTGTCTTCTTCGCTGAGGGCCGCTATGATTCGGAGTTCGATTTGAGAATAATCTGCTGCCAGTAAAATATGATCCTCATCTTTAGCGATAAACGCCTGTCTAATTCTTCGCCCTTGTGCGGTGCGTATGGGGATGTTTTGTAAGTTAGGATTTACACTACTCAGCCTACCCGTAGCGGCTACCGTCTGCATGAATTCTGTGTGAACTCTTTGTGTGTTCGGATTAACCTGTTGGGGGAGCGCATCTACATAGGTACTTTTCAGTTTTGTTAAGCTTCGATAGGCCAAAATATCTTTGGCGATTTGATGCTCCTTTGCTAATTCGGTGAGTATATCTTCTCCGGTAGCGTATTGTCCGGTTTTGGTCTTTTTAGGTTTTTTCGAGAGATGAAGATTTTCGAATAATACGATTCCGAGTTGTTTAGGGGACCCAATATTAAAGGTCTCTCCTGCTTGCTCATAAATCTGATTCTCGAGTTTTTCAATTTGACTTGAAAATTCAGAATTCAGTTCAGATAAATAGGGAGTATCCAGGCGTATTCCATTCAGTTCCATTTGCGCTAACACTCGAAGCAGTGGAATTTCGATTTCTTCAAAAAGCACTTTTAAGTTATCCTTTTGAAGCTCTAACTTAAAATGATGGTACAGTTGTAGTCCGATATCTGCGTCTTCGCACAAGACTTTGATTTTAGTTTCTTCATGCCATTCGCTAAACTTTCCTTTCGGGTGTAACTCTAATCTTTTTCCCAAATACGTTTCGCTCAGAACTCTACGATCATGCCTCATGTCGGGGTTAATCAGGTAGTGGGCTAGCAAGGTGTCAAAAAGTGCCCCATTTAAATCGATCCCTTCGCGAATGAGGCTTTTCAGCGCTGTTTTTAATTCCTGACCAATGAACTTTTTGTCGGATGCGAAAATCGACCTAAGTTTTTCTAGTTTCAATTCTCGTTCCTCTGACAGATCGAGATAGTACCCTTTCTGTGACTCCCACGAGAATCCGATCGCTATGATTTGAGGTTCGAACGCATCGATATCATCATAAGAAAAGCTCAAGCTGATCTCGTCTTTGGTTTCTAAAACTTTAATAAATCGACTAAAAGTTCCTGGGCTATTGATTACCTGATAAAACGAGGAGTCACTCGGTTCCTTGGACTCATCTGAAGCTTGATTGGTGTCGAAAAGAGAAAATTGACCTGATCCTGGAACCGCAGTTTTTTCTTCTTTGACGGGCGCTGAGGTATTTTCTTCATCTGAACCGCTCTTTGAGAAGGTTTTGATAAACTGGTCTTTCATTCGACGAAACTCGAGTACCTCAAAGAGTTCGGTTACCTTTTCAATATCTGGTTCAGATAGTTCAAAGCTTGTTGGGTCAAAGTGTACCTCACAATCGATCTTGATAGTCGCTAACTCTTTTGATAGCAACCCAAGTTCTGCATTCTCTTCAATTCTTTCTTTAAGTTTTCCTTTTAATTCGTGGGTATTCTTGAGTAGATTTTCTAGACTGCCATACTGCTCGATAAGTTTCTTTGCAGTTTTATCTCCCACTCCGGGAAAACCAGGAATATTGTCACTGGCATCACCCATCATGCCGAGATAGTCGATCACTTGCTTGGGTTCTTTCACGCCGAATCGTTCTTGAATCTCTGGTATACCCCAGATTTCAATATCACCCCCTCCTCGTGCCGGACGATACATGAAAATATTTTCACTTACCAGTTGTCCGAAGTCTTTGTCCGGAGTAACCATGTAAACCGTAAAATCTTCTTTCTCGGCTTGTTTTGAAAGGGTGCCTATTAAATCATCTGCCTCGTAGCCCTCCTTTA
>DFQX01000031.1:1507-10471 GCA_002381155.1 Flavobacteriaceae bacterium UBA3478 | reverse complement strand
CTTTTGGTGCAGGTTTCACCTGGGGAGCAGCATTTATAAAATGGGCATACACAAAACAAGAATAAATAAGTAACGTAATGGATATTAAAGAAATTCAAAATCTCATTCGCTTCGTTGCCAAATCTGGCGCTAGCGAGGTGAAACTCGAGACCGAAGACATCAAGATTACCATTAAGACGACCTCAGAGTCGGCTGGTCAAGCAGAGGCTACTATTGTTCAGCAAATCCCTGTTCATGCGGCTATGGCTCCAGTTGCTGCAGCACCGGCTGCACCGGCTGCACCAGCACCTGCCGAAGAGGAAGAAGATTTAAGCAAGTACATCACTGTTAAGTCTCCAATTATTGGAACATTCTATCGTAAACCATCTCCAGATAAGCCAAACTTTGTTGAGGTAGGTTCGTCGATTGGAGAAGGAGATGTTCTTTGCGTGATTGAAGCAATGAAACTCTTTAATGATATCGAGTCAGAAGTTTCAGGTAAAATCGTTAAGATTTTAGTAGAAAATGCTTCTCCGGTTGAATTTGATCAACCTCTTTTCTTAGTAGACCCTTCTTAATTAGATCGTCATGTTTAAAAAAATACTCATCGCGAATCGCGGAGAGATTGCATTGCGCATCATCCGAACTTGTCGCGAAATGGGCATTAAAACAGTTGCCGTTTACTCTAAGGCCGACGAAGAAAGTCTTCACGTACGATTTGCCGATGAGGCAGTTTGTATTGGCCCAGCACCTAGTTCAGAATCTTATCTAAAGATTCCTAATATTATTGCTGCAGCTGAAATCACTAATGCAGATGCTATACACCCTGGCTATGGGTTCTTATCTGAGAATGCCAAATTCTCGAAGATTTGTTCAGAGCATGGGATCAAGTTTATTGGAGCTTCAGCAGAGCAAATCGACCGAATGGGAGATAAGGCTACCGCTAAGCAAACCATGAAAGAGGCAGGAGTACCTACTATTCCTGGTTCTGATGGTCTTCTAAAAGATCTAGCCGATGCTAAAAAGACGGCGAAGGTCATGGGCTATCCTGTGATGATTAAAGCTACTGCTGGTGGTGGAGGTAAAGGAATGCGTGCAATCTGGTCTGAAGACCAGATGGAAACACATTTTAATTCTGCCGTTCAAGAAGCTACCGCAGCCTTCGGAAATGGAGGCATGTACATGGAAAAACTGATTCTTGAACCAAGACACATCGAGATTCAGGTGGTAGGAGACCAGAATGGTCGAGCCTGTCACTTATCTGAAAGAGATTGTTCGGTTCAAAGACGTCACCAAAAGCTTACCGAAGAAACGCCGTCACCTTTTATGACAGCTAAGCTTAGAAAGCGTATGGGAGAAGCGGCGGTTAAAGCGGCTGAATACATTGGATACGAAGGAGCAGGAACCGGTGAATTCCTTGTTGACAAGAACGGAGACTTCTATTTCATGGAGATGAATACCCGTATTCAGGTGGAACACCCTATTACAGAGCAGGTAATTGATTATGACCTGATCAGAGAACAAATTCTGGTTGCTGCGGGAGTGGCGATTTCTGGCAAGAATTATGAGCCTAAACTTCACTCTATCGAGTGTCGTATCAACGCTGAAGATCCATACAACGACTTTAGACCTTCTCCAGGAAAGATTACTACCCTTCATATGCCTGGAGGTCATGGCGTTCGTTTAGATACACACGTTTATAGCGGGTACGTAATTCCGCCTAACTACGATTCAATGATTGCTAAACTTATTACTACCGCTCAAACTAGAGAAGAAGCGATTAGTAAGATGAGAAGGGCCTTAGACGAGTTTGTGATTGAGGGTGTGAAAACTACGATCCCTTTCCACAGACAGCTTATGGATCATCCAGATTATATAGCTGGTAACTACACCACCAAATTCATGGAGTCGTTTAAAATGGCATAACAAACAACAAAAAAGGCCGCTGGAAAGCGGCCTTTTTTTTAGCTATATAACGGAGTTTATCCTTTGATACTTGCACTTAGATATTCGCGATTCATACGGGCGATATTCTCAAGAGAGATTCCTTTCGGACATTCGATTTCACAAGCTCCGGTATTGGTACAGTTACCGAACCCTTCTAGATCCATCTGTTTCACCATGTTTAAAACACGAGTCGTGGCTTCAACACGTCCTTGTGGTAATAAGGCATATTGAGAAACTTTAGCAGAGGTGAAAAGCATTGCAGAAGCATTTTTACAGGCTGCTACACAAGCACCACATCCGATACATGTTGCTGCGTTGAAAGAAGCGTCTGCTTTGTCTTTTTCAATAGGAATAGCGTTTGCATCTACTGGGCGTCCTGAGGTATTTACAGAAATATATCCTCCGGCTTGCTGTATGCGATCAAAGGCAGATCGATCCACCATTAAATCTTTAATTACAGGGAAGGCCCCAGCTCTAAAAGGCTCTATAGTAATGTGATCACCGTCTTTAAAGCTTCTCATGTGAAGCTGGCAGGTAGTGGTTAGCTTTTGTGGCCCGTGAGGTTTACCATTAATAACCATTGAACAAGTTCCACAAATACCTTCACGACAGTCGTGATCGAACACCACAGGCTCTTTACCGTCGTTAATTAGACCTTCATTTAGAACGTCTAACATTTCTAAGAACGACATGTCCTCGCTGATATTGTCAAGGTCATAGGTTTCGAACTTTCCGTTGGTTTGTGCGTTTTTCTGACGCCAAACGTTGAGATGAATTTTCATAGCCTTATTTGTAAGATCGTGTTTTCAATTCAATGTTTTCATAGACTAGTTCTTCCTTGTGAAGTTTTGCTTCACTAGGAACTCCAGTGTATTCCCAAGCTGCTACGTAGCGATAATTTTCATCATCTCTGAGCGCCTCGCCTTCTTCGGTTTGGTATTCTTCTCTGAAGTGACCTCCGCATGATTCATTTCGATTTAATGCATCCACCGCGAAAAGCTCTCCTAGCTCTAAGAAATCTGCAACTCGATGGGCTTTTTCTAGCTCAGAGTTCATAGCGTTTAGTTCGCCAGGGATTCGTACGTTCTTATAGAAGTCTTCTCGAAGTTCAGCAATTTCTTTGATGGCCTCTTTCAGTCCTTGTTCATTTCTAGACATACCGCACTTGTTCCACATGATTTTTCCAAGCTTCTTGTGGTAATAATCAACAGAGTGTTTTCCTGACCCCGACATTAACTTCTCGAGACGCTCTTTCACTGCTTCCTCCGCAGCCTCAAATTCAGGTAAGTCGGTTGAGATTGATCCAGTCTGTATATCGTCTGCTAAATAGTCACCGATTGTGTAAGGAAGAACGAAATATCCGTCTGCAAGACCCTGCATTAGTGCAGATGCCCCTAGGCGGTTTGCTCCGTGATCACTGAAGTTAGCTTCTCCTGCGGCATAACAACCAGGGATAGAAGTCATTAGGTTGTAATCTACCCAAAGCCCCCCCATTGCATAGTGTACCGCCGGATAAATCTTCATCGGTGTCTTATACGGGTTCTCGTTTACAATTTTCTCGTACATCTGGAAAAGGTTACCATACTTGGCTTCTACGATTTCCTCGCCTAGCACTCTTACCTTCTTGTCATCAGCATCTTTTAGCCCCATAGTGTTGGCCTTTTCACGACCATATCGCATGATTGCAGAATCAAAGTCAAGATAAACAGCCTCTCCGGTTTTATTAACACCGAACCCAGCATCGCAACGCTCTTTTGCTGCTCTAGAAGCCACATCACGAGGAACAAGGTTGCCGAAAGCAGGGTATCTGCGCTCTAGGTAGTAATCTCTATCTTCTTCGGCTAAGTCAGTTGGCTTTAATTTGCCTTCTCGAATAGCCTTTGCATCTTCTAGTTTTTTAGGCACCCAAATACGCCCATCATTTCTCAGTGACTCCGACATCAGAGTAAGCTTTGACTGGTGGTCACCAGAGACAGGAATACAAGTTGGGTGAATTTGCGTAAAGCAAGGGTTGGCAAAATGAGCTCCTCTTCGGTGTGCTCTCCACGCAGCCATTACGTTAGCTCCCATACAGTAGGTCGATAGATAGAAAACGTTACCGTATCCACCAGTCGCAAGTACCACGGCATGAGCAGAATGTCTTTCTAACTCGCCAGTAACGAGATTACGAGCAATGATTCCGCGAGCTTTTCCGTCAACTAAAACGAGATCCAACATTTCATGACGCGTGTAAGATTTGATTTTACCACGTTGTATTTGGCGGTTCATTGCTGAATAAGCCCCTAATAAAAGTTGCTGCCCAGTCTGTCCTTTTGCGTAGAAGGTTCTAGAAACTTGAACCCCTCCGAAAGAGCGGTTATCAAGTAGCCCACCATACTCACGAGCGAAGGGAACTCCTTGCGCAACACACTGGTCAATAATATTGGTAGATACCTCAGCAAGACGGTGAACGTTAGCTTCTCGCGAACGATAGTCTCCCCCCTTTATGGTATCGTAGAATAAACGATAAACAGAGTCACCATCACCTTGATAGTTTTTGGCAGCGTTAACTCCACCTTGTGCCGCAATCGAGTGCGCTCGTCTTGGAGAGTCTTGATAGCAGAAGGTCTTTACATTATACCCTAGCTCGGCTAATGATGCTGAAGCCGAAGCTCCTGCAAGACCGGTACCAATAACGATGATGTCAATATTTCTTTTGTTCGCTGGGTTGACCAGGCGAATATCATTTTTATGCTTGCTCCACTTCTCGGCTAATGGGCCATTAGGAACTTTTGATTCTAGCTTTGCCATACTTATTGTATTGGATTTAAGAAGTGATATACTGCGATGAAGATAAAGCCGGCAGGAACAACTACTGCATATGCCTTTGCAAAGGCTTGAATGGCTTTACCATATTTGTTGTCAAAACCAATGGTTTGCATTGAAGAAGCAAAACCGTGATAAAGGTGCATTCCCAATAAAACAAATGCTACTGAATAGATAACTGTTCTTGTTAGATCAAACAGTTCAACGGTGAATCCATAATATCGAGTAGTATCTATCGGATTAGATTCTACATACTTGTAGATCATCTCGTGTAACCAAAAGTCGTACATGTGAAGACCAATAAAGGCAAGAACAACACCTCCAGATAGCAACATGTTTCTTGATAACCAGCTGCTATTGGTGCCTTTCGAGCCTACTTTGTAACCAACAGGGCCTCGAGCCTTTCGGTTTTGTGCCTCGAGCACAAATCCCATAACAAAGTGTAGAATTACACCCGCAACCAGGATGGGCTGAAGAACAAACTGTACCACCGGATTGTAGCCCATAAAGTGTGACCAAGTGTTGTAGAGCTCTTCTGAAAAGATAGAAGCTAGATTGATGGCCAAGTGTAAGGCTAAAAACGAGATGAGAAACAACCCAGACAGGGCCATAACCACCTTGCGTAATAATGAAGAACTGAACATAAAGAGTCTAGTTTTAACGCTTAAAAAATTACCATGCAAAGGTACGTACCGATGAGATATTCTACAATGACTATATGCTTTAACGCCAAATACTTAAATATTTAGAACAATTCTTAATATTCAGTTTTTGTATAAACAAAAAAGAGAGGGCGTAACCCTATCTTTTTAAGCGAAATAGAACTTTTTATTCAATGATTAGAGGTTGCTTACTTTCAGCTTTCCCATTAGTAATTTGCAAGGTATAGTTCCCTTTTGGGAGATAGTAGGCGCCATTAGAAGCAGGCTTTAGTGACTTTTTCGATTTCTTTTCAAAGCTTTTTACCAAATCCTTATCGAGACTCAGTGAATAAGACCATTCTTGTAAGCCTTTGATTCCTTGAACTTCCGCTGTAAAGGCGACTGCATTATCTAATTCTACAGTTATACGGGAAGGGCCTGCCTGATCTTGATACCATGTTATTGAGGTTGATGGAGTGTACGGAGATCCGAATGTAGACCAACTTCTTCCCCATCGACTAGAAGCTCTTATCTTGTCTGGAGCGAATAAGTGAACGTTCGATTTAAGGATTGAAGGGTTTAATTGTTCTAATTCTGAAATATTGACTTTATAGATGCTTCTGCCATGAGTCCCAACCACAAGGTCTTTAGATTTTGGTTGAATTTTCAGATCATGAACAGCTACTGCTGGCATTCCTTGATTAAAAGGGATCCAATGTTTTCCCCCATGAAGACCTGCGTATAACCCGTGATCGTTACCTACGAAAAGAAGCTCTTCATTGTGAGGGTCTTCGATGATTACATTGATGGGCTGCATAGGAAGCCCCGAATCGATGGCCTCCCACGTTGCTCCGTAGTCTTCGCTGACGTAGAGATAAGGCTTGAAGTCATCATTGCGATAACCGTTTAGAGAGGCATATACCCGAGATTTATTGTGATTTGAAGCAAAAACTCTACTTACCCAAAGATCATCGGATTGCCCTTCGGTTAAAGAATTAGAGATGAGCTGCCAAGTAGCCCCTCCATCTTTGGTGACGTGGATTTGACCATCGTCGCTTCCCGTGTAAATCAGCCCGAATTGAAGGGGAGATTCGCTAATGGTTGTTAGTGTTCCGTAGGCAACATTTCCTTTTCTACCTCCCTTGGTAAGGTCTGGAGATAAGGTGGTCCAGGTTTCTCCGAGATCAAACGAACGGTGGAGCTTGTTGCTACCTAAGTAAAGTACATCAGGATGGTGGGAAGACAGAAGAACAGGGGTTTGCCAGTTAAATCGATATGGGGCTTCTCCAAGTTCGTGTTTAGGAGTGATTGCCTTGCGCTTGCCTGGTTCGATTCGATAGTAATTGCCGAATTGAAACCCGGTAAATACGATAGAAGGGGTTTCACGATGAACCTCAACTTGCATTCCGTCACCTCCTAAGAGCATCGTCCACGGGTTGTGTCCAGAGGCTAGCCAATCTCTGTTTTCAGAGGCCGTATTTGGGGCCATCCAAACCCCATTGTCTTGAAGCCCGCCGTATACATTATAAGGTTCTTGATGGTCGATTTGAATGGCGTAGAATTGACCTACGCTTGGGCTATTGTTTTTAGTCCAATTTGCTCCATCGTCATAGGTTATATTAATACCTCCGTCATTACCATTGATTAGGTGACCGGGTCTATTTGGGTTGATCCAAATCGCATGGTGATCAGAGTGGACGTTTTCTTTGTCTATCGATTGAAAGGTTTTGCCGCCATCTTTCGATTGAATCAGTGGAACCCCTGCTAAATAAATATTGTTTACATCAGAAGGGTCGACACGTACTTGGGCAAAATAATACCCGTAGCTGTAGAATAGTCCATCAATATAATCCTCGTGGGTTTTATTCCATGTTTTACCGGCGTCATCTGATCGGTACACTTCTGCTCCAATGACAGGGGTGTCGAATAGCATAGCGTTCGCGTCTTCGAGATAAAGCGCGATATCTGAAGGTTTTGCCACGCCATCACGAACGAGTTGTTTCACGTTTTGAGCGCGGTACTTTTCTTGAAATCCGTTCGATTTTAAAAACTCATTAAGCGCCTTATCACTAAGAGCCAAGAACTCTTTTACGCTCAGAGACTTGAATTGATCTTTGGTTAGCTCGTCGTTCTTCGAAGGTTTTCTCTGAGAAGATTTTCTTCTGAATTGACTGTCATGAACCGCATATAGGGTTTGGTTGTCAAATAATGAAAGCCCGATTCTTCCAACACCACTTCCGGTAGGGAATCCACTACCTTCTGTGGTAAGGAGTGTCCAGGAGCGTCCCTGATCTTCACTTTTATAAATGCCAGACCCCTCGCCTGAACCTTCAAAATTCCAAGCTTTACGATCTCGTTGCCAGCTTGCTGCGTAGATAGTGCTGAAATCTTCGGTAGCTGCCAAGTCGATAATTCCCGTGTTCTCGTTGATAAAAAGAGGATTTTCCCAGGCTTTTCCTCCATCAAAAGAAACAAAGACCCCTCGTTCTTTGTTTGGCGTGTAAAGGTGTCCGATCACTCCTACTAGGACATGGTTGGGATCGTTGGGGTTGATGACAATTCTACCGACATGATGGCTGTCTTCTAGCCCAACGTGTTCCCAGCTTTCTCCATTAGAGGTGGTTTTGAACATTCCGATACCGGCATAAGATGATCGAGAAGAATTGTTTTCTCCCGTACCTACATAAAGGGTGCGAGACCCCCAATGCATAGCAATATCTCCTATGTTCTGAGTAGGGCTGTTGTCGAAAATGGGAGTAAATGTGGTTCCGTTATCAGTGGTGTGCCATAGCCCTCCTGACGCATAGGCTACATAAAACTCTGTCGGATCTTCAGGGTTAACTTCTAAATCAACAACCCTACCACTCATAATACTAGGCCCAATATTTTCTAGCTGTGGAATAGTTGATGCCTCTTGAGCATAAAGAGCAGATACGGATAATAAAAGCAAATAAATACTAACAGCTTTGCTTACAAATGCTTGGATACTGAATTTCATAGGATATCTTTATGGATCTTAATCTATGGTTATACCCTCTAAAATAGGATTTTCAATTGGTATTACACAGCGAATAGCGAGGTCTGTGTTGATACTATTTTTGTTGGTTTCTGGATTTTCTGAGGCGCAGTACACCCCCTTAGTTCAGAATTATCCGCCAGAGCAATATGGTGCAGACAACCAGAATTGGGCGATAGAACAGTCAGAAAGCGGAATGCTGTTTGTCGCAAATCAATCACGAGTATTGTTATTTGATGGAAATCGTTGGGAATCAGTTTTTGTTCCGAACGCACAAAATATTCGCTCGATTAAGGTTGTTGAGGATCGATTGTACGTGGGGGGTTCTATGAGCATTGGGTTTTACCAGATTACTCCTGGTGGACTTGAAGACTACAGCGAAATAAAAGGACTAGAGCGCCAAAACATTGATGTGGGAGAAGAGTTTTGGAACATTACAAAGCTAGACGAACGACTCTTTCTTCAGTCGAAGCGTGCCATTTATGAAGTTGTAGAGAATCAACTTGTTGTACGCACTCCTTTTGAATCAGATCGCCCAGAATCATTTAGACATAGTGGCGACCTTTATTTTTTCTC
>DFQX01000031.1:0-1162 GCA_002381155.1 Flavobacteriaceae bacterium UBA3478 | reverse complement strand
CCAGAACTTTCGAGTGCCTTTGTCGGGATTTATGAACGCAATGGGGTCCAATTTCTTGTAAATGAAGGCGGAGAGACCTTTCGTCTTAAAGGTGGAAACCTAATCAAAGAAGCAACCCCTTTTGTAAATCTCAAGAATTCTGACCAGATCTATGATTTGATACAATTAAGCAATGGTCAATTGGTAGTTGGCACCATTTCTTCGGGGCTTCATGTTTATGATGAAACAGGCGATCTTTTGTATGTTTTAGACAGGAGTAGTGGACTTGATAACAACACAGTGCTCAGCTTATTCCAGGGTGTCACTGGGAGAGTTTGGGTTGCCTTAGACCAAGGAATTGCATCATTCGTTCCGGACTCCAATCTCAGTGAATTTAGATTCGGCTTTGAGGATATAGGAGTGGTGTACACGGCAATAAATTATCGGGGCGAGCTATATATTGGAACGAATCAAGGACTCTATGTATTTAATGAAAAATTAAGTCAATTCGAATTTGTTTCGGGTACAAGGGGGCAAGTATGGAATTTAAAAACTTTAGGGAGTCAACTTTATTGTTTTCACGACAAAGGACTGTTCAAAATAAACGGCTCAAAATCTGCGCTGATTGATGCTCAAACCGGCTATTGGAGCGCCAGTGAGCATTTAGACTCAGCGGGTGTTTTTTCTTATGTTTTAGGCGGATATAATGGCATTTATATATACCGACCCAATCGAAACCCTTTGGTGAAAAAGGTCGAAGGCTTTAATACCCCTTCACGATTTGTAGAGCTCCGGGATGATGTAGTTGTGGTTAATCACGAAAGTCTCGGAGTTTTCTTACTCGATTTTGATTGGACTAACCTTGTTGTTCGTTCTGAAAAACAGATATCAGCATTGGGCATGGCCAGTAGCTTATTTTTATTGGAGGATGAACTTTATTATAAGAGTTCTGAGGGAGTGTTTAACGTAGAGAAAGGAGCACTTCGATACCACCGAGAACTCACAACCCTTATTTCAGACCCCATTGTGCGTCCTGCGCAAAACTCAATTAGGCCTGATGAGGTTTCATTCTTGTCAAAGGAGAAGGTCATTCGTCTTCGCGTGACAGACACAGGAGAATATATGGCCACCGAGGAGTTTTTACCAGAAACCCGTCTTGCAGCTTTTGGTGTAAGTGGCTTTG
>DFQX01000025.1 GCA_002381155.1 Flavobacteriaceae bacterium UBA3478 | reverse complement strand
GTCATTGAGATGGCTCCAGAGTCTTAAGGAAAGCTGTTAGATACGAGCTTGTCTCGTATACAGACTGTGGTATCTACCCTGCTTTTCAAATAGCTCTTTGTGTGTTCCCTTTTCTACAATTACACCTTTTTCTAAGACGATAATCGTATCTGCATTTTGTATGGTGCTGAGTCGGTGGGCAATCACAAGGGTAGCTCTGTTCCGAGTTAGATTTTCAAGACCAAGTTGAATGTAGTGCTCGCTTTCAGCATCTAAATTAGAGGTGGCTTCGTCGAGAATTAATAATCTAGGATTTGCAACTAGCGCCCTGGCTATTGCTAATCGTTGTCGTTGCCCTCCAGAGAGTTTTATTCCTCTTTCACCGATTATGCTATCAATACCCTTTTCTAGACCCTCTACGAATTCACTTACATAGGCAGCATCTAATGCTAAATTAAGTTCTTCCTCACTGCATTCGGGATTACCGTAGAGCACGTTTTCTTTGATCGTTCCATCGAAAAGAAAATCATCTTGAAGGACCACTCCTAGCTGCCTTCGGTACGAGGCAAGATCTATTTCATTGGCGACTTGCCCATTGATGATAAGTTGTCCTGAATCGGGTTCAAGAAATCGAGCTGCTAGATTAGCTAGCGTAGATTTTCCTGCTCCCGAACTTCCTACAAGAGCTATGGTTTGCCCGGCTTTTAATTCGAAACTAATATTGTTTAAGACTTTACTCCCTTCGTTATAACTAAAACACACCTTGTCAAAAGCTAGCGATTGAAAGCCTCCAATTAACTCAGCTCCCTGATATTTTTCAAATTCAGAGATCTTTTCAAATAACTCTTCGGTACGATCAAGACCCGCTAGGGCATCGGTGATTTCAGTACCTACACTAGTTAATTGAAATATTGGACTGATTAGTAAACCAAGCAAGAAGGTAAATTGTAAAAACTCACCAAGACTTAATGAACCCTCGATAATGTAGTAACCTCCGAGGCCGGTTACTAGTGTAGTGGCTACCCCGGCGAGTAGTATTGACCCACTGCTAATCAGAGCCATATAAATCATCGACTTTTTAATGTTTTCGAAAAGTATAGTAGCTCCTTTTTCAAATCTCGATTTTTCTCTTGATTCTGCCGAAAAGCCTTTGATCATTCGAATCCCTGAGAAAGTCTCATTAAGCCTCCCTTTTACCTCTGCCTCTATTTTGCCTCTTTCCCTGAATATGGGGCGTACGGTTGTAAAGGCCTTGAAGGCGATGAGCGCAAATAGGGCTAGAGGCGCTAAACTAAAAAGGGTCATCGGAAGACTCAGCCGGATGAGAAATACGAATGCCACTGCAGCAGTAAATAACCCGCCAATCAATTGAACAAGACCTGTTCCTACGAGGCTTTTGACCCCTTCCACATCTTTCATCACTCTAGAAACCAGGGCTCCTGTTTGAGTATTTTCAAAAAAGCGAACGGGGAGAGATAGTAGTTTTTGCTGTACTTGAATACGCAACTCCGTAATAAGGTACTGTGCCGCCACGCTCACTAAACGAGTTAATAAAAAGCTGGTTGTGGCTTGTAGAACAAGGGCCATTAATACTACGATTACTAGAGTTTTAATCCCTTCTAAATCTTGATTGGGAATGAGCTCATCGACAAAGGTTTTCATGGCCAAAGGAGCTACAAATGAAGCTCCTTTACTAATTACGATGAGACCAAGGCCTGTGAATACTAGATGAATTCTAGGCCTGATTATTGTTTTGAATGCTTTCCTTAAACTGCTACGTGTCTCGCTCATACCCGCAAAGATATGGTGCATTACTGCAGTCAAAATGCAGTATCTTGAACAAGAATTAAAATTGAATTTAAATGAAGAAGATTGGGTTATTACTATTCTTTTTGATGTTATCGGCATGCACCAGCTCTGAAGAACTTTCAAGACTCGAGGCTAGGGCTGAACGTGTAGAGATTATTCGAGATGATTTTGGTGTGCCCCATATTTATGCAAAGACCGATGCAGATGCTGTTTTTGGAATGCTTTATGCCCAATGCGAGGATGATTTTAATCGAGTCGAGCAAAACTATATTTGGGCAACAGGGAGACTCGCTGAAGCTGAAGGTTCATCTGCTTTATATAGTGACCTTCGTGCCCACCTATTCATGACCGAAGATGAAGCCAAAGCCGCTTTTGAGGAAAGTCCTGATTGGCTCAAAGAACTTTGTGTTGCTTTTGCAGATGGTGTCAATTATTATTTAGAGACTCACCCAGAGGTTCAGCCGCGGGTGATCGAGCATTTCGAGCCTTGGATGCCTTATTACTTTAGCGAAGGATCTATTGGCGGAGATATCGAGAGGGTTTCGACCCGTAAGATCAAAGCTTTTTATGGAGATCAACGACCCATTGATATCATAGAATCTGAGGCTATTGCGGCAGAGGTTGCACTTTTAGAACCTGCAGGATCTAATGGGATTGCACTTAATTCCCATAAAACGAAATCGGGTAATGCTATGCTGCTAATCAATCCTCACACCTCGTTCTTTTTTAGA
>DFQX01000032.1:16391-25959 GCA_002381155.1 Flavobacteriaceae bacterium UBA3478 | reverse complement strand
GGCTCAATCTCATAAGAGCGTACTACCTCCATGAGATTCATATTCATGTCTGTCGGAGCTTGCAATTCATGCTTGACACCCTGTCGATCGATGATTGTTATTGCAACCTCATTCATGATTAGTCAATTGTTTTAACAACGGCTTTAGGTGCTTCTTTTTTGGAGCCATCAAAACCGGTAACGCCGCCTACCGTAGTATATTTCATCACATAACGTTTGTCTGGATAAATACGAGCATAAGCACTTTGGCACATTAAAGTTGCCTCATGAAAACCACAAAGAATCAATTTCAGTTTACCTGGATAGGTATTTACATCACCGATAGCATAGACACCCGATATATTCGTTTGATAATCAAGAGTGTGATCTACCTTAATGGCGTTCTTCTCAATCTCCAATCCCCAATCAGATAAGGGGCCTAATTTTGGAGAAAGACCAAACAGCGGAATGAAAGCATCTACAGCCACCTCCTTCGTTAAATCAGTTTGATGATTATGGATTACTAAAGACTCCAGTGAATCTCCTCCTTTTATTTCAACCACCTCAGCAGGTGTATTTAGTAGAATCTTTCCTTTATTCTTAAGTTCTTGAACTTTCTCAACCGAATCTAAAGCACCTCTAAATTCGTTGCGGCGATGAACCAAATGAACCTCACTGGCAATGTCACTTAAGAAAATTGACCAATCTAGGGCCGAATCTCCCCCTCCCGCAATCAAAACTTTTTTACCACGATATTGCTCTGGATCTTTAACCATGTAAGCAACTCCGCGATCTTCGAACTTCTCTATACCAGAAATTTCAGGTTTTCTCGGCTCGAAACTTCCAAGACCCCCTGCGATAGCAACTACTTTTGATTTGTGCTTTGTTCCTTTATTAGTGGTTACAATAAAATAATCATCCTCGGTACGTTCTAAGGTCTCTGCTCTTTCACCAAGAGTAAATCCAGGTTGAAAGGGTTTAATTTGCTTCATTAAATTTTCAACCAATTCACCGGCTAGCACTTCAGGATACCCAGGAATATCGTAAATCGGTTTTTTAGGATATAACTCAGCTAGTTGACCGCCAGGTTGAGGCAGGGTATCGACTAGATGGCATTTAAGTTGTAATAATCCTGCTTCGAAAACAGTAAAAAGGCCTGTAGGTCCCGCTCCTATGATTAGGATATCGGTTGTAATCATGGTTTTTATTCTAGGCGATATTAATAACCTCCTCAATTTGAGGAGCAAATTTCTTGATAGTCATCTCAACCCCGCTTTTAAGGGTCATCTGGTTGATGGAACAACCCACGCAATTTCCTTCTAGTCGAACCTTGACTGAGGTTCCGTTGTCAATAGAAACTAGAGAAATATCTCCTCCATCGCTTTGAAGAAAGGGTCGAATTTCAGCAAGAGCTGCCTCGACTTTCTCTTTTAGTTCATTTGCTGTCATCAGCGCTTTGATTTAACGGCAGAACATCCTGCCATGGTTGTAATTCGTATTGCCTCTGTAGGCGGAAGTGTTTCGTTTCTTCTCACCAACTCTGAAACTACTTCTTTGGTTAAAGATTCGAAAGCCTCTGATACGGGTGTATGATCTTGTAGGCCAGCCGGTCGACCAACATCTCCTGCTTCTCGAACACTCTGAACAAGAGGAATTTCTCCCAAAAGAGGTACTCCCATTCGTTCTGCTAGATGCTTCGCGCCTCCCTCACCAAATATATAGTATTTGTTCTCAGGTAATTCTGCAGGGGTGAAGTAAGACATATTCTCTATGATGCCGAGTACCGGTACCTGAATGGCGTCTTGGGCAAACATTGCAATCCCTTTACGAGCGTCAGCTAAAGCCACTTCTTGAGGAGTACTGACTACTACGGCTCCAGTAATTGGTAATGACTGCATGATACTGAGGTGAATATCCCCCGTACCTGGAGGCAGATCGACAATTAAAAAATCGAGCTCACCCCAGTGCGCATCAAAGATCATCTGGTTAAGTGCTTTAGCTGCCATCGGCCCTCTCCAAATAACAGCCTGGTCTTTTTCGGTAAAGAAACCTATAGAGAGTAGCTTCACCCCATAGTTAGAGACAGGCTTCATTTTAGATTTTCCATCAACATCAATGGCTAACGGCTTCTCATTTTCAACATCAAACATCAGTGGCTGAGAAGGTCCATAAATATCGGCATCTAAAAGGCCTACTTCAAATCCCATTTTAGCTAATGAAACGGCAAGATTTGCAGTAACCGTAGACTTACCAACCCCTCCTTTGCCAGAGGCTACGGCGATAATGTTTTTTATACCTGGTATGGGCTTGCCCTTGATCAGGTTAGAGTTTTGTGTTTTCTCAGGGGCCTCCACCGAAATATTTACCTTAATCTTGGCTTTAGGATGTACTTCGGCATGAATCACCTGAAGAATAGAAACTTCAGTTTTCTTCTTTGCTTGCAGACTAGGATTATTAATCGTTACATCAACCACGACCTCATCTCCAAATACTTGTACGTTTTTTACCGCTCCACTCTCAACTAAATTCTGGCCTTCGCCGGGTGCGCTAATGGTACTTAAAGCTTTAAGAATTTCACTCTTTGTCATAGATCTGCATTTCTACTACAAAGATACGCAGATAACAAAGGCTATAAAAGCATTTCTGTCGGATCCCAAAAAAGACGATTAAAGTCAACCACGCAATCATCTGAGATTTCAACTCCTTCATTTTCAAGTAGTTGTTGCATAAGATTATTGCCAGGAAAATGATGTTTGCCGGTTAGCATACCCATACGATTTACCACTCGATGAGCGGGCACATCCTTGTCGTGAGATAAATTCATTGCGTATCCGACCATTCGGGCTCCACCCCTACGGCCTAGGTAATTAGCGATTGCCCCATAAGAGGTAACTCTTCCTTCGGGGATTTGTCGGGCAACCTCATAGACGCGCTCATAAAAATCACTACTACTCATAATTCAGCCATAAACGAATAAAGGTGATTACTACAAATAACAACATCAGGCCTGCGATGATTCGATTCGAACGTTTTTCGAAGCGCTGCTCATCGAACGAAATTTTTGCAAACCCATAGGCATAACCATAGAGAATCACAAAGGTTCCTGATAGCGCCGCAGCTGCAAAAACAAATGTTTCAGAGGTGGCTAGGCGTGCAATTTTGGAGCTTCGAAGCGCGGCATGTAGCCCTGCATAAAAAGGAATGGTAAGTACATTGAGTAGCGCTAAACTGACCCCCTTCAAAAAGGAATTAGAAGAAGAAGGTACGAGTTCGGTGAGATCTCTATTTGACTTTTTCCAAAAGTAGAAAAAGAGCACAAGGAAGATAAGTAGGGCTCCGATTAAAATATGATTGATCGTTTCTGGATGTTCGAAAAGGAATTTTGAAAATACAGCTGCGCCTAGGGCTTCGGCGAAGATGACAAGCGAACAAGCTATGGAGAAGTAAATTCCGTACCTCTTACCTCTTTCCACAGAGATTTTGGCGGCATTCATATTGAGTAAACCGGGAGGTAGAGTAGCTACGGCAGCGGCTAAAAAAGTCAGAGCAAAAAGAGTGATATAGTGCAACCGCCTTTAGTATTAGTTAGATTTTAAACGATACATAAGTAATCGGCTTACCCACTTCTAAATACTGGCTCTCATAAAACGTTTGAACCTCGGTTACTACTGAAGGGCTACCTGACTGCCTGTACACGTCGTTGTTCGAATATACAATTTCTTTGTCTAGTCCGTGCAGAAGGCCCAAAGTGTATCCGTGTAAAAACTCGCTATCTGTCTTAAGGTGCACCAAACCCTCGCCTCCGAGAATCTTTTTGTATCGATCGAGAAACTGTATGTTGGTAAGTCGGTGTTTCGTGCGTTTATACTTTATCTGGGGATCTGGGAATGTAATCCAAATTTCACTAACCTCACCTGAATCAAAAATCAGATCGATCAGCTCAATATGGGTTCTTAGAAAGCGAACATTCGTGAGCTTGTTTTCAAGAGCTGTCTTAGCTCCCCTCCATAATCTAGCACCTTTAATATCGATTCCGATGAAGTTCTTTTCTGGGTAACGTTCAGCGAGTGCGAGGGTGTATTCCCCCTTTCCACAGCCCAATTCTAAAACGATCGGATTCGAATTCGAAAAAATAGAATTCCAAATCCCTTTCAATTCGAAACCTTCTAAAATTTCATGTCGAGAAGGCTGTATAACATTCTCGAAAGAATCATTATCTCTAAAGCGTTTTAGTTTATTTTTACTACCCAAGGTTTATGTATTTTAAGCCTACAAAGCTAACCCAATATCGCCCTAAACCCAATGAAAAAAAAGACGATAGTGGTAGCCCCTCTTAATTGGGGGCTCGGGCATTCAACCCGATGCATTCCGATTATTAAAGCTCTATTAGAGAGAGACTATGAAGTAGTCTTGGCCTCTGATGGTGTAGCTCTAGGCCTACTCACCAAGGAATTTCCAGAACTAGCGAGTTTCGAACTACCCTCTTATCAAATTACCTACGCTTCTGACGGACGATTCTTCAAGCTCAAAATGATCTTCGACTCTCCCAAGATATTGAATGCCATGCGCAAAGAGAGAAAGGCCATTGAAAAAATCGCTAAAGAGGTGAATGCCAACGGAATCATATCAGATAATCGACTAGGTATTTACGTGAAAGGTATCCCTAATGTGTTTATCACCCATCAGCTTCGCGTACTTTCAGGAAGAACGACTGAAATTAGTTCGGCTATGCATCAGCAAATCTTTAAAAAGTACGATGCTGTGTGGGTGCCAGATTTTGAAGGAGAGAACAACTTAACCGGTGAACTAGGGCATCTTGACAAGAAGCCACAAAACCTTAAATATATGGGACCTCTAAGTAGATTTGAAAAAAAGTCGATAGAGAAGGCTTACGATCTAATGGTACTCTTATCAGGACCAGAACCCCAACGCACCCTACTTGAAAATCGACTGACAGAAGAACTTAAAACCTTCAATGGTAAGATTCTCTTGGTTCGAGGAGTAATCGAAAAAGAACAAACTCGGGAAGAAATTACCCTTAATTCGGGAACACTACTCAAAGTTAACTTCATGAGATCTGAAGAACTTTCGCAAAGTGTTCAAGCCAGTGATTTCATTTTATGTAGATCGGGTTATACCACAGTTATGGATCTAGCTAAACTAGGAAAGAAAGCATTTTTTATTCCTACACCAGGTCAGTATGAACAGGTTCATATTGCTGAAAGACTTGACAAACTGGGGATTGTTCCTAGTTGTACGCAAGAACAATTTAAACTTGACCAGCTCGAGCGTATCTCGAATTATTCAGGGCTTGAGGCTTTTAGTTCAATCGTTGATTTCGACTCCCTATTCTCTGTTTTTTGAAGGGTAAACGAAAATTCTGAACCTACTCCTGGCTCACTCTCGACATAAATTCGTTCACCATGAGCTTCTACAATATGCTTAACAATCGAAAGACCTAAACCAGAACCTCCTTCTTTTCTTGATCCACTCTTATCTACTCGATAAAATCGTTCAAAAAGTCGTGGCAGGTGCTCTTTAGCAATTCCATCACCATTATCGGTTACTCTAATAATTAATTTATCTTCAGTCAGATCCTCAATGGTAACCTCTGTAGTACCTCCCTGATGTCCATACTTGATAGAATTTTCAATTAAGTTACTTAGAACGTGCTCTAATTTTTCTGCATCACCATTCACCCATATCGAGTGTTCATAAACCTTATCAAAAACCAATGTAATATCCTTCTTTGAAGCCTTCATTTCGAGCATCTCAAAAACACTTTCAATGAGTTCTACGATATCCATGGGCTCCACGCAGAGCTTCTGAGATCCAGACTCTAGTCTAGTAATGGTGTCTAAATCTTTGACGATGTAGAGCAAACGATCAACACTTTTGTTTGCTCGTTCCAAATATTTCTTACGCACTTTCTTATCCTGCAAGGCACCATCTAGAAGTGTTAGAATGTAACCTTGAATTGTAAACAAGGGTGTTTTCATCTCATGAGCCACATTTCCCAAAAAATCCTTTCGATACTCCTCTCGAATCTTGAGCGTCTCAATTTCAATTTTCTTTCCCCGAGCAAATTTTTGGATGTCAGAAGTTAGCGACTCTAAATCGGTTGAAACATTACTACCCGTAAATCGAATGCCTTCTAGTAATGAAACCTCAGAATATACTTCCTTAATGAGTTTTAGAACATAGTTCTCAATGCCTACTCGAAGAATCAAAAAACTCGAAATTAACGATAGGCCAAAAAACGCAAGAATAATTAAGGGCTCTGAAAGGCCTAAAATATATAGCAGTGAAGTGACGAAAATCGTTACTACGAGTGAGACATACAGCGCATATCTCAGAACAAAAGGATTCGCATTTTTAAAATTAGCCGCCATCTAGGGCGTTAAATTACGAATTTATACCCTACACCTTTAACGGTTTGAAAATGGTCATCCCCGATCTTTTCACGAAGCTTTCGAATATGTACATCAATCGTTCTACCCCCAACAACAACCTCGCTACCCCATACCTTTTCAAGAATAGATTCGCGTTTAAATACCTTGCCTGGCTTCGAAGTTAATAGAGCCAATAACTCGAATTCTTTGCGAGGTAAAATGAGCTCTTCACCCTTATTGATGACTTTGTATTCTTCTCTATTAATCGTTAGATTACCTACAGTATGCAGCCCTTCAGATTCAGGAGTTTCTTCTTTACGACGACGTAATAACGCCTTCACCTTAGACATCAACACCTTCGGTTTAATTGGCTTTTGTATGTAATCATCTGCTCCGGCTTCAAAACCAGCAAGCTGAGAGTAATCTTCTCCTCTCGCAGTTAAGAAGGTGATGATGGTGCTTTCTAATCCGGGTGTGTTTCGGATGGTCTCACAGGCTTCAATACCATCCATTTCAGGCATCATAACGTCTAGAATGACTAGATGCGGATTCTTCTTTTTCGCTTTAGCCACAGCTTCAACACCATTTTTAGCGGTGAATACCTGATATCCTTCTTGTGATAAATTATATCCCACAATTTCAAGGATATCTTGTTCATCATCAACTAAGAGTATTCGAATGTCATCTTTTTTCATAGAAATTAATCTTGAATTGTAGCCTCTTTGTTAAAGATAAAAAAACCCGCGTGAATAGCGGGTTTTTATATTAAAAACGGAATGAAAGCCCTAAGGATAGGCTAACTCCCGGAGCCAAACTTGAAAAGACGAAGTCATTGTTTCCGAAATAATCAAATCGGCTTTCGATTAAATCATTCAATAAGTTTTCAGCCTTGAATGAAAGTGTTGTATTCTTGGCCTCTCCAAAACGCTTACTTGCATTAAAGTTAAGGCTGTGAAACGGCTCTGTAAAAACGTCTGGGAATTGCCCCACACCAATTACCTGGAGTGCACGCCCTTGAACATTGTAAAATAGACCTGCTTCGAATTCTTTATCAAAAAGGTTATAAGTTACTCCTGCATTTACTAAGTATGGCGATTGTCCTTGCAATTGACGCTTGGTATCCACCTCTCGGTCTAATGCTACTGATTTTCTAGCCTCTAACTCGTTTTGCGACATTTCAAGCTCCGAAACAATGAGCGAAGTATTAATGTTATAAGAAAGTCTATAGAAATCATTCGAATAAATCGAATTTCTAACTTCTAGCTCTACACCATAAACGAATGCCTCAGGAGTGTTTCTTGCAATTAACGTATTTGGAGTAGTAACATCAAAATAATTGATTTCTATAGGATCAGTAAATTGCTTGTAGAAAGCACTTAGCGCCATGAAGCGGTTATCCTCTCCATAATGCTCCCATCTCAAATCAAAATTATTCACATAAGTTGGTACAAGATCGGTATTACCAACAAAGAATCGCTCGGTAATCGGATCATAGATATTTGCCGCTGAATTTTCTTTGAAGCTGGGTCGAGCCGTAGTCATCGAATACGAGGCTCTAATATTCGTCTGATCATTTACCGAATAGATAAAATTTGCAGAAGGATAAATATCCGCAACATCAATGAACTCACTATCTCTGTAAATTTCTCCAGAAATAGCTTGACCAGAGTAGAGTACATTATATTCCTCGTAACGAACTCCTAGAATTGCTTTTAGCTTTTCAGCAAGACGCAGTTCAGTTGAAAGGTATCCTCCAATGGTAGTATTTTCAGCCTTGTATTGATTTGTTGGCTGATAATCTCCAATAACAAATGACCCTACCCCTTTAGTCGAGTTCCAAATAAAGTTAGGGTTAAGAATGTTGTTGTAATCCCCAGCAACATCTAAAGACGACCCTCTATAACCAATAGAAAATACGTCTGTTCCAAAATCACGACTCTTATTATTGTAAGCGAATCCGACTTTTAAGTTATTTCCATCAGATCCAAATAATTTGAAATCATACTTCAAATCGGCTTTAGCAGAAACAGCATACTCCTCTAAATCTCTCCATAATCGGAGTGGAAGTGCAGATACAGAGTTATCGATAATTCGTGTTCCATTCGATAAAACATTGAAAACCGACTTTCTAAAATCAATGTCTCGAACACGAACAACAGAAGGAGCTACTTTCCAATCAAATGATAACTTATCTCCTAATCGATAAACGCCTGAGAAAGGAACCGTTAAAATGTCTCTTTGTGTGTGAGTCATCGTATTGGTAACTCCTGTGTATGGATTTTCGATGTAATCTTCGATAACTCCATCGAAACCGTTACTTTCTCCACTTCGGATGGCTAAAACAGAAGCCTTATGTTTGAAACTTCCCGTCTTTAATGAAATCCCAAATAATCCACTAGCAATCGCTTGGATAGATCCCAATTCACCCTCTTGTGCGTCAAATTCTTGTTGTGCTCCGTTACGGACAGCCACACTGCGATTAATTGTATTTTGGTAATAGTCTGAATCGTACTTATAGTTCACCGAGGTGATGTATCCAATCGCGATTTTATCATTGATATTGTACTGATTTGAGGCCGTGCCTCCAATGCTATAGTCAAGAAGATTATTCTCTCTACTAACACCCATTTGGCGAGTAAAAGCCTTGGTACTTGAAACGAGTAAGGCCTCCTGCTGTGCATTAGTGATATTTACCGGACGAGGAAAATTGATTATCGATGAAAACGGTAAATCATTCGCTCCTGAATCAAACGAAAGACCATTCAATGAATAGTCTGGTAAACCTGGGGCGTCCTGAAAATTAGTGGCCGAGTTATATCCGGTAGAGATAGAGAAGGTATACTCAGGTAACGTTGAAAAATCTTTCAAGATCACATCAACCAAACCACCTGTAAAATCAGCAGGTAACTCTGCGCTAACCGATTTACTTACAAGTAGGTTATCTAGAAGATTCGTCGGAAAAACATCTAGTTGTAAGGTGTTACGATCAGGATCCAAACCCGGAACCTCAAGGCCACCTAATAGCGTCTTTGAGTAACGATCTCCCAAACCGCGAACATAAACGAACTTTCCTCCTTGAACCGAAACACCAGGTATACGCTTGATAGCTGTCGCCACGTTTCCGTCGCCTGATTTTTTAATCGTTTGAGCAGAGAGACCATCAAGCATCGTAACTGCTCCCTTTTGAATCGCAAGTAC
>DFQX01000032.1:10519-16035 GCA_002381155.1 Flavobacteriaceae bacterium UBA3478 | reverse complement strand
GGATTAAGAACAATGCTAACCTCAACCTCATCTCCCTCTTTAGTTTTAATCTCACTTACTACCTTGGTTTCATAACCTAGGTATGAAAATTCAATTTCATAAGGACCAGGACCATTCACTTCGAAAACGTATTTTCCCTCAAAATCAGTGATGGCTCCTGAAACAGTTTCAGTCGAGCCCTGTTCACGCAATACGACGTTTGCAAAAGCTAGCGGTTCATTAAAATCTCCATCGATAACGGTACCAGTGATCACAGACTGCCCAAAGCTTAGTGAAGTGATGAAGACTAAAACAAAAAGAAAGAAGTTTTTCATAAGGGTATAAATTGAAAAAATAGCCCCGGCAAAGCAGGGCTATTTGCTTAAAATAGAATTAAGTCTATTGGGTTTAGTTGAAGAATTGTGTCCAAGCAAATACAGATTCGTCAGCACCTTTTCCTGAAGGACGGCTTGCACTGATTGTTAACCAAGTAGCTGAAGCATCGTCAACCTTACCAGCGATCACATCAGCTTTAGCATCAGCAGTGACAACAACCATATCTCTAAAGTTTACCTTTCCTACCACTGTAGCAGTACCAGCACCACCATAAGTGTCAGCATCAACTCCTTTAAGCGTAGAACCAGACTTGAAGTCAACATAAAGAATGTTATCATTGAAACCAGTTGCATCCGATTTCCAATCACCTAGTGTAGCTGTTTTTACTACATCAGAGCGTCCATAAACTGTTACGTTTTGAAGAGTGTACTCACCAACAATCGCATCGTTAGGCTCTTCAGTACCATCGATTTCAAAAGCAGTATCTGAACCGGTAGCAAGAATAACAACAGCATTAGAGATAGTACCAGCATATGCTTGATCTAAATCGATACCGTCGTCATCGTAGTTAGCAACAACAAGGTTCGTTACATTTACCGCCCCACCGAAGATTTCGATACCGTCATCCTCAGATCCTACAAGTTCGATGTTCTCGATAACTGTTCCTGAACCAACACCTCCCATAGTAAGGCCTTGAAGTTCGTTCCCTGGAGAAACAGCAGTTCCTGTGTGACGGATAGAAACATATTTCATAACACCAGAGTTATCGGCATTGCTTGATCCTCCGTACTTCGTCCACTCGTATCCAGAAACAACACCTTCGATGTTTGCTTCCCCGTTAGCAGCACCAACGATTCCGTTTCCTAAAATAATTACAGATCCCCAAAGACCTTTATCAGTCGCAGATCTGTTAGGTGAAGTAGTTCCGTTTGCATAAACAATTTGATCGTTTGCATCAGTGAAGATAATTGGCTTATCTGCAGTACCAACCGCATTAATTTTACCACCTTTAGCTACTACTAAAACGGTAGCATTGGCACCAGTACCCGTTGCACCTTTAACGATAGTTCCTTCTTCGATAGTAAGAGTGGCACCTTCCTGAACAACGATTTTACCATCCATCAACCAGATTTTATCGTTAGTCCAAGTAGTATCAGAAGTAATTTCAGTTACTGATCCTGTACCAACACGTACAACCGGAGGATTAGTTAGAGCCTCAGCAGCGTTTAATGCATCTTGAATCGCAGAATCGATATCACCAAGACCATTAGCAACAGCAGCAGTAGCAGCAGCAGCAGCAGCATCAGCGATTTCTTGAGTGTTTGGATAATTAGCTAATGCGGCAGCAACAGCAGCGTCAACGATCGCCTGTAACTGAGCATCGTCGATAACTACTTCCTGCTGGCAAGAAGAGAATAACATTGCTCCAGATAAAGCAAAAGCAAAGATTGATTTTTTCATTTTGAGGGTTTTAAAATTTTTTCCAAAACTACGGGGCCATTCTCGTGTTTATTTTAGAACAAGGTTAACTTTCGATGCATAAATCCTTAAAAAGGTTAAGTCTTTTGTTCTTAAATGTTAATTAATCTTTAAGGTGTGTTTTCTGACCTCTTGCAGGCCCTTAAATCATTAGGTCTGAACGAAAAACGAACGATTCTAGTTACCTTTGATCCACTTTTAAAGAGTTATGGCAAAAGCTGAATTCACATCTGTAACCGAAAGCGATTTTGAGGAAAAGGCGTTAGACCTTTTTAAGGATCAATTTCAAAAAATTAAAGTGTATAACGCCTACTGCCAAATCCTTAAAAGGGATCCAAGCAATGTCTCTTCACTGGTCGAAATCCCTTTTCTACCCATTTCATTTTTTAAGAGCCATAAAGTCTTTGATAAAAATCGAAAAGAAGAGGGGTATTTTATGAGTTCGGGAACAACGGCTCAGTCCAATCGAAGTAGGCACTACTATCATTCATTAGAAGGGTATGAACAAAGTTTTTTTACTTTTTTCGAAGCGACCTACGGGCCTATTTCAGACTTAGTTTTAGTAGCTCTTCTACCCTCTTATAAAGAACAAACTCATTCCTCGCTCATTTATATGGTCGATTACTTAATAAAAAAAGCTCGACCAGGATCAGGTTATTATAAGGTCGGAGATCAACAACTCACTGAACTATTGACAAACGATCAAAAAAAGCTGTTAATCGGAGTAACCTATGCCCTTCTCGATTGGGCAGAGAGCAATCCCATGGCGTTGCAGAACACGATTGTTATGGAAACAGGCGGAATGAAGGGACGACGCAAAGAAGTTATCAGAGATGAAGTGCATCGCAAGTTGAAAACGGCTTTCGAGCTAGATATGATTCATTCTGAATACGGAATGACCGAATTGTTTTCACAGGCCTATTCGCCAGGAGAGGGTATCTTTTATCCTTCACCCTGGATGAAGGTACTCATTCGAGAGGCAGAAGACCCTTTCACCATCAGTCCGCATGAAAAAACGGGCGGAATCAACATCATTGATCTAGCCAACACCCATTCTTGTGCATTTATAGCAACAGAAGATCTAGGAAAGACATACCCTAACGGCAGTTTCGAGGTGCTCGGCAGATTCGATACTGCAGAAACTAGAGGATGTAATTTAATGATGGCCTAGACCACCTTTAATAGGTAATAATTCTTTTTACCCTTCTGTAGAAGAACGTATTTCGAGGCAATCAAATCTTCTGATGAAAGTCTATAATCTTCACCAACTTTTGATTTGTTCACAGAAATAGATTGTTGTTTTAACTCTCGACGTGCTTCACCATTTGAGGCAAAAAATCCCGTTTCAGCAGCTAAGGCAGCGATCATATCTAAACCTTCGTCAAATCTCGCTCTGGACACTTCAGCACTAGGCACCCCGTCAAACACCTCAAGAAATACCTTTTCAGAAAGTTGCTTTAGGTCTTCAGCAGTAGACTTACCAAATAAAATGGCACTCGCAGCTACTGCATTTTCGTAATCCGCCTCAGAATGAACGAGTATAGTTACCTCTTTGGCAAGTCTCTGCTGTAGTATTCGTAAATGTGGGGCCTCTGTATGTTCACTGATCAAGGAATCAATTTCTTTTTTATCTAAGAAAGTGAAAATCTTGATAAAATGAGCTGCGTCCTCGTCAGAGGTATTTAGCCAATACTGATAGAATTTATAAGGAGAAGTTCTATTCGGGTCTAACCAAATATTACCCCCTTCAGACTTTCCGAATTTTGTGCCATCAGCCTTGGTAACTAAGGGGCAGGTAAGTGCAAAACCTTTACCGCTAGCCACTCTTCGAATAAGTTCTGTACCCGTGGTAATATTTCCCCACTGGTCGCTTCCGCCCATTTGAAGACTAACTTCATCGTTGCGATACAAGTGTAAAAAATCATAACCCTGAACCAGTTGATAGGTAAATTCAGTGAAAGACATCCCGTCGCTTTCTTCGGCAGAAACTCTTTTTTTCACCGACTCTTTAGCCATCATATAATTGACGGTAATGTGTTTACCTACATCTCGGATAAAAGCCAGAAAGCTGAAATCTTTCATCCAATCGTAATTATTGACAAGCTCAGCGCTGTTATCAAGTGAAAGATCAAAATCTAAAAACTTCGCTAGTTGATTCTTAATAGCTTCTTGGTTATGTCTGAGAGTAGCTTCATCGAGTAGGTTACGTTCTTTCGATTTTCCAGAAGGATCTCCAATCATTCCGGTAGCACCCCCAACTAAGGCTATGGGGCGATGTCCTGCGATCTGAAAATGACGCAGCATCATGATGCTCACCAAATTTCCGATATGTAGCGAATCAGCTGTTGGGTCAAAGCCCACATAAGCCGAACGCATCGATTCTTTCAAATGATCTTCGAGGCCTGGCATAAAATCATGCACCATTCCTCTCCACTGTAACTCTTCTATAAATGTCTTGCTCATCATAACTTTAGGCCTACAAATATAGCTTCTTTGCCTACATTTACATTATGATTTTAGTCACAGGAGCCACAGGTATGCTAGGGGCTCATTTTCTTCTTAGCCTTAGTTCTCAAAAAAAGAAGGTTCGTGCGTTCTACAGAACCGAAGAGAAACGAATAGAAGTCATCACTTTTTTCAAGGATCATAAGAAAGAAAAGAACCTCAACGATATTGAATGGCTGAAAGGTTCTTATGATCAAATTGACCTACTCGATGAGGCTTTAGAAGAAGTAGGTACTGTCATTCATTGTGCTGCATTAATCTCTTTTGATCCTAAACACAAAAGCCAGCTTTACAAGACTAATGTTGAGGGCACAAGAAATTTGGTAAATGCACTGATAGCTAAAAAAATCAATCTAATCTTCATCAGTTCGATTGCAGCTTCCAACGAAGGCGCGTCGAGTTATTACGGGTATACCAAATACTTATCTGAATTAGAAGTATATCGGGGAGTTCAGGAAGGCATTAAGGCTACTATTGTTCGACCTGGGGTGATTTTAAGTGATTTTTTCTGGAATAGACCCAGCGGAAGCATCTTCAAACAACTCGCTCAGCAAAAAGCCAGGGTTACCAAGGGTTCTGTTGGCTTAACATTAGCAAATACCGTAGTGAAATGCACCCTTCATCTTTCTAAAAATGAGCAGAAAACTCCTACCGTTCTAGTCTCTAGAATCATGCGATACGATGAACTTGCCAAGGCGATAGGTGCAGAAAGTATAATACTGATAGGCAAACCTACATTACGAGTCTTAAGCGTTATCGAAGGTTTTTATGCTTTTATTTTTAGAAAGCCACGCAAATTATCCCCTGAGATTGTTGACTCGCTAACCTCAGAATCGGTCTATCCGACCCTTTCTGATTATCCTGAACTGGGTGGAGTGGAGCTAGAAGATTTCGAAGCTGAATTAAAGCAGCTATCTCAATCTTATCGCGCTACATGCGCAAGGGCTTAGAAGCCGCTTCAGCTCGAAGGCTATCGATCACCTCACTTTTTTCTGCTAATCGAGTTTCAATAGATTCAAATAGCTTGAAATAGCGATCACCTAATGTGGAGTAATACTTGTTTGAATTGATCAACTGAAGGCTATCTACATCGTACTTCTCATAGATATAAGGCATAATAAGTATCCCTTGACTTTCTAAAGTGGCCGGAGAAGTACTATGAACTGCTTTTAAAACCGCTATATCATAAAGAATGTCTGAAAAAACACCTTCTTCTA
>DFQX01000032.1:4399-10154 GCA_002381155.1 Flavobacteriaceae bacterium UBA3478 | reverse complement strand
TAGTTTTTGGGCATGACGATTCTCACTCACCGTCCCATTAGAATAGCCTAAATGGCCATTTACCCAAACTTTATCAACGGTATAGGCGAAAGTATGCCCTTCAAATGGGCTCCACTTACAATCATACAAAAGGCTTTCCTTAGTTACCTGATGTGGATTTTTCTTGACGGTCACCAAATCTGCATAATAACCTTCTCTAAGGTAACCGCGACGATCGATATGATAGCGGTCAGCAACATTATGTGCAAATTTTTGAACGAGTGTTTCAAGGTCAAAGGCACCTTCTTCAACCTTATCTAAATAACCCAGTAGTGCATGCTGTACCAGTGGTCCTCCAGAAGGAGCTTTTAGGTAGGTATTTGATTTCTCCTCGATCGTATGAGGTGCGTGATCTGTAGCTAAGATATCAAGAGCATTTCCTCGGACACCTTCCCAAAGAGCATCCCGATCAGAAGCGCTTTTTACGGCCGGATTCCACTTAATCAATGTACCCTTGTCGGCGTAATCCTCATCGCTAAACCAAAGGTGGTGTAAACATACCTCAGCAGTAATTTGCTTCTTCGCAAAAGGTAAGTGAGTATCAAAAAGTTCAAGCTCCTCAGCGGTAGACACATGAAACACGTGAAGTTTTGCCCCTGTCTCTCTCGCCAGTTCGATAGCTCTTGAAGATGATTGATAACAAGCCTCTCTAGATCTGATGAGAGGATGCATTTCAATCGGAATATTCTCTCCATATTTCTTAATAGCCGCCTCAGTATTCGCTCGAATAGTGGGTTCATCTTCACAATGTGCCGCAATAACCATTTCGGTATTTGAAAAAATACCACGAATGGTTTCCTCCCGATCAACCAACATATTACCTGTCGAAGAACCAAGAAAAAGCTTGATTCCTGCACAGGCATTAATGTCTAATCGTTTGATGAGTTCTAGATTGTCATTAGTGCCCCCAAAGAAAAAAGAGTAATTCACATAAGAGCCCTTTGCTGCTCGATCAAATTTATCTTCTAAAGCTTCGAAGGTAACCGTTTGAGGGTTGGTATTTGGCTGCTCCATGAAGGTTGTGATTCCGCCTGCTAGAGCTGCTCGACTCTCTGTCGCAATCGTTCCTTTATGGGTTAATCCTGGTTCGCGAAAATGAACCTGATTGTCAATACATCCGGGTAAAAGTAGCTGTCCTTGTAAATCAATAACCTTAGCGGTATCGTCTGAAATGGAAGAAGCTATTTTACCTATAAATTGACCTTCAACGAGAATGTCAGATTCAAAGATGGATGATTCGTTTACAATTCTCGCATTTTTAATCAGGGTTTTCGGCATAATAGAATCTCTTTTTAGCAAAGATACTATCCAAACGCATTTTAAGCACCCCGAGAATGGCTTCTTTGACAATTGCGCCACTCATCTTCGACACTCCTCTGATGCGATCCGTAAAAACAATACTCACCTCTTTAATCTTTGCACCCTTCTTATAGGCTCTGAATTTCATTTCAATTTGAAAGGCGTATCCGACAAACCGTACTGCATCTAAATTCAACTTCTTTAGTAAGGAGGCTCGATAACACATAAAACCAGCCGTGGGGTCATATACAGGCATTCCTGTGATTAAACGAACATAAAAGGAGGCCCCGTAGGAGAGCAATATTCGATGAAGTGGCCAATTCACCACATTCACTCCTTTGCAATATCTACTACCAATAGCGACATCGGCACCGTTCTCACAAGCTGCATGCAGTCGAACTAAATCACTTGGAGTATGAGAAAAGTCAGCATCCATTTCAAAAATAAAGGAATAACCCTTTGCCAAGGCCCACTTAAATCCATGGATATAAGCGGTACCAAGTCCGGCTTTTTCAGTTCTTACCTCGAGGTGAAGTGAGTCGGAATAAGTATTCTGTAGTTCGCGAACCTTATCTGCCGTTCCATCAGGAGAATTATCATCAACGATGAGTACATGATACCCTTTATTAAGTTCTTGAACGGCTGCAATAATCAGTGCGACGTTTTCGATTTCGTTATAGGTTGGGATAATGACTAAGCATTCACTCATAAGCGGCTAAAATAGGACATTTGCGTCGATCCAAAGACAACTTCAAAAACGTACCTTTGATTTCTGTGATGAGGCTCAAGTTTTCCTTTAAAGTTCAACTCGTTTTAATTACCCTGATTAATCTGCTTCAGGCAAGCTTTACTGGCCTTTTAAAAGACGAGGCCTATTATGCCTATTTCGCTAAGAATATGCAGTGGGGGTATTTCGATCATCCACCTTTTGTTGCCTTACTGGCACTCCCTTCATCGATTGAAGGCTTGGGACTTTTTGGGGTTCGAATTCTAAGTGTGCTCAGCGTATCACTTAGTTATTGGCTACTGTACCAAACACTGAGTAAGGAGACCAAGGAAAGAATGTCTAACGGGCTATTTTCACTGCTACTACTAGGTTTACCTTTAGTCAATCTCTACGGATTCCTCACCTTGCCCGACACAGGGACACTCCTATTTACCGCCCTATTCTTTTACGCCTACAAGCAATTTCTCTCAAAGACAAAATACGCTGTCTTTACATTAGGTCTAGCTATGGCAGGTCTCATGTATAGCAAGTATACTGGAATATTAATCATTATTGGCGTGATCGCTTCTAACCCAGCCTTAATCAGAGATAGTAGCGTCTGGAAATCGGTCGCGCTAAGTTTACTTTTATTCTGCCCACACTTACTATGGCTCTCTCAAAACGAATGGGTGACCTTGAGGTTTCATTTTTCGGAACGACCGAATCACGCCTATGAATTTCTCCCATTCACCGGAGGGTTTTTCCTAAACGCCATCGCCATTATCGGATTTTTCTTTTACGACTTCTATCGAACCCTATTTTCAACCACTACAAGAAACCCCTTCGAAAAAGGACTAAGATTTACGGTTTGGGCAGTTCTGGTGTTTTTCTTCTTTTCTTCATTTAGTAAAAAGTCTCAACTTCAGTGGTTACTCCCCATGGTCTATCCATTACTTCTCATTTTCATAGAAAGACCGTTATCTCTGCCAGAGATAAGACGGATTAAGAAGTTAGGATTGGTGAGTATCGTTCTCCTTTTTAGTCTAAGATTTTTGATGGCTTTTGAACAACTATCTCCAATTCATCTTGAGCCTCATGGTGTCAAGGAATGGTCACAGAAAATCTCAACTAAGGCGAATGGTAAACCCGTACTATTTATAGATTCTTATCAACGCGCTGCTCTCTATGAATTTTACAGCAGACAAATAGGATTATCTTATAACACCCTTGATTATCGACCAAACCAGTACGATTTTGATAAACGCTGGTCAAGTATTAATCAAGATTCTGTCTTTGTAATCAGTTCTAAACCCAACGATTTCGAACAACGCGTAGATAGCCCTAAAAAAGGAGACCTATTCTGGAGTACAACAACCTACCTCGATCTTATTTTACCTGATGAAGTTGCAATCGATTCAACGCTTATTCGTTTCGAAAAACCGTTACTAGGAAGGCTTTATTTAGCAGAGCTCGATAAATTTAGACGCGTTCAAACGATACATTTACTAAAAGTCGAAGAGAATAATACCGCATCGATTGCAGTGACAAATCTAGCTTATCCTTTCTATCGAATAGGCATTTCATCACCAGGCCTGCCTCCACGAATTATTCATAAGTTTGCTCAACCTTCAAGGCTATGACCGCGGATACTGTTTTCATCTTTTTCTTTATTCTTTTAGGTCTATTAGTACTTATCAAAAGGACTTATCCGGAACCTTTTCGACTTTTCTTGCAGCTTCCTTACAATGATACTTTCATTCGACTCTATGATTCAAAACTGCGATCATGGCGCTTCACACTTTGGGGGTTTTTAGCAACGGGGATCCTTAGCCTTTCTTATTTAATCGAAAAACTAAGTTTTAAGGCTTATCTCGATGAAAAGCTAGGATTTAATTCATACTTCCTAATCCTAGGCTTCTTGTTATTGAAACAGACTCTGAGATTAAATGCAGGAATTTATCTCTTAAAGAAAAAAAAGGCTTCTAAACTAATTAGTAGTGTCGCCACAAGTTTTTTAGCCTATCAAGGACTTATCTCCTTTTTATTTTCCTGGCTTTATTTCGCAGAAATAGTACCTTACTCATTGCTCGAGGCAATTTATTTCTTTCTGATTTTTGTCTTACAGATTCTAAGCTATTTCAGTGTAATCAAAAAGTCTCAACGCGGTAACATACGCTTCGGTATGGCGTTAATTTTATATATTTGCATTCTCGAAATGGCACCCTTGACAGTATTGTTAATGGTCATTAAATGAATTTGAATATGAAAGTGAAAACCATATTGGTTTCTCAGCCCGAGCCGAAATTAGAGAACTCTCCCTATGCAAAGCTCATAGAGAAAGAAAAACTCACTGTCGATTTCAGACCATTCATTCATGTTGAAGGGGTAGATTCTAAAGAGGTGCGAGCTCAAAAAATCGACCTCAGCAAATTCACTGCCATCATTTTAACCAGTCGTAATGCCGTAGACCACTACTTTCGACTAGCTGAAGAGATGCGTTTCAAAGTCCCAGATACTATGAAATACTTCTGTCAGTCTGAAGCGGTTGCTTTTTATCTTCAGAAATATGTGGTTTATCGCAAGCGTAAAATTTATGTAGGGCAGCGTCTATTATCTGACCTCACTCCTAACTTCAAGAAGTACAAAAACGAGACTTATTTATTACCGTCATCTGATTCACTAAAGCCAATTGTGCCAGATACCTTGAATGAATTTGGAATTAATTGGACTCGAGGAATCTTCTACAAGACGGTTATGAGTGACCTGTCAGATTTAGCAGACGTTTATTACGATATTCTCGTCTTCTTTAGCCCAACAGGAATCGAGAGCTTATTTCACAATTTTCCTGATTTCGCTCAAAACAATACCCGCATCGCTGCGTTCGGTAGCAGCACGATTCAAGCTGCAGAAGCTAGAGGGCTAGTGGTGAATATCAAAGCTCCTACACCTGAAACTCCGTCCATGACAATGGCGCTTCAGAAGTACATCAGTGAGGTTAACGCTTAAAAGCCTTAAGCGCTAAAAATCCCCAATTTGCAATTAAAAATAGCCCACCTATAGGGGTCACAGGCCCGAGAAACGAAAGTTTCACGCCCAGTAATTCCTGTAGATTGAGGAGGTAAATACTTCCTGAGAATAAGAGTATCCCGATAATGGTCAACCAGAAAGAGGTTTGCTTTACGTCTTCGTCAAAAAAGGAAGTTAATAAAACGACCATTAAGAGTATAACGTGGGTCATCTGATACCGAACCCCAATCGTAAAGCTCTCTAATTGCTCAGGTCTTAGTACTTCTTTTAAGGCATGAGATCCTAAAGCTCCTAGAATGACCGCGATCATTCCTAAAAACAACATTATTGAAACTTTTATCTTCATTTCACTTCTATTTTATAAGTATATGTATCTTAAACGCTCAAAATTTGTCACATGAAGAACTCAGACTCAATCTATACACTAGACGGGATAGATAAAACCATACTATCCTATCTAATGAAAGATGCTAGAACTCCTATTCTGGAAATTTCAAGAAAGGTAGGAATTTCGGGAGCAGCTATTCATCAACGGCTTAGAAAACTAGAGCAAGCGGGTGTGTTAGAAGGTTCAAAAATGGTGATCAATACCAAGAAACTAGGCTACAGTACGATGGCGTATATTGGTGTATACCTAGACAAAGCAATGAATAATCCGTCTGCGGTTAGAGCGTTGCAAGAGAT
>DFQX01000032.1:0-4054 GCA_002381155.1 Flavobacteriaceae bacterium UBA3478 | reverse complement strand
GTGCTTTGTAAGAATAATGAACACCTCATGCAGATTCTAAACAATCACATTCAAAGAATCGAAGGAATCTCAAGAACAGAAACCTTCATTTCTCTTAATCAACAAATCGATCGTCAAATTAGTCTCTAGAGCGCATCACCTGCATCGCCCAGTAAAGAAGCGAAGCCAAAGCACCTAGCGCCGCGACTAGATAAGTTCTTGCTGCCCATTTCAGAGCATCTTGAGCACCATCATATTCCTGATCGGTAAGCATTTTCTCCCTCGTTAACCAAGCCAAAGCTCTTCGGCTGGCATCGTATTCAACAGGAAGGGTGATAAAACTAAAAACGGTTGCAATGGCCATAAGCCCAAGTCCTAAAAGAGCAATAAGAAACCCAAATGAGCTTCCCGCTCCAAAAGAAAGGGCAATCCCTATAATCACAATCCAAGTTGAAAGTCCCGAAGAAACTTGAACAATAGGAACTAGTTGTGATCGCATCGTCAACCATTTGTACGCCTCTGCATGTTGTACTGCATGTCCTACTTCGTGTGCAGCTACCGCAGCCGCAGATGCATTTCTTCCTGAGTAAACCGCCTCACTAAGATTTACGGTTTTGTCTAGAGGATTGTAATGATCCGTTAATCTACCGGGAGTAGAAATAACACGAACATCGCTAATGCCATGATCATCGAGCATTTTTTGAGCAATTTCAAAACCTGACCATCCGCCCGAAAGTTTGGTTTTCTCGTACTTTCTAAACTTTGATTTTAATCGCTGAGAAACACCAGCACTCACTAGGGTTATTAAAATGAGTAATAAATAATATCCGGCCATAATTATAGAATGAACTTATTAAACAACAATATTGACAATTTTACCAGGGACCACAATGACCTTTTTCGGGGCTGCGCCTTTGAGTTGCTCCGTAGTCTTTTCGTGAGCCATCACTGCTTTCTCAATCTCATCTTTGGATGCATCAGCGCTTAAAGTAATCTTAAAGCGCATTTTTCCATTGAAAGAAACCGGATACTCCTTTTCAGATTCGACTAAATAACTCGCATCAAAGACAGGAAAGGGCTGATGTGCTATGGATGGTGAATTACCCAATTTCACCCATAATTCTTCTGCAATATGAGGCGCATAGGGTGAAACAAGAATAGCTAAAGGCTCGAGAATCTGCCTAGAAAAACAGTTTTCAGAAGTCAGCGTATTTACACAGATCATAAATGACGAAACAGACGTATTGAATGAGAACGACTCTAGATCATCTTGCACCTTTTTGATCGTCTTATGAAGAATTTTAAATGATTCAGCACTTGGATTTTCATCATTTACTGAATCATATAATTTCCACAGTTTTTTAAGGAATCCTGACACTCCCGTAATACCTGCGGTGTTCCATGGTTTAGACTGTTCTAGCGGGCCTAAGAACATTTCGTAAAGGCGTAATGCATCGGCACCGTATTCTTCACAAATCTGATCTGGATTCACCACGTTATACCAACGCTTAGACATCTTTTCAACCTCACGACCAACAATATATCGGTCTTTCTCAAGAACAAAACTGGCATCGGCGTATTGAAGCTGCCATTTTTTCAAACCTTCGATATCTAATTCATCACTTGAATTAATCAGGCCTACATCTACTCTCAATTTTTCAAAGTAGTCAATATAATTCTCAGCAGACGAATCCTTAAAATCAATTAAACCATGAGAATAGTAGGTATTGGTTTTCGACTTTCTATAGACAATTGCCGAAAGACCCGTAATCATTCCCTGATTAATCAATTTCTTAGCAAATTCAGGCTGAGAAACAAGTCCTAAGTCGTACATAAAATACTGCCAAAAGCGAGCATATAAAAGGTGAGTCACAGCGTGTTCACTACCTCCGATATAGAGATCTACTCCTTTCCAATAAGCTACCTTCTCTTTGTCGACAAGTTGAGCCTCATTGTGAGGGTCCATAAATCGATTGAAGTATTGCGAAGATCCCGCCCAACCCGGCATGGTATTCAACTCTAGCGGAAAGATCGTTTGGTGATCAATAAAATCTACGTCTACTACCTTCTGGTTTACAGCATCCCAAGCCCAAACCTTAGCATTACCTAGAGGCGGATCGCCTTTTTCGGTAGGCAAATATTGTGTAACCTCTGGCAATTCAAGAGGCAGCGCTGATTCAGGCAACATTTGAGGTCTACCATTTACATAATAAACTGGGAAAGGCTCTCCCCAATAACGTTGACGACTGAATACCGCATCTCTTAAACGGTAATTAACCTTACCAGTTCCTTTTCCTTCCGCTTCAAGACGATCAATCATGGCACGCTTCGCAGTGGCGTAATCTAAACCATTCAAGAAATCCGAATTCGCGATGATCGTTGTTCCTTTATCGGTAAATGCCTCATCCTCTATAGAAACTCCTTCAAAAACATTAGGAATCGAAAGCTTGAAATGCTTTGCAAAATCATAATCTCGTTGGTCTCCACAGGGAACCGCCATTACAGCTCCTGTTCCATAGCTCGCTAGAACATAGTCCCCAATCCAAACCGGGATTCGATCCCCTGAAAATGGATGAAGTACATATGCGCCTGTAAAAGCACCTGTAATTCGTTTCACGTCAGACATACGATCAAGTTCTGAACGCTTAGCAGTTTCTTCAATATAAGCCTCCACCTCAGCGCGCTGGGCGTCTGTGGTAATCTTAGGTACTAGATCATGCTCTGGAGCAAGCGTCATAAAGCTCACCCCAAACAGGGTGTCAGGTCGAGTGGTAAATACTTTGATAAGTTCTTGGTGACCCTCAACTTGAAAGTTAACTTCTGCACCTTCAGATCGTCCGATCCAATTGGTTTGAGAATCTTTAAGAGGCTGAGGCCAATCAATGGTAGATAGCCCTTGAAGCAAACGGTCCGCATAGGCAGTAATTCGCATGCTCCATTGCTTCATTTTTTTGCGAACAACAGGGTGTCCGCCACGCTCAGAAACCCCATTAACGATTTCATCATTGGCTAGAACCGTTCCTAATTCAGGACACCAGTTCACTTCAATGTCTGCGAGATAAGTCAGGCGATACTTTTGAAGAAGATCTTCTTGAGCTTCAGTACTCATTTCTTTCCACTCTTCAGAGGTAAATATCGGAGTGTCTTCATCAGAGTGCGCATTCACACTACCATTTCCCTCTTTCTCAAAACATACGACTAAATCGGTAATCGATCTTGCTTTATCCGCATTCTTATCGTACCAAGAATTAAACAGATGAATAAAAATCATCTGGGTATGCTTGTAATAACTAGGTTCAGAAGTCTTGAATTGACGAGACCAATCAAATGAAAAACCGATTCGATCTAATTGTTCGCGATAACGAGCTGTATTAACCTCGGTTGTTTTTGCCGGATGCTGCCCTGTCTGAATCGCATATTGCTCGGCAGGTAGCCCAAACGAATCATATCCCATCGGATGCAATACGTTATAACCCTGATGACGCTTAAAGCGCGCATAGATGTCACTAGCAATGTATCCGAGCGGATGACCCACGTGTAAGCCAGCCCCCGAAGGATAAGGAAACATATCTAGCACATAATACTTCGGTTTAGCCGAATGATCCTCTGCTTTAAAAGTTTCATTTTCTGCCCAATAACGCTGCCATTTGGCCTCAATCTCGTTAAAATTATAATTCATTTCTGACCGATATTTTGGGCCTTAAAAGTACTGCGAATAAACCGAGGCTGAAAATCTAGATTTACTTTGCTAATTTTAGTGCTCCAAAGCAATTCATGAGCTCCTATATCGCACGTTATGAAAAAAGAAGACTGAGATCTTCTTATATCTCTGTAGCCTTGAGCATAACTGTGGTTCTTATTCTTGTAGGACTCCTTTGCACACTTGTATTTCACGCAAGCCGGCTAGGTGATTATTTTAAGGAGCAACTCATTGTTACCGCTTACTTAAGTCCCAATACCAAAGAGGTCGAGAAAGCTCAATTACTCAAAGGTTTTGAGTTAAACGAAAACACCGTAGCGGTCACCTTCATTTCTAAAGAAGAGGCCGCCAAAAATTACAGCGAAGAAATCGGAC
>DFQX01000080.1 GCA_002381155.1 Flavobacteriaceae bacterium UBA3478 | reverse complement strand
TTAGCACCACTAGAAACGATGTTTTCAATGCTCACTTCAGTTAAATACTGACGGTGACCATTTTGTTTTTGGTAGCCTTTTCTTCTTTTCTTTTTAAAGACGATTACTTTATCGCCTTTCAGATGCTGAAGTACTTTTACTTCTACAGCAGCACCTTCTACGACTGGGGCGCCAATAGTAACCGAACCGTTGTCATCGATTAAAAGAACACGATCAAAAGAAACTTTTGAACCTTCTTTAGCATCTAAACGGTGTACGAATACCTTCTGGTCTTTTGCAACCTTAAATTGCTGCCCTGCCATCTCTACAATTGCGTACATAGTATAAAATTTAGTTCATTTCGCTATTAAGCGGGTGCAAATATAATTCAAAATAACGAGTTGCCAACAGTTTACAAACATTTTATCTGCCTCAGAATTAACACCTTTATAATCGTTGAAACCTCATTCAAAACGTATCTTTGTAGATAGTACAACCTCTTAATCTAGATGTAACTTTTCTAAGGGTTTGTCGTCAGAATAGTATTAATTAAAACATCACTAATTCAATGAAGCCATTTTATGCTTTCACTGCAATACTTGGTCTTTGCTTGGGAACCCTTCAAGCCCAGCAAGTAGATTTCGAAGAGTACGATTTAGAAAACGGTCTTCACGTGATCCTTCATCAAGACAATACCGCTCCGGTAGTTGTAACTTCGGTTATGTATCACGTGGGTTCGAAAGACGAAAATCCGGCAAAAACAGGATTTGCTCATTTCTTTGAACACCTTTTATTCGAAGGATCAGAAAATATCGAACGTGGAGAGTTTTTTAAGATTGTAACCTCAAACGGAGGATACAATAATGCAAACACTACCCAGGACCGCACCTACTATTACGAGCTTTTTCCTTCAAATCAACTCGCCTTAGGACTTTGGTTAGAATCAGAGCGATTAATGCATCCGATTATTAATCAAATCGGCGTTGATACTCAGAAAGAAGTCGTTCAAGAAGAGAGAAGACTTCGAGTAGATAACGCGCCTTATGGTCAATTGATTGAGAATATGTTTAAGAACTTATTTAGCAATCATCCTTATCGCTGGTCGGTAATCGGTTCTTTGGACCATTTAGCAAGTGCATCTCTAGAAGACTTTCAAGAATTCAATAAGGTGTACTATGTTCCCAATAACGCCACCTTAGTTTTAGCAGGAGACTTTGAAAAAGAAGAAGCGAAGAAACTCATCGAAGATTATTTCGGTCCTATTCCTAGAGGAAAAGAAATAGTAAAGAAAACCTACGATGAAGCACCAATCGATGGCCCTATTTACGCTCAATTCGAGGATGCAAATATTCAAATCCCTCTTATTTTATTAGGTTACCGCACCCCAGGTCAAGCCTCTAGAGATGCCTATGTACTGAACATGATTTCCTCTTACCTCAGCTCAGGACAAAGTTCTGTTCTCCAAAAGAAATTAGTAGATCAAAAACAAATGGCACTGCAAATCTTCGCTTTCAACTATAGCTTAGAAGACTACGGAGCCTATCTACTTGGAGGTCTACCTTTAGGAGACCATTCTATGGATGATCTAGTCGCAGAAATCGATGTAGAAATTGAAAAACTACAAAACGACTTGATTTCTGAACATGATTATCAAAAACTTCAGAATCAATTCGAAAACTCATTTGTAAGTGCCAACAGCTCTTTTGAGGGAATTGCAGAAAATTTAGCTTCATACAACCAACTTTTCGGTGACACTAACTTGATCAATACAGAGATTGAGATTTACAGAAGTATCACTAGAGAAGAAATTAGAGAGGTTGCCAAAAAATATCTTCAAAAGCAACAACGTGTTGAATTAAAGTACGTTCCAAAACAAGACTAGTATCATGAAACTTAATATTCAAACTATTTTACGCAAAACCACAAAAACGGTTCTAATAACAGCCGTATTTGCAAGTGCTAGCTTGACCGCACAAATAGACCGTTCACAACAACCTGCACCCAACGGGTCTCCGGTGATTAAATTAGAAGAACCCCAAACCTTTGAACTTAAAAACGGATTAAAAGTTCTCGTCGTTGAAAATCACAAACTACCTCGGGTTAGCGTTCAGCTGCTCTTAGATAATCCGCCCATCTTAGAAGGAGAAAAGGCAGGTGTATCAAGCCTAACAGGAAGCCTCTTAGGTAAAGGATCTATGAATATCTCAAAGGACGACTACAACGATGAAGTAGACTTCTTAGGCGCATCAATCAATTTCTCTGGTCAAAGTGCTTTTGCTTCGACTTTATCTAGAAATTTTCCTAGAATCATTGAGCTCATGGCCGATGCGGCGATTCATCCAAACTTCTCGGGGGAAGAGTTTGATAAAGAAAAGGAACGATTCATTGAGGGATTAAAGTCTGACGAAAAAAATGTTTCAGCAGTCGCTCGTCGTGTAGAGTCAGCACTTGCTTATGGAACCGCTCACCCGAATGGTGAGTTTTCGAGTATCGAAAGTATCGAGAAAGTTACCCTAGAAGATGCCAAGGCGTTTTATGAGGACTTTTTTGTTCCCGAACATGCCTACCTAGTATTAATCGGGGATCTGACTTTAAAAGACGCGAAGAAACTAGTAAAATCAAATTTTGGAAAATGGAAGGCGAAATCTGCCAGACAAACTCCTTTCGGAGCAGCCTCGAATCCTGAAGCCACAGAAATCAACTTCGTTGATATGCCAAACGCTGTACAATCTGAAATTATTGTACAAAACCTTGTTGATCTTAAAATGAGCGATGAGGACTATATTCCTGCGCTTATTGCCAACCAAATTCTTGGAGGAGGAGCCGAAGGCAGACTCTTTTTAAATCTTAGAGAAGATAAAGGATATACCTACGGATCCTATTCAGGTATCGGAAGCAGCAAAGACACCAAAGCGCGTTTTAGAGCCACTGCGCAAGTTCGAAATGCCGTAACAGACTCCGCTGTAGTTCAAATTCTGGAAGAAGTTAAGCGAATTAGAACAGAGCTTGTTAACGGGGAAGATCTTAAAAACGCTAAAGAGAAATACAAAGGAAGTTTTGTGCGTTCTCTAGAGCGTCCACAGACGGTAGCAAATTTTGCCCTCAACATCGAAACTCAAGGTTTAGACGGGGACTTCTATCAGACCTATTTAAGCCGAATTGATGCAGTAACTGCCGAAGAGGTAATGGCCGCCGCCAACAAGTTTTTTGCTCTTAACAACCTCAGAATCGTGGTGGTAGGAAAGGGTGTTGAAGTAGCCGAAGCTCTTGAAAATATCAATTTCGATGGTGCCAAACTGAAGGTAAACTACTTTGATCCATTTGCAAATTCAATCGAAAAACCAACCTTTAGCAAGCCACTACCTGCAGGGCTTACTGCTCAAAAGGTAATTGCAAACTACCTAGATAAAGTAGGCGGAACTGAAGCTCTTGAAAACGTTAGTTCTTACGCTATAAAAGCTACTGCTACCATTCAAGGGATGACTCTTGAGCTGGCAACTTCAGCAAAGGGAGCTAACTACACTCAGGAGATGAAAATGATGGGCAATGTTATGCAGCGTTCTGTACTTACCAAAAGTGAGGCCTATCAAGAGATGCAAGGTCAACGCATCCCAATGAGTGAGGAGGATCGCCAAAAAATGCAATTAGAAACAGGGATTGTTGCCGAATTAGCCTGGGTAGATCATCCTGAAATCAAATTAACCGCTATCGAGTCGGTAAATGGTTCTGACGCATATGTTGTTCAGCTCACTAAGGATCGCACTCTTTACTTCGATGTAAATTCGGGACTTAAGGTTCAGGAGATCGTAACGGTTGAAGCAGGCGGACAAACGATTACCCAAAAAGCCTCTTTCAGCGACTACAAAGAAGTTAACGGGATACTTATTCCTCATAGCGTTTCTAGAAATTTAGGGCCACAGACACTAGATTTTAAGATCGCTGAAATCACAATAAACTAGAGATGAAGAAAGTTCTCATCCTGTTCGCAATAATAGCAGGCCTAGCCGTATCATGCAAAGGTGAAACCTCTAATTCGAATACCGAAGCCAAAGTATTAGATCCTTACACGATGGAAGGTGTGATGGCGGTGCACGATGAAATAATGCCAAAAATGGGACAAATGGCAAAACTATCTAGTGCATTAAAACCATTAGCTGATTCTTCTCCTAAGGGTCCTGAGGCCAAAGCTATCGAGAATCTAAAAGTTGCTCACGAAGCCATGATGACTTGGATGAAAGAAATTGGAGACACTTTTACCCATGAAGAAATCATGAAAGGAGCTGCCTTAAGTGATGAAAAGAAAGAAGCGCTT
>DFQX01000026.1:19565-22012 GCA_002381155.1 Flavobacteriaceae bacterium UBA3478 | reverse complement strand
AATCGTTTTTTCCCATTTAGACTGGGCTTGGATTGAACCTTGCACCAAAATAAGCAGTAGAAGTCCCTTGATTTTCACTAGCGCTGCATCTTCTTGGCTTCAATGCTCAAGGTTGCATGCGGAACGAGCTTCAATCGCTCTTTAGAAATTAGTTTGCCTGTTACTCTACAAACTCCGTAAGTCTTATTTTCAATTCTTACTAGTGCATTCTTAAGGTCTCGAATGAATTTTTCTTGACGCAAAGCAAGTTGGGTGTTCGCCTCTTTACTCATGGTCTCAGAACCTTCTTCAAATGCCTTAAATGTTGGTGACGTATCGTCAGTACCATTATTCAGGTCATTCATGTAGGCACTTTTAATTAGGTCAAGATCTTCCTTAGCCTTTACAATCTTTTCTTCAATCAGTGCTTTGAACTCTTTAAGGTCTGCATCTGAATATCTTACTACTTCTGACATAAGATTCTATTTTTTCTCTAGATATAGTTGCGTTTCGATATCGTCAAAGCTAACAGCTATTCCTTTCTCTAGTCCTTCTACCAATTCAAGCTGCTCACATAGCGTCTCTTGCATCAAGTAGTCGCGATTTGAAGAAACCGCCTGGTTGACTTTATCTGTGGCCCCAATATAAAGTAAAATTTTGTCTGTTACTTCAAGTCCAGAATCCTTTCTCAAATTTTGAATGCGATTGACGAGTTCACGAGCAATCCCTTCGTTGATTAAGGTTTCATTCAACGTTATGTCGAGAGCTACCGTTAGCACTCCGTGAGAAGCAACTAGCCATCCTTCAATATCCTTGTTGGTAATAAAAACGTCTTCTAATGATAGCTCAATGATAGAATCGTCAAGCGAAATCACATAGGTCTCTTCTTGTTCGAACCGTTGAATTTGCTCTTGATTTAAAGAAGTAATCGAGGCTGCAACTTGTTTCATCTTTGGCCCATACTTTGGTCCTAAGGTTTTAAAGTTTGGCTTGATTTCTTTAACTAGTATGTCTGAAGCATCTTCAAGTAGGCTTACCTCTTTAACGTTAACCTCTGAGCGAATCAGTTCAGAAACTGCTAAAAGTGCCTCCTTAGAAATGGTCTTACTTACTGGAATCATCACTCTTTGAAGCGGTTGACGAACCTTTATTTTCTCCTTTTGACGAATCGATAGAACAAGCGAACTCACTTTTTGTGCTAGTTGCATTTTTTCCTCTAAGGTTTTATCGATAAGGGTCGATTCAGCGGTTGGGAAAAGAGAAAGATGCACGCTTTCTGCCCCATTTAAGTCGCGATAAAGCCTTTCTGCAAAGAATGGAGCAACCGGAGCAATAAGCTGGGCTGTTGTTTTTAATACCTGTGAAAGCGTTTGGTAAGCGGCTAATTTGTCATCACCAAAAGAGCCCTTCCAGAAGCGGCGACGACCTAGACGAACATACCAGTTACTCAGATTCTCTTGAACAAAATCAGAAATGAGTCGGGTAGCACGAGTGGCATCATACTGTTCAAAGCACTCATCTACTTCTTTAATTAAGGTATTTAATTCAGAAAGAATCCAACGATCGAGTTCGGGACGATTTGAAACAGGAATCTGTTCCTCTTGACCTGTAAAACCATCGATATTCGCATAAAGCGCAAAGAATGAGTAGGTATTGTATAGGGTTCCGAAGAATTTACGCTTAACCTCAGCGACTCCTTCAAGATCAAACTTGAGGTTATCCCAAGGGTTGGCATTACTTATCATATACCAACGCGTTGCGTCCGGTCCATACTCTTTTATCGTTTCAAAAGGATCGATTGCGTTTCCTAAACGCTTCGACATTTTTTTACCGTTCTTGTCGAGTACCAATCCGTTTGAAACCACATTCTTATAAGCAATTTTATCGAACACTAGGGTTGAAATAGCGTGAAGGGTATAGAACCATCCTCTAGTCTGATCTACTCCTTCGGCGATGAAGTCTGCCGGATAAGCAACCTCATTATCAACCAATTCCTTATTCTCAAACGGATAGTGCCACTGAGCATAAGGCATTGAACCACTATCAAACCAAACATCAATGAGGTCAGTCTCCCGATGCATAGGAGCACCACTCGATGAACGAAGTACGATGGTATCCACTACATGTTTATGCAGATCGATCTGAGCGTAATTAGCTTCACTCATGTCTGTCGGATCAAAAGAAGCAAATGGGTTTTCTTTCATAAGTCCTGCACTCACTGATTCGGCAATCGCCTCTTTCAGTTCAGCTACAGAACCTATTATTCGTTCCTCTGATCCATCTTCGGTTCTCCAAATAGGAAGGGGAATTCCCCAATAGCGAGATCGAGACAAGTTCCAATCATTGGCATTGGCAAGCCAATTTCCGAAACGCCCTGTACCGGTCGCTTTTGGTTTCCAGTTGATTTCTTGGTTCAGCTCATACATGCGATCCTTCACCGCAGTTGCTTTGATAAACCACGAATCGAG
>DFQX01000026.1:0-19209 GCA_002381155.1 Flavobacteriaceae bacterium UBA3478 | reverse complement strand
AAAGCCTTATTCTCGGTTTTCAGTTGAATAGCAATTTCGACATCTACCGATTTCTCAGGCTCGACATCGTAGTAGGCATTCTTCACATATTTGCCCGCATAAGGCCCAACCTCAGGTCGAAATTTACCTTCAAGGTCAACTAGCGGGACCAAATTCCCATTTTCATCTTGAACCAGCATTGCGGGGACCGGTGGGTTTGCCACACGTGCTGCATTGGCATCATCGGCACCAAAAGTGGGTGCAGTATGAACAATCCCCGTACCATCCTCGGTGGTTACGAAATCCCCAAGGATCACTCTGAAAGCGTTTTCAGGAGAGTCATGTGGCAACACATAGTCAAGAAGCTGCTCATAACGAGCGTTTTCTAGATCTTTACCTGTGCAATTTCCAAGTACCAAATAAGGTATCTTCTTTGCTCCAGAATCGTAGGCTGATAATTCACTTTCTTCGTTGATTCGCTCGTATTTTTTTTCGAACTGCTTTTCAATAAGTGCATCGGCGATGACTACTTCTATTGGTTCAAACGTATATTGATTGAACGTTCTGATCAGCGAATAACTAATTTTTGGGCCAACAGTAAGTGCGGTGTTTGAAGGTAATGTCCAAGGGGTAGTTGTCCATGCCAGGAAATAAACCGCCTCTTTTGAAAGTGACCCGATTTTTTCTGGTAAGGTTTCTTTGATTGCCTTAAACTGAGCTGTAATTGTCGTGTCAGTCACGTCCTGGTAAGTACCGGGCTGATTGAGCTCATGGGAACTTAAGCCTGTTCCTGCCTTTGGCGAATAAGGTTGTATCGTATAGCCTTTGTAAAGAAGGCCTTTATCATAAATCTGTTTGAGTAGCCACCATACAGACTCCATGTATTTGGGAGTATAAGTGATGTACGGATCTTGCATATCCACCCAGTATCCAATCTGTTCTGTGAGCGAATTCCATACATCGGTATACTTCATTACTGCACGCTTACATGCCTCATTATACTCAGAGATACTAATCGTTTTCCCGATAGCTTCCTTAGTGATGCCTAACTCTTTCTCAACACCTAATTCTACTGGCAGTCCATGGGTGTCCCATCCTGCCTTGCGCTTCACTTGAAAGCCTTTCATCGTTTTATATCGAGGATAAATATCCTTGATAGTACGAGCCATTACGTGGTGAATACCAGGCATCCCATTGGCTGATGGAGGCCCTTCAAAAAAGACATAGCTTTCTGCTCCTTCTCGTTCAGAAATGCTTTTCTCAAAAATAGCTTCTGACTTCCAATACGAAAGAACTTCTTCTCCTATTTTACTAAGGTCTAACTGCTTGTATTCGTTAAATTTACTACTCACCTTGGCCGCTTCTTTTTAAAGAAAGCAAAAGTAAGGAATTGAGTCACAAATTGGTAACCTCTAACGGATAGTTTGAAAGGCTACAACCAACTGTCTACCCGGGGCACTAATCCCAGAGGCAAAAGGACGATAGCGACGATCGAAGATATTTTCTATTGCAACCGAACACTGCCAACGCTTCCATTGCTGACGCAATCTTAAATGAACAGCATGCCAGCTCGGGCTGTAAGGGTTTCCATTCGAATCAAGCGCGTACATATGCGCCTTAGACCATTCAGAAATCGGAAGATCTTCAGCAGATACCTCAGCGTTGTATTCTGATTCTAGGATCAACTGAAAAGAACCATTCACATATCGCAATTGAGAATTGCTGAAAAACGGTGGTGCATGACGCAATGGGCTAGACACTCCTGTATCATCGATTTCTTCCCCACGCGTGTAGGTTCCTAAAATTCGGTAACTCAGTTTTCTGCTCAAATAACCAAAGATGCTCCATTCAATCCCGGCTACCTCAGCAGAAGCCGCATTTTGAATCGACTGAAGTTGACTAAGCTCATCTCTAAACAAGAGCTGAGTTTGCCCATTTAGCGTGGTATTGCGTCGAATCAAGGCATCGTCAAGAGTCGAATAATAAACAGCCGCATCAAGCATAAACGAACGATCAAAACGTTTTCGAATACCCAACTCAATGGTCTGTGCATATTCTGGTTTCAAATCTGGATTAGGGATTACTACCGAACCAGGCTCAGAATCAAAAACCTTGGCAAGATCATCGATGTTAGGTGCTCTAAATGCAGTGGATAGATTGAAACGCATTGAGGTAGATCGATCGAAGCGATAGACCCCTCCTAGACCATAAGTTAAAGCATTATTCTTCAGTTGTTGGAGCCCAAAAACTTCTGTGAAAGGGTTCGTTCTATAGTCGGTTTCAGAACTAACTTGGTTCCAACGAACTCCGAGGTTAAGAACGAGCGGTTTAGATGGTTTGTACTCAGTAGAAAGATAAACACCGGCGGCATTCCAAGTTGCACCATCGGGATAACGAGAATTAAGAATTCCTCTCTCATCAGAAATGAGATTGAGCGAATAGGCCTCTGAATTTACCTTGTTTAAGTCAAGAGATCCTCCTCCGCGGGCGATCAACTGCTCTGAAATTTCATATTGACTATCGTAAGAAAGGTTGAGTACCCCGACCTTCTCGATCGCAGTGTTACGAATTTCACTATTAAAATCTCGATCATTTCGAGACTCCTCGAAAGATTGATAAGCAACCGAGAATTGATGTGCTGAGTGATCACTAGCGTACCTCGGATTCCAATAAGTCATCAGCCAGCGCTGCGGACCATAAAACCACTCCGCCGAACGAAAACCATCTCCCTTAGGTCGCAACAATCGATCGTAGCGACCATAATCTGAAGTTGTGCTGTAAAACATTCCCATCCGTTGTTCCCAGTTATTTGAAATGAGATGCTCTGCCTTTGCAGTGAAGTAAGTCGAAGAAAATGCGGTTCCTCTTTGTCGCTCTGGGTTTTCGCTGAAAACCACTACATCCTCTCCCGGACTCGAGCGAACATACTGCTCTCTTAGGTACAATTCTGGGCCATATCTACCCATAGTTAAGTCCCCTAAATTCATCTTAGAGAAACTAACGTAGCCCGTCCAATTACCTGAACTCTGCATGTGACCAACATGGTAAGTTCGTTCTTTAGTAGCTGTAGAAGATCTGAAAGCTAGATCAGTATTATGAATTAAGCTGTCCGGTTTAGCAAATGGGAGTCTTCGAGTATTAAAATTCATCACACCACCGATGGCATCACTCCCAGAAATAACCGTCCCTGGACCGAAAATCAACTCTGAAGATTCGATAGCATAAGGGTCAATAGAAATCACGTTCTGTATGTTTCCACCTCTGAAAATAGCATTGTTCATTCGAATACCATCCACGGTAATTAATACCCTGTTAGTAGCAAAACCTCGAATCATGGGACTACCTCCCCCTAGTTGGCTTTTCTGAACGTAAACAGAGCCCGTTCGTGAAAGTAAGTCTGCGGTAGTTTGTGGCTGCATCATCGAAATATCGTCCGCATCTATTCGTCTTACTCGCACAGGAAGTCTTCTAATGTCTTGTCTAAACTTAGATGCCGAGACAACGATTTCATTTAGACCTTCAACCTTCGAATTTAAATAAAGGGTGTCAGATTGAATGTTCTGTTTACTGATCGAGAGTAATTCGTAGCCGATCAATCTGAAAATGATTAGGTCTTTATCATCAAATAATCCTGAATCAAAGGTTCCATTGAGGTCAGTTTGGGTAAACGTAGAATGGCTTTTATTATATACACTAACCCCAGGCAAAACGGTCTTTGTACTCGAATCTTGAACCGTTACGAGTTGAGCGAATAACACCTTAGGGAATAAGGTGATAAAGAAAAATAGTAAGAGGCGTTTCATCCAAACAACCCTCGAATCACCTCTAGCGATTTTGGTCTACGAAAGCCGTCTAATTGAAAGTCGTAGTACCGAACTAATCCTTCTAGAAGTTCTCCTCTGGTTTTTTTATCTATTGTTGTCCTCATGGTTTCATCAAAATTCATGCCTAGAATTTCATTCAACGTCATTGAGGCAACCGCAGATAAAGAATATCTCGAAGTTTCGGCTTGAAATTGTCCAGTGACAGGGTCAAATAGCGCTCCTTTCGAAAGTGATGAATCGGGGTAGATTCCTAAGTGTTTTGAAAGACCTAAAAGAACGACAATCAGATAATTCGGAAAGCTTTTTTCACTTTCTAAGACCTCTAAACAGCCAATGATAAAATCAAACAGATCATAGTCATGCTGTTGTTCGATCAGGGAGGCCGCGAATAGTTCGGCTAAGAATAGTGCGGTACTCGATTTCACTACATCCGAATGAATCTGAGAGAAAGCCTGCAAAGGCTTGGCTTCTTTTATGGTTTCGAGTCGATCTGAGTTTGGCTTGTGAGTCAACACAGCATCTAAAAAACTGAGCGGCTGAAAATAGGCAGATCGTAGACCCGATTTTTTAGGTTTTAATACTCCTCTGACCAAATACGATTGAATACCAAGCTCACGGGTGTAGGCCTTGACAATTAGACTGGTCTCTCCATATCTAATGCTACCTAAAACCACCAGCGAGCTTTGAATATAAGGTGTTCCTGCCAAATTAATTAAATAATTCCTTGGGCAAGCATGGCGTCAGCAACCTTCACAAATCCGGCAATGTTCGCACCTTTCACATAATTACAATATCCATCTTCTTCCATGCCATAGGTAGTACAGGCATCATGGATGTCTTTCATAATTTGCTTCAAGCGGTTGTCGACCTCCTCACGCGTCCAACTTATACGCAATGAGTTCTGCGACATTTCAAGACCTGAAGTTGCAACTCCTCCTGCATTGGATGCCTTACCGGGAGCAAATAAAATCTTATGATTCTGGAAGTGGTGAATCGCCTCTGGAGTAGAAGGCATATTTGCTCCTTCTGAAACAGCAATCAATCCATTTTTCACCAGTAACTCAGCAGCGGCACCATCTAACTCGTTCTGAGTAGCGCAAGGGAGTGCAATTTCACAAGGAACCTCCCAAGGGCGTTTGCCTTCGTGGTAAGAGGCGTTAGGATAGTGCTTTACATAAGTCATTATTCGACCTCTCTTCACATTTTTAAGATCTTTTACAAACTCTAGTTTCTCAGAGTCAATACCGTCTGGGTCATAAATGTACCCTCCAGAGTCAGATAGGGTGAGCACCTTTCCGCCTAATTGAAGAACCTTCTCTGCCGCAAATTGTGCAACGTTTCCAGAACCCGAGATAACGAAAGATTTACCATTTACTGAGTCTCCTCGAGTCTCCAACATACTTTGAGCGAAATATACCGTTCCGTAACCAGTAGCCTCAGGTCGAATCTGAGAACCTCCCCAACTCAATCCTTTACCGGTAAGCACCCCAGTAAACTCATTTCTAATTTTTTTGTAAGCTCCAAATAAAAATCCGATCTCTCTGGCTCCTACTCCGATATCTCCGGCAGGCACATCGGTGTTTGGCCCAATATGACGACAAAGCTCTGTCATAAACGCATGACAGAATCTCATAATCTCATCGTCAGACTTTCCTTTAGGATCGAAATCTGAACCCCCTTTTGCTCCACCCATTGGAAGCGTAGTTAAGCTATTCTTGAAGACTTGTTCAAAGGCAAGAAACTTTAAAACACTAGCATTTACGGTGGGGTGAAAACGAAGACCTCCCTTGTATGGGCCAATCGCTGAATTCATCTGAATACGATAGCCTCTATTCACATGAATTTCTCCCGTATCATCTACCCAAGCTACTCTGAAAGAAATCAGTCGTTCAGGCTCTACCATTCTTAGAAGGATGTTTTTTCCATGGTAGATATCGTGTTGCACAATGTAAGGAATTACTGTTTCGGCAACTTCTTGAACCGCTTGAATAAATTCTGATTCGTGTCCATTTCTGGTCTTGACTTCGTTCATAAAAGTCTCGATAGTGGCCATGTTGTCTTTATGCATTATTAGTGAATTAAAAATATATGCGCAAAATTATGCTATTTCCATTTTTGAAACCGCCAAAAATTATCAAATTCTTAAAATGAGTGCGAAGCACGGGTATCTAACATCTTCCTTACTTTTGCAACAAATTCAGAACATGAAACAAATCTACCATTTAGCGACCTGTCAAACTTGTAAAAAAGCGTTAGCCTTTTTGAATCCTGGACCAGAAGTTGAAGTCATTGAGATCAAATCTCAAGGTATAACCCCAGACGCTCTCGATAAGATGGCTGAATTCGCTGGTAGTTACGAAGCTTTATTTAGCAGACGTGCACAACTCTACAAGAAAAGAGGACTCGCCGAGCAATCACTTACTGAACAAGATTACCGCTCACTAATTCTTGAGCGCTATACCTTTCTTAAAAGACCAGTGGTTCTTACAGATACGAATGTATTTGCAGGACATGCCAAGGCCACTTTAGAAGCAGCTAAGACTGCACTTAGTCAATGAACAAAAGAGTACTCGCCTTTTTAGCGGCTTTCGGAGCCACATCAATTTATGCGTTAAACCACACGATAGCGAAAGGCTTAATGCCAATGTACATCAAGCCATTCGGGTTTATATTCCTGCGAGTAGTGGGGGCCTTTATTCTTTTTTGGGGCCTTTCTTTATTCAGAAAATCAGATCCCATTGAAAAGAAAGATTGGCCAAAGATTATGTTGGCCAGTTTATTTGGGGCAAGTATTAATATGCTCTCCTTTTTTAAAGGGCTTGAACTTTCTACTCCGATTAACAGTGCAGTACTCGTCACGATCACCCCGATTTGCACCCTAGTACTATCTGCCATTCTTCTCAAAGAACCGATTACGAAAAACAAGACGTTTGGGATTGCACTTGGGCTTGTAGGAGCACTTGGACTCGTCGTTTTCGGTAACGAATTACGCTCAGACGCACCAAATATTCGCTTGGGAAACACCCTTTTTATTGTCAACGCGCTTTCCTATGGTGCTTATCTAGTATTGACCCGATCTTTAGTTCAAAAATACCATCCATTTACGCTGCTAAAATGGTTATTTACCTTCTCTCTAATTATCAATTTTCCCATAACCATTGGTGATTTTCTGGACATTCAATGGTCAACACTACCCAGCTGGTCATTTGCGACTATTGCCTTTGTTGTTGTCGGAGTTACCTTTTTGACCTACTTATTTAATGCCTTTGCCATGACCGAATTAAAAGCTTCGACCATCGGAGTGTTTACCTATGTTCAACCGGTGATGGGTATTCTATTTGCGGTGCTCGCAGGAAAGGATCAATTCACACTAACTAAAATTGTCGCGGCCAACCTTGTCATTGGAGGGGTATACTTAGCAAGTAAGCGCGTTCGAATGCCTTCAGAGAAGAAAGAAGTTTCGTAGCTTTAAGAAAATTAAACGCTATGAAACCCCTACCTGCTCCACTCAATCAAACCAGTTTACCCGCTATTGCGGCTCCTATGTTTCTTGTATCAGGACCTGAATTGGTCATCGAATGTTGCAAAAACGGTGTAGTTGGTACATTTCCTGCATTAAACCAAAGAACTAGCGAAGGATTTGAAGAGTGGCTGGTTCATATAAAGACTGCTCTAAATGTGTTTGAACAGGCTAACGGTAAAAAGGCTGCACCTTTTGGAGTAAATCTGATTGTTCACCCAACCAATACACGTCTTGAAGAGGATGTAAAACTATGTGTAAAACATCAGGTTCCGTTAGTAATTACCTCGCTTGGGGCTATTTCACTATTGGTAGATACCATTCATTCTTATGGAGGTTTAGTCTTTCACGATATCGTTAAAAAACGTCATGCTGAAAAGGCTGCTGAAGCTGGAGTTGATGGCCTTATTCTTGTATCTGCAGGAGCAGGAGGACACTCAGGCACGATTAACCCAATGGCACTCATAAAAGACGTGAGAAAGGTTTTTGACAAAACCATTGTTGTTGCAGGGTCTATCTCAACCGGTCAGGATATCGCTACAGTTCTACAAATGGGGGCAGACATGGCTTATATGGGAACTCGATTTATCAATACCAAGGAAAGTAAAGCCCAAGAGGAATATAAGAAGATGGTCATCGAAAGCACCTCTAGCGATATTGTACACACTTCATCTGTTTCGGGAATCCCTGCCAACTTTATGGAGGCAAGCTTAAACGCTGCCGGGATAGGCCCTGAGGATTACGCTCGAACTGCAAAATTAGATCCTGGGGTAGATATGAATTCAGAAGCCAAGGCTTGGAAAACCATTTGGTCTGCAGGTCATGGGGTAAGTGCTATTCACGATTGTCCGAGCACTGAAGAACTGATTAAGCGACTAGATGACGAATTTGAACAGGCGTTAGAAATGCAACAACAGCGATTAAATCATTATAAACAGAGTAAATAGTTGCCTAAGATGAATGTCCGGGCTACATTTATCAAAAATTTTAGCATGCGTAAATCAATACTATTCGTTGGTCTTGCCATAATCATTGCGAGCTGCGGTGAGAGTCCTAAAAAGGAAAACAAAGGTTTCGAGGTAACTCGTAAAAAGGAAGTGGCAAAAGCAGAAGCGACTTCTTCTGAAGTACCCGTAGACCTTTCTAACATAGGATTAGGCCCTATTACTTCTTACGAGTTTAGCGCAGCAATCGATACAGATCTAGCTGAAAAAGGAAAAAGTATTTACGCCGGTAAATGTACTGCATGTCACCTTGTAGACCGCAGAATGATTGGTCCTGCGTTAAAAGGCGTTTACGATCGTCGCAGCCCTGAGTGGGTATTAAACCTATTGCTTAATACTAATGAGATGCTAAAGAAAGATCCAATTGCCAAGGCCCTTCTGAAAGAGTACAATAACGCTCTAATGATCAATCAGAATCTATCTGAAGACGAAGCAAAAGCAGTAGCAGAGTATCTTCGAACCCTATAGTTATGTTTAAGCACCAGTCCCTAACGGTTTTAGGGGGTGGGAGTTTTGGAACTGCACTAGTCAAAATATTTAATGATAACGAGGTTACTGTCACCTGGTACATTAAAGAAGATGACGGAGTAAAGGCCATTAATACGGTCGGACAAAACCCTCATTACCTCAGCAGCGTTCAACTCAATACGAACCTGGTCCATGCCACAAGCAATATCGAGGAAGCAATAGCTGCATCATCTACGGTGGTTATCGCTATACCCTCTGCATTTATACACCAAAGCCTACATCCATCTTTGGATTTGCTCAAGGGCAAAACCATCTTTTCAGCGGTCAAAGGAATGGTTCCTGAAACCGGTCAAATTATTGGTGATTACCTAACTGAATACGGAGCCATAGAATTGAAAGATTTTGGGGTAATCTCAGGCCCCTGTCACGCCGAAGAAATCGCACTCGAGAGACACTCCTACCTTACGGTATCTGCTGTGGATATTCTAAAAGGCGATCAAATGAAGGATACCCTATCAAACGCGTATATCAGAGTCTCTACCGGAAATGATATTATCGGCACCGAGTATGCTGCAGTATTAAAAAATGTGTACGCCATTGCCGCAGGAATCGCATCAGGTTTAGGATATGGAGATAATTTTCAAAGTGTTTTGATTTCTAATGCCATTAGAGAAATGAAACGCTATTTAGGCCGTATTTACAAGATGAAGCGTAACATCAATCAATCTACTTATCTCGGAGACCTTTTGGTCACCGCCTACTCCGATCATAGTAGAAATAAACGTTTTGGCCATCGCCTGGGACAAGGCATGACGGTAGAAGAAACCTTTAAAGCAGAGAAGATGATTGCAGAAGGTGCCTATGCAGTAAGGCCTGTTTATCTCATAGCAAAGTCTCAGAAAAAGGCTCTTCGCACACCAATTATTGATGCTGTTTACAAAGTAGTAGAAAAGGGTGCCTCGGCCACAGAAACTTTCGAATCACTGAAAGAAAAACTCAACTAGGGAAAAGAGTAATCTCTCTCTACGCTGCAAACCCTTACCCTGTAATTTCGATACCACTGATCACGTCCTCGCTGTTGCGCATAACGATGATCGGCAAGTCTTTTAAAATTAGAAATGCTTTCAAGATCTTTCCAATAAGAAACAGTAATTCCGATAGTGCTTCGCGCCGATTCAACAGAGATAAAACCTGGAATACTCTTGGCTAGTTCTATCATTTTATCGGACCACTCCTGATAATCGCTTAAATCATCGCCGGTGGTTGAGGTAAAAATTACAGCGTAATATTCAGAATTCATTCGAGATAATTTCTTTCGATAAAGTAATTCACTAATGCCTCTTTCATAAGGATGGATTGCTCCCCCGCCTTTAAATGGGGCAGTTCGTCGATCACCTTATAATGAGGCCAACCTTCCTCATCGAAATGAGAGAATTCGTAATATCCATAAGGCTCTAAAAGACGACAAATTGCAATGTGCATCAAGTTAATTTTTTCATCCTTTTTGAACTTGCGATGTAATTTCCCTAACTCTTGAACACCTACTAAATAGATCATTCCTTCCATATCCAAAGGGTCTCCATCAGAGAATTGATCAGATAGTTTGACAACAAGTGCATCAAATCGCTCTTTTAGTTTTTCATCTCTTGCCATACTGCAAAAATACGGGGTTACTTATTGGAATACATCGATTTCCACTTGTTATAGGATTTATCAGACCGATAATTGAAGATTCCCTCTTAATTTTAGGATGCGTGTTACTCTAAGTTTTTGTTTTTGTTGTTAGTACACACGATGCCAAACAAACCTGGCTAAAGCCCCGCGTCCTGCGGGGTTTTTTTATTTCGGGGCAAGGTTTCTTCCTGGCTCTCCTTGATACAGCTCATTCAAAGGATCACTTTGCCAAAATTCTTTGGTGTCCACGTCTAGTACAGTTACCCCTCCCTTAAAGGCAGCTCCAGTATCTATGTTCCAAACATTAGCAGCTCGCTGAGGCGAAACAAAAGACTCCTTCGATATCGGAGTATGACCAATAAATATCTCGCTATAACGCTTTAATCTCGGGGGTAGTTCTTTGTCTTCTGTTTTCTCTACCACCTTTGCTAGTTCCCAAAGCGTTCGATCCCAGTAAAACATCTTAGAAAAGTACTCTTGTTCAACCCCTCTTAGATTGGTAAAGCCAGCATGAAGAAAAAGGCGATTGTTTTCATCTAACCGATAATCTTCAAGGTTTTGTAAAAAGGTGATATGAAGCTCCTTGTGAACTCGGTCGATCGCATCGTAACTATTTTTTGTAGCAGCTCCTCCATGAAGCAACCAGTTTTCAGGGGCCTCAGATCTAGTTAAATAGTTAAGACAAAGATCATCGTGGTTACCGCGAATGAACGTGCAATGATATCGATCTCTGAGGGTCAACAAAAAATCAACGGTCTGATGGGCTTCGCTCCATCCATCCAAATAATCTCCTAGAAAAATAAGATGGTCTTGTTCGGTAACATTTGCTCGATCTAGTACCTGTTGTAGTCCCTTTTTTCCGGAGTGAATATCTCCGATGGCGAGTGTGCGTTTCAATCTTTCGGTTTACTTCAAAATTAGTACTTTGGGCACTTAAAATCTACCCCATGAAGAAGGTGTTTTGTATCGGAGAGTTATTGATTGATTTTGTTGGACAGGGAGGGCATCCCTCTCTTACAAAAACCGATCAGTTCCTTAAAAAAGCCGGTGGAGCTCCTGCAAATGTGGCCGCTGCAGTGAGTCGTCTTGATGGTCTTAGCTATTTCGTTGGAGCTGTGGGTAGCGACCCTTTCGGAAACTTCTTAGCAGAGACCCTAGAAAAAGAAGCGGTTGGTACAAATTTTTTACAACGAGTTTCCACTTTTACTACACTCGCTTTTGTAAACCTCGGTGCCGATGGTGAACGTGACTTTGTATTCTCGAGAGGGGCTGATCGGGAATTAACCTATGACAAAGCACTCGCTGGTAAGTTCTTTCAACAAATTGTTCACTTTGGAGCCGCAACCTCCTTTTTAGGTGGGAGCCTAGAACATACCTATTCGACTTATCTAGAAGATGCGATGGCCAATGAAGCACTCATCAGTTTTGACCCTAACTACCGTCACGATCTACACCGATTCGATCCCGAAGATTTTATAAAAAAGTCACTGCATTTCATCTCGAAAGCTCACCTAATAAAACTCAGCGAAGAAGAGGCAAAACTACTCGCGAACACCAATGACCTAGAGGAGGCTTGCCGATTCTTTCATAGCATGACCCACGGGACGATCTGTATCACTCTTGGAAAGCAAGGAACCCTTTTGAGTTTAGATAGTGATCAAAGGGCAACGATTCCTACCATCCCCGTCAAAGCGATTGACACCACAGGTTCTGGAGATGCTTTTATCGGATGTTTACTCGCCACCCTTTCCAAAGCACCATCAACATCGATCTTAAAAGACAAAGAGTGGATGACCAAGGCGGTGAGTATCGCTAACAAAGCTGGAGCATTTACGGCGAAGAATTTCGGGGCCATTGCTGCCCTGCCGAGAGCGGAAGATCTAATGTAAACCCTCTAGTTATACCTTACTTTTCGTATTACTCGTAATGCTTCTTTAAGCGAGTCATAAGCCTTTTGGTCTATTGGTTTAATAAGTCCCCTCGCATTTTCTAACTGTCCTTTGGCCTCCTCAAATCCATTTAAGAAACAGATTAAATAGGTGTCAGGAAGTCGTCTTAGATCTACTAGTTGATTTTCTGAGAGTCGAACTTTTTGCTCAAGAAGCTTAACCAATGTGTTATTCGTATTGTATACGTGAAATAATTCTCGAGTATCGTAACGCGGAGGCTCAAAAATCAGTTCGGTATTCATCTGGTAGGTACCGTTCTCTTCGAAACGAATATCTAATCGTTCAAGTGGATAATATTTTTTCTCTCCAAGCCCAAGAAACACATACTCGGTTAGACTGAAGGTGTCATTGGTATAAGTAATCTCTATCTCGTCAAGGGCAGAATAGAACAATCTTACCCGTTCATTGATCAATTCGATATCAACTCGTGAATAATAAGTCTTGTCCTTGACTTTCTTTATCTGTCCAGCCCAACACACTACAAATTGCTCTTTGAAAACCTTGTAATCACTTGGCATATCAGGATGACGATTTCGAATAAAATCAATCACCCCATCGAGGGTGAGTTCAATATTATTTTCTGCGTGGCGTTCTAAATCTTGAACGATAGTTGAATTAGTATCTCGCAATTCAGATTCGAAGTTCTTCGGAACCGACATACTGCCCTCGCGATAAAAAACAGCTCCTCCATAATACTTCCAGATGTTCTTTCTAAGGGAACAGAGTTTGCCCGAAGATCGTATCGTAATAAGACCCACTACCTTATTGTCAGGCAAATGTGGAAAGGGAATGTTCTCGTACGAAACCTTCGGCGGATGATCTAAGTAAGCATTTACCAGGTTCTGAATTTTGCTGTCGTCAAAAAAATCAACACCAATGATACTACTGTCTAAATCCTCGACCCCAACAACAATGTAAGAGTTGTTCAAGGGGTTGGTATTAGCCAAAGCACAAACGTGCTTGAGAAACTTGGCTTTACCCTCCTTTTCGCCTATAGAAATACTGCGTTTTTTATCATAAAAACTATTCTCGTCGTTATGAGCGAGTAAATTTTTAATTAAAAGACGCTTATTAATCATACCCTAAGGAACTCTTGTGCCCTTGGCGGCCTCGAGCAATACGAACCAGTCTTCAAGCTCTAACGCTATTTCAAAACCTTTCTTTGCATCAGCGAGGCGATTGATTTGAGTGGTTCCTACCACCGGGCTGATCTTAGACGGATGTTTCGCTAAAAAAGCCAACGCTAAGCCTGCTAAATCAGTATCGTACTTCTTCATCAAATCAGCAGCAACCGCTCTAATGCGAACCACGGCCTCGTCTTCAGGGTTTTTAAACAAATTTCCGAGTGGAGACCATGCCATTGGCTCGATATTCAAATGATTCGCCTGATCTAAGGTACCATCGTACATCGAATCAGTGTGAGTGATCGAGCACTGTATTTGATTCGCTTCTACGGGAGCAAATCGCATCACACTTTCAACCTGATGGGGAAGAAAATTTGATAAGCCAAACGACTTTATTTTTCCCTGATCTAAAAGCGTTGCAACAGCGAGACCCACCTCTTCAGTGTCGAGTAATGGGCTCGGCCTATGCAATAGAAAAAGATCGAGATAATCGGTGCCTAGATTTTTTAAGCTTTGCTCTGCCGACTCAATAATGTAAGCGGTATCGTATTGATAATGCTTGACCTTATTAGCTCTGCCTCTGGTCATTTGAATCCCACACTTGGTAATTAGCTCAATATCTTCTCTAGCCACATTGGCCTGTTTTAAAGCCGCTCCAAATTCTGCTTCAGTGGTATAATCTCCATAGATATCCGCATGATCAAATCGATTCAAACCTAATTCTAGCGCTCCTTCTATACGATTGGCCATTTCTACGGTGTTCAAGGCGCTTCCCCAGCAACCCCATGTCATCGTCCCAACAACCAGTGAGTGTTTTTTCATAGTGATTGATTTTTCAGGCTATAAGTTACAACTTTATAAAAGCCAAAACTTTTTGAAAACCTTATTAGATCAGGCATTTTTAACCTATCATTAACAAGGAAAAGCAATAAGAATTTAGAATTTGCGCCCTCTAAACTTTAAGACAGAGCGAAATGAGTGTAGATATTAGTGAGTTAAACGAGAAGATAGCACGAGACAGCGCCTTTATTTTGGCGTTGAGAAACGAAGTATCGAAGGCAATTGTAGGGCAAAACCACATGGTAGACAGTCTCTTAATCGGTCTATTAGCCAAGGGTCATATATTACTCGAAGGAGTCCCAGGTCTTGCGAAAACCTTGGCAATTAATACGCTTTCGAAGGCCGTAAAAGGCAGCTTTAGTCGAATTCAGTTTACTCCTGACCTGTTACCAGCCGATGTGATTGGGACCGTGATTTACAATATGAATGAACAGGCCTTTAACGTTAAGAAAGGTCCCATTTTTGCCAATTTCGTTTTGGCTGATGAGATCAACCGTGCACCTGCAAAGGTTCAGTCAGCCCTGCTAGAAGCCATGCAAGAAAAGCAAGTGACTATAGGCGATGAAACTTTTAAACTCGACCAACCCTTCCTTGTTATGGCGACCCAAAACCCCGTTGAACAAGAAGGAACCTACACCTTGCCTGAGGCTCAGGTAGATCGTTTCATGTTAAAAGTGGTAATTGATTATCCGAAAAGAGAGGATGAGCAGCTGATTATTCGACAAAATTTAGCTTCAACTACCCATAAGATAAGCGCCGTACTAAGCACCAAGGATCTCCTCAAAGCCCAAGAAAGTGCAAACGATGTATATCTCGATGAAAAGATTGAGCAATATATCGTTGATCTAATTTTCGCGACAAGGTATCCTGAAAATTATGGCTTAGCTCATCTAAGGTCACTGATAAGTTTCGGAGCTTCACCAAGAGGTAGTATTAGCCTTGCAAAAGCAGCGAAGTGTTATGCGTTCATTCAGGGGAGAGGGTTCGTGGTTCCTGAAGATGTTAGAGCGGTAATTTTTGATGTGCTAAGACATCGAATTGGGTTAACCTACGAGGCTGAAGCTGAATCGATCGGAAGCGTTCAAATCATCGAACAAGTTCTCGAAGCGGTCAAAGTACCTTAATAAACAACATGCTAGAAGTCTCTGACATTCTTGCCCGAGTTAGAAAGATTGCTCTTAAAACTCGTAGGCTTTCTGACCATGTTTTTGGAGGAGAATACCATTCTTCTTTCAAAGGCAGAGGTATGACTTTTAGTGAAGTAAGAAAATACGAATACGGGGATGATGTAAGAACTATAGATTGGAATGTTACTGCACGAAATAGGGAGCCCTATTCAAAGGTTTTTGAAGAAGAACGTGAACTCACCTTAATGTTAGCTGTGGATGTTAGTTCGTCTGGTCTTTTCGGTAGCGGCGAAACTACCAAACTTGAAAAAAGTATTGAAATCGCCGCAATTCTCGCATTCTCTGCCCTACAAAACAATGATAAAGTTGGGCTACTTGCTTTTTCTGACGAGGTTGAGCTTTTCTTACCTCCAAAGAAAGGAAAAGCCCATCTTCTGCGAATTATTAGAGAACTCCTCGTTCTTTCTGACCCCTCGAAACCTGCACAGAAAACGAGTATCGACAAGGCACTCTCATCTCTTTCTGGTTATCTTAAAAAGAAAACCATTGTCTTCGTACTATCTGACTTTCTAGATACTGGCTACGAAAAATCGTTACGAATATTGGCAAAGCGACACGATGTAAATGGATTCCGTATTTATGATGCTCTCGAAATGGCAATCCCTAATTTAGGATTGATTCCTATGAGATCCCTAGAAGAGGATACCATCACTTATGTAGATACCGGGTCAAAAAGTATTGCTAAAACATATACCAACGACATTGATTCAGCCGTGTCCTACTTTGAAAAGAGTTTTGCTCAGGTAGGAGCCCCGATAGTAAGTTGTGAATTAAATGAGGATCATATTTCTAAACTACTACAGTTCTTTAAGGCAAAGCATCGCTAATGAAAAGCTTCTTAGCAACATATAAGATAACCTCATTGCTGGTTCTTGTTCTATTTACTCTCCAAGGATATGGTCAAGAAGTAACTGCCTCCATAGATCGGGATAGTCTTCTAATCGGGGAGCAAATTGAGTTACAGATAAGCGCCTCTGCTGATCCTGAAGCCTTGATTCTATTTCCAGAAGGCCAAACTTTTTATCCGCTCGAGGTGGTCAATGAATCGGCAATCGACACCTTGTCTAAAAGACCTCAATTATCGCTTCGTAAAACCTACAAGATTACTCAATTTGATGCTGGAGACTATCTGATTGCCCCCCAACAGATCACTATTAATAGAAATCCGTACACTACCGAGGCAATTCCTGTTCGAATCAACGATGTAGTCGTCGATACGACCGCCCAAGGCCTGTACAACATAAAACCTCTTGGTCAAAAAGCTCCTGAACCTCAGAGTCATTGGCCTTATGTGCTCATCACTGCTCTCATAGCGATCGGGCTTCTTGTTTATTTCAAAAGATCACGTGAAAAGAAACGAGTCATTAGCCCCTTTGAAGAGGCAATCCTTTCCATTGAGCGTCTAAAGCAAATAGAAGTGGTCGAAGCTGCATCTATTTACTATTCCGCAACCTCTATTTTTAAAACCTACCTGCATCGCAGACTCTCATTGTCTACAGAACAGAGAACCTCTAAGGAACTCATTGGCCTACTAGATAGTCTCGGCCAAAACGAGCCTTATTACCAGCAGACTAAGGAGCAACAGACTGGTTTGAAGGAGCTACTTAATCGGGCCGAACTCTACAAGTTCGCGAAACAATCGGTAACCGATGAGCAGCGAAGTGCTGACCTTTTACTTGTCAGTCAAACCATAGAGACCTACGAGGAAGGTTACCTAAGAAAGTTAGAAGCACTTACCATCGTGCCTCAAAAGAAAAATCGAGTAAAACAGCGTACAATCATCGCCGTTTCAACCTTAATTATAGTGCTAGGATCACTTGGTGTATATGGATACCTAACTGGTTACCAGAATCTTTGGGATAGTATTACCCTTAACCCGTTCAAAAAGTCCTACGAACAAACCTGGGTCTCATCAAGTTATGGCTTTCCTCCAGTAAGTATTGAATCTCCAGAGGCATTATTTAGAAACGAGGAAGGATTTAGTTGGAGCCTTAATGAAGATTTAACCGTCTCTATCCGAATTGAAAAAAGCCAAAGTGAATCAGAGGTTGACTTCGTTGCTCTTTCTGAAGCACAGCTGCTTCGATTTGAAGAAGAAGGTTTTTCGACGATTTTGCCCAAGTCAGAAATCTACAACACTAAAGAGGAGGTCACGGGTTATCACTCATTCGGTACTGCACTAGATGCAGCGAAGAATGAACGATCATTTGACCATCTTATTTTTGGCGGAAAAGGGTTTTCTCAAGAAGTGGTTATTACCTACCCTACAGGAGATCGTTGGGCTGAACAAATAGCCGCTAGAATAATGGAGTCAATAAAAGTAACCACCGAATTATGAGAGAAGTACTTTTAGCTCCTTATAAAAATCCTGAGTGGTTTGCACTTTTTGCAATCTTATTACTACTTGTACTATGGAAGCTTAAGAGCGCTTCAAAAGAATCCGTTTTTTTCAATTTTTCTACAAGAGTTAAGCGGTCAAGCAGTCTAAAATCTAAACTACGCCCTTTAATTTGGGTGCTCCGTATCGCAGCTCTAGCTTCGCTGATTATGGCACTAGCAAGGCCTCAAACGTCTGGGGTAAACACCAAGACGAAAACTTCTAGTGGTATAGACATCGTTCTTTCAATAGACGTGAGTTCGAGTATGCTCGCCAAAGATCTGCAACCTAACCGACTTGAAGCCTTGAAAGAAGTGGCTTCAGACTTCGTCAAAGATCGAAAAAGCGACCGTATCGGGCTCGTTGTATATGCCGGAGAAAGTTATACAAAAACACCCCTAACCACCGATACCGCAATTACGCTCACTGCACTTTCGGAGCTAACCTTTGGAGCTATCGAGGACGGAACCGCTATCGGAATGGGACTCGCAACAGCAGTGAATCGCCTTAAAGAAAGTGATGCGATTTCAAAAATCATCATCTTACTTACAGATGGGGTGAACAATAGTGGATTTATTGAACCTGAAACTGCGGCCAATCTCGCCCTCGAATATGGTATCAAAATTTACACCATTGGTCTAGGAACTAATGGTAATGCCTTAAGCCCCATTGCCTACAATCCTGACGGTTCATTCAGATACGGAATGCGTTCAGTAGAAATCGATGAAGAGCTCCTCAAAAGCGTGTCGGAGCTTACTGGCGGTAGCTACTACAGAGCCACTGACAATCAAAGTCTTGAAGCCATCTACGATCAAATCAATGAGCTTGAAAAAAGCGAAATTGAAGAGTTTAGTTATTACACCTACGAAGAGCATTTTAGATTTTGGGTATTTCTAGCCTTAAGTCTACTTGCTCTTGAGCTATTATTACGTCACACCCTTTTTAGAGAAGCCCTGTCATGATGTTAGTCGAACATACCCAATACCTCACTATAGGCGGGATCGTTGTTCTGCTGATCACCCTACTTTTCATAGGGTATCGAGCATGGCAAAAGCATACGCTAAAAAAAGCCCAGCCCGATGAGAAATTGAGAGATCAAATGCTAGAAAGACTCGCACCTCTTCGAAGCAATAAAAACCGCTTACTAAAACGCATTCTTATACTTCTCGCCATCTATTTTGCCTTCATTGGATTAGCCAATCCTAAAATCGGAACACAATTAGGCACGGTAAAAAGAGAAGGGGTTGATCTAGTATTTGCCAT
>DFQX01000074.1:24252-24637 GCA_002381155.1 Flavobacteriaceae bacterium UBA3478 | reverse complement strand
GCTCATTTTAAAGAACGAGAAGTCAATAGCTATCGAGACTGAAGGTTTTAATCACTTTATGTGCTGGACAGAAGTGCCAGAAATGCTATGCATCGAGCCCATCACTTTCTACCCTGGCTCGGTGGATCAGAAAGAATTGCATAAAGGTTTTCAAATCATGAATGCTACCCAACGAACTTTCAAAACGTTGATATATCCTGTGGATCTTTTATGATGAGCAGCGAGGTGGAGTGCTGGCCCTGCGCGCGAGTGATTATTTAAGCTCCAGTGGAGCTTAAAAGTGAGCGGCGAGATGACGCGTTGGAGGAGAATCGTGGAGCCGGAGACGTGCGAATGGTTATAAAAGATCCTGTGGATCTTTTATAATGAGCAGCGAGGTGGAGTG
>DFQX01000074.1:16679-23978 GCA_002381155.1 Flavobacteriaceae bacterium UBA3478 | reverse complement strand
AGCGAGGTGGAGTGCTGGCCCCGACGGCTCGAGAGAATCGTGGAGCCGGAGGGACTCGAACCCTCGTCCAAACAAGCAATGAAAACGCTTTCTACATGCTTAGACGTTGTTTGATTTTCGAAGAATAACTGATCAACGACAACCTATTATTCCCTTAGCTTCTTTATTTGGAATAGTTCTCGAAGCAGGAACTATTCGATGTTGACTTTAATGGTGCCTCTATAAAGAACGCCGCCAACAAGGGCTTTCTAGAGACATTCAGCTCTCCCGCCTTGCGGGACTAGGCCAAATCCTACTGTAATTCAGATTATTAGGCAGCTAAAGCGTAAGTATTTTCGCCATTTAAAAAAAGATGAAGTAGAGATTTACGAGCATTACCTTCATAGCTCGACATGCTTACGATTTGATTGATCTTGCTGTCAAATCCAAATCGGCCCCAATAAAAAAAAGAACGTATTTTCTATGGGCACAAAGATAGCTAATCGTCAAGAATTACTCTTCGAAATTTAAGGTAAAGCTAATAGTAGGATGCGTTTGTGGAGCAGTAAAAGCTCCAAGTGCTTTAAAACATAGATTTACTTCAGATATTCTATCGATGGTCTTTATCTGTAATGTTTTTTGGCTCCCGGCTTCTAAGTTGAATACTGGAGAGTTTTCATAGAAAGTAAAATCACTAACATTCTCTAGTAGCAGGTCGCTACTGCAATGATTGGTGAGAGTAATCTTCAATATTTTCGTGTCCGCAACATAGCCGTCAACTTCAATACTAATACTCGCTTTTAGTAGGGGAAGTAGAAATTCTTCTCGTCCGACAAGTAGATCATTGTAGGCGGCAACAGTTCGTTTTGCAAATAAGGCTTCTTTAAGTGATGGAATCGATCGCTCCTTAGCGAAGACAAGTGTAACAGGTCTTTGTAATCCTTTATTAGCATAATCCCATTCGATGAGGTCGTGAACATCAGAGGTGGCCATTATGGTTAAATCTTCTTCGAGAGCGATACTTAGTGATTCTTCTGCATAGGCTCCGAAATTAATGACCTCAATACCGTGAAGTTTCTTCTGTCTGATCTGCTTCTTTTGAAAATCGCCTAATTCTGGATTTCCATCTTTTTTCTGTGCCGACCATGAAGGATGATTCCAGAAAACAAAAGCATCCTGCTCTTTTGCCTGGTCAAAGGCATCTTGCGCCTGGTCTTGTAAAAGTGGATTGGAGTCAGCAAGGAATAGTGCGTTATTGTGTCCGACAGGGGCACTTCTTGTAATCTCTGAACCAGGAATGATTAAAAGGTCGTGATCTTTTGCCTCCTCTAATGCTAATTCGTAGGCTCTGTTGCGATCGGGGTGAGGTATATCCGAAAGATGGGGCTGGTACTCTAGGTGCTCGGTAAGTGCGATGGCATCGAGGTTATCCATTAGCGCTTCCTGAACTCTGATGGTAGGCCAAACATTTCCGTCAGAAAATACGCTGTGGATATGTAGGTCGGTACTGAGTGTTAGGTATCCATCGATGTTTGGGAATTTAATTGGATTAACCCCTGAATGACTGTGATTCTGAGCGAATCCAAACACAGTGACAAACAATAATAGGAATCGAGCTTTCATGAGTTGGATGTTTTGGTAAAAATAGGATTGCCTTATTGCAATTCAACAGCTACTTCTCTCAACCGGGCAAGTTTGCTGATGAGACCTTCTGCCTTTTCAAGATCGAGCATATTCGCTCCATCGCTTTTTGCATTTTTTGGGTCAAAATGGGTTTCTATAAATAGGCCATCTACACCAATGGCGACTCCGGCTTTGGCCATTGATTCAATCAGGGCAGGACGTCCGCCAGTTACTCCCGAACTTTGATTGGGTTGTTGAAGGGAGTGAGTGACATCTAATACCACAGGGGCATATTGTTTCATTGTTGGGATTCCTCGATAATCAATGACTAAATCTTGGTATCCGAACATCGACCCTCGCTCTGTGATCCAGCTTTTATGATTTCCAACCTCACTTACTTTCTGAACGGCAAATTGCATGCTTTCAGGACTCATAAACTGTCCTTTTTTCAGGTTAACCACTTTACCGGTTTCTGCAGCAGCGATTAATAAATCGGTTTGACGCACAAGAAAAGCAGGTATTTGTAATGCATCTACATATTCGGCAGCTAGCGCGGCATCAGACTCTTTGTGAATATCAGTAAGTGTAGGAACTGAAAAGGTTTCAGATACCTTTCGAAGAATCTTCAGCGCTTTTTCATCTCCAATTCCTGTAAATGAGTCTACTCTGCTTCGGTTGGCCTTTTTAAAACTTCCTTTAAAGAAATAAGGGATTTTATACTTGTCAGTAATCGTTACTAGTTTTTCGGCAATTCGTAGGGCCATCTCTTCTCCTTCAATAGCACAGGGACCGGCAATTAAAAAGAATTGTTTGGAGTCAAGGTGTTTAAGGTTAGGAACGTCGAAATTCTTCATAAAAAATGCGATGTTTTAGCATTGAATGTATCAAAGGTACTTTTTATTCACTTCTCGGTGTAAAATACCGCTATATTTGCGCCGCCTTAAGGCGCATATTTGGACCTATCCTATGAAAACCATTAAAAACATCGCGATTATCGCCCACGTTGACCACGGTAAGACTACTTTGGTTGATAAGATCATGTATCACTGTCAACTCTTTAGAGAGAATGAAAATAAGGGAGACCTTATTCTCGACAACAATGATCTCGAACGCGAACGCGGAATTACCATTGTATCAAAAAACGTATCGGTAATTTACAAGGGGATGAAGATTAATATTATCGATACTCCTGGTCACGCCGATTTCGGTGGTGAGGTAGAGCGAGTTTTAAACATGGCTGATGGGGTGTTACTACTTGTAGACGCCTTTGAAGGTCCGATGCCGCAAACACGTTTTGTACTTCAAAAAGCGATTAGCTTAGGTCTTAAGCCTTGTGTAGTTGTAAATAAAGTAGATAAAGAGAATTGTACCCCAGACGAGGTGCATGAGAAGGTGTTTGATTTGATGTTTGAATTAGGGGCAGAAGAGTGGCAATTGGATTTCCCAACGGTTTATGGTTCGGCTAAAAATGGTTGGATGAGCGATGATTGGAAGAACCCAACAACGACCATTGAACCTCTATTAGATATGGTAGTTGAACATATCCCTGAGTTCAAGCCAGAGGAGGGAACCGCACAAATGCTGATTACTTCTTTAGACTACTCTTCTTTTACAGGAAGAATTGCAATCGGACGTCTACAGCGTGGTAGAATTGCAGAGGGTCAACAAGTGACCTTAGTGAAGAGAGGTGGTGCTCAAATTAAGACACGCGTAAAAGAGGTATTTACTTTTGAAGGATTAGGTCGTCAGAAAGTGACTGAGGTAAAAGCCGGTGATATTTGTGCGATTGTTGGTATGGAAGGTTTTGAAATTGGTGATACTGTTGCTGATTTTGAAAACCCTGAAGCATTGCCATCCATTGCAATTGACGAGCCAACGATGAGTATGTTGTTTACCATTAATGACAGCCCATTCTTTGGAAAGGACGGTAAGTTTGTTACTTCAAGACACATCAAAGAGCGTCTAGAAAAAGAGTTAGAAAAGAATCTTGCCCTACGTGTTCAGGCTACCGATAGTGCAGACCGTTTTATTGTTTACGGACGTGGAGTTCTCCATTTGTCTGTTCTTATCGAAACGATGCGTAGAGAAGGGTATGAAATACAGATCGGACAGCCGCAGGTAATCATCAAAGAGATTGACGGAGTGAAGTGTGAGCCTGTTGAACAATTGACGATTGATCTTCCTGAGGAGGTTTCGGGTAAGGCTGTTGAGATGGTTTCTATGCGTAAAGGTGAAATGATTAGCATGGAGTCACGCGGAGCCCGTATGTTCATCGAATTTATTATTCCTTCACGAGGTATCATTGGTCTAAGAAATCAATTGCTTACTGCAACCGCAGGAGAGGCGATTATGGCACACCGATTCTTAGAGTATCAACCGCTAAAAGGCCCAATTCCTGGTCGAATTAACGGCTCGATGGTGTCTCTTGAAAATGGTACTGCGATACCTTACTCTATTGATAAACTTCAAGAGAGAGGTACTTTCTTTATCGATCCAGGAGAAGATATTTATGAAGGTCAAGTAATTGGAGAGAATTCTCGTGCTGATGATATGGGGGTTAATATCACTAAGACGAAGAAGCTTACAAACGTTCGCGCTTCAGGGTCAGATGATAAAGCTCGTATCGTACCTGCGATTAAATTTTCTTTGGAGCAGGCTTTAGAGTATATCCAGAAGGACGAGTACGTTGAGGTAACTCCAAATCACTTAAGATTGCGTAAGATCTTATTGAAAGAGACCGATAGAAAACGTTCCAAGGCTATCTAACAGCAGCAGCGGCTCCAACAATTCCGGCATTATTTCTTAACGCGGCAACTCTGATCGGTGTATTGGCGGTGATGAGATGCTTGTATTCGTCGTAACACTTTGATAGCCCTCCACCTAATATGAAAAGGTCTGGTGATACTAGTAATTCTGTGATTTTTAAAAATTTGCTAAATCTTACAGCCCACTCATCTATTTCTAAACCTTCACGTTGCATGGCACCATTGGAGGCCCAATCTTCAATTTTTTTAAAATTCTTGTAGGGTATTTGTCCTAACTCGAAATTGGGAATAAGTTCGCCATTGTAGAATGCACCGCTACCGAGGCCTGTCCCGATAGTAATCATTAGAACAAGTCCTGTTTCGCCTTTACCTACACCGTAATTCATAGTGGCATATCCGGCTGCATCAGCATCGTTAACTACTGTAAAATCTAAACCTGTTTGTTCTTTGAAGATTTCGCTTACATTTTGATTTTTCCACGACTTGTGTAAGTTGCCGCTGGATAGGCAGACTCCGTTTTTTATAATGGTTGGGAAACCTACGCCCACTTTTCCTTTGTAGTCAAAGTGACTAACGATTTTACCGACTGCTTTGGCCATGCTTTTAGGGTTCCTCTTTTGAGGTGTAGGAACTCTGAATCGCTCGCTAACGAGCTCACCGGTTATAGGGTCTACAAGAGCTCCCTTCATTCCTGTTCCTCCAATATCAATACCAAGTACAGCCATAAGTAGTTGTTTTAAGGGCTACAAATAAATAGATTTTTTAAGAACCGACGGGTTCTAACTTATGAATCCCTTGATTTTCACAACGAATTACGGGGTGATTATACCTTTTGATCAATCGGTAGTCATGTGTGGCTAAAATTACCGTGTTGCCTTTACGATGAAGTTCCTCAAACAAATCCATTACTTCTATTGCAGTTTCAGGGTCTAGGTTTCCAGTTGGTTCATCGGCAATGATGAGTTCAGGATCATTTAAAAGTGCTCGGGCAATCGCTATGCGCTGTTTTTCTCCGCCAGAGAGGTGATGTATAAATCGCTCATGTTTACCCGAGATTCCAACTTTATCGAGCGTTTGCATAATTCGGTCCTTTCGGTCTGATGTCGATTTCCATCCGGTTGCTTTTAGGACGACGTCAAGGTTGTCAAAAACATTACGGTCGTCGAGTAATCTAAAATCTTGAAATACGATTCCTAATTGTCTTCTTAGCGTCGGTAATTCGCTCTCTTTGAGTTTCGCTAAATTGAAGGACTTAAAACTTGCTGTACCCTTACTAATCTGGGTATCTCCGTAAATAGCTTTTAGAAGACTACTTTTGCCAGAACCTGTTTTGCCAATTAAATAGAGGTAATCTCCTTTATTGACTTCGAGAGATACCTCTTTTAAAATCACCTCGTTTCTAATCCCAATATCTGCAGACTGCAATCTTAACAGCAACTGGTGTGAGCTCATTAATTCTTTTTTGATTCTCTAAAGTTAGCAAATAGCGAACTTACAATTTGAGGATTATTTAGATGATCTAGGTTTTTACTATTTTCAGATTCCAAATTTAGAATGCTATGAATATCAGGTTAATCGTATTGGGAATATTATTTGTTTTTAGCTCTTGTTTGAGTAAAGTTGAGGTGGATACTATTGTTTTTAATGGACAGATTTATTCACTGGATTCGGTGAACACAACCTACACGGCAATGGCAATCAACAAAGGTCGAATCGTTACGCTAGGTTTGGATGATTTGAAAAATCGTTTCTTAGCTAAAGAACTGGTTAATCTTGAGGGTAAGGCCGTGGTTCCGGGACTTATTGATGCTCATAGTCATTTTTATGGATTGGGTTTAGGGACCCTTCACGTAGATCTTGTTGGGACCGAGAGTATCGATGAGGTGCTTGACCGTATAGAAATTTTTAGTTCGCAGAATAGTGACGTTGATTTTATTTATGGACGTGGCTGGGATCAAAATGATTGGGAAATCAAGGAATTTCCTACTCGCTACGACTTAGATCGTCGATTTTCTGATTTTCCGGTAGTTCTTGAAAGGGTTGACGGGCATGCTTATTGGGTAAATTCTAAAGCCGTAAAATTAGCTGGGATTGATTCAGAGACCTCTGCTGAGGGGGGAGCGGTTATTCTCTTAAATGGAGCGCCTTCTGGGATTTTAGTTGATGGTCCCATGCGTTATATAGATGCAGTAATGCCACCTCCGAGCCGTGATCAACAGATCAAAGGTCTGTTAGCTGCACAAGAGATTTGTTTCGATTATGGGTTAACTACGGTTAGCGATGCGGGTATTTCTAAGGAGGTTATACAGTTGGTAGACTCGCTTCAGAAGGAGGGTCTGTTAAAGATTCGAATGTATGCGATGGTGAGTAATACCGAAGCAGATGTCAACTATTTTTTAAGTAAGGGACCCTATAAAACCGACCGTCTGAATGTAAGTTCGGTAAAAGTTTACGGTGATGGTGCCTTAGGTTCTAGAGGTGCGGCGCTTAAGCGACCTTATGCCGATGCGCCAGGACATTTTGGTGCTTTTGTTACCCCCGTGGATCAAATGAGAGCGATTGCAGAAAGACTTATTGATTCTGATTTTCAAATGAATACCCATGCGATCGGAGATGCGGCGAATTTCGAGGTGCTATCCATTTATCAAGACCTGCTTAGCGATAAGGAAGACCGAAGATGGAGAATTGAACATGCTCAAATTGTCGATGCGATTGATTTCTCACTTTTTTCTAAGGGTGTCATTCCTTCTGTTCAACCTACGCATGCGACTAGTGATATGTATTGGGCGGAGGATCGTTTGGGGCACGAGCGTATGGCTGGAGCTTATGCGTACCAAACCCTATTAGCAACATCTGGAATCGTTGCTTTAGGAACTGATTTCCCTGTAGAATCTGTAAATCCATATTATACCTTTTATGCGGCGGTGGCTCG
>DFQX01000074.1:11438-16273 GCA_002381155.1 Flavobacteriaceae bacterium UBA3478 | reverse complement strand
TGGGCTGCTTATGCTCAGTTTGAAGAGAATGAAAAGGGTAGGCTTTTACCGGGGTTCTTTGCTGATTTTACTGTATTATCGGCTGATTTAATGACTGCTTCAGAGAAAGATCTTCCCTTAATTGAAGCAGAGATGGTTTTTGTTTCAGGAGAGCGAGTAAAGTAACGATATCAAACCTCAATACGGGAATGAAGCTATGTAAGTTTCATTCTTATATAGAAAAGACCTATATACTTTCATTTCATAACTAATAACATCTTAGTAATTTAGGTTTAAAACATTTAATTCCATTTTTGCTTCAAATTATAAAGCCATGTGTGGAATTGTAGCGAGTTTTGATTACCAAAAAGTAGAAGCGGATCAACGTAGTCAGCTTTTAGAAATGTCAAAAAAGATCAGGCATAGAGGTCCTGATTGGAGTGGAATTTTTAGTGATGATCATGCCGTTTTGGCTCATGAACGTTTAGCGATTGTCGACCCAGCTTCGGGTAAGCAGCCTCTTTTTAATAAAGATCAGACACTTGTGCTTGCTGCCAATGGTGAGATTTATAACCACAGAGAACTTAGAGCTGAAGTAGGAGAAGGTTATGAATTTCTTACGCAATCTGATTGTGAGGTTATTCTAGGTCTGTATGATAAAGAAGGCGTCTCATTTTTAGATAAACTCAATGGTATTTTCGGTTTCGCACTTTACGATAAATCAAAGAATGACTACCTCATTGCTCGCGATCACATGGGTATTATTCCTCTTTACATGGGATGGGATGAGGAAGGAGTTTTTTATGTGGCTTCTGAATTAAAAGCGCTCGAAGGTTTCTGTACTCAGATCGAACTTTTTCCTCCAGGGCATTACAAAACTAAGGCTATGGAAAAGCCCGAGCCTTGGTATGATCGCGAGTGGAAGTCATTTGATGCGGTTAAAGAAAATGAAGCTTCGATTAGTGAACTTAGAAAAGCGCTTGAAGATGCGGTAGAGCGACAATTGATGTCAGACGTTCCTTATGGTGTATTGCTTTCAGGAGGTCTAGATTCTTCAATCACATCAGCTATCGCAAAGAAATTTTCAAGTCGCCGAGTAGAAAGTGGAAATACTGAAGATGCTTGGTGGCCAAGACTTCATTCTTTTGCAGTTGGTCTAAAGGGTTCTCCAGACCTTGCTGCCGCTCAAAAGGTAGCCGATCACATCGGTACGGTTCATCATGAAATCACCTTTACTATTCAAGAGGGTTTAGATGCGATCAAAGACGTTATTTATCACTTAGAAACCTACGATATTACAACCATTAGAGCTGCAACCCCTATGTATCTTATGGCTCGAGTGATTAAATCAATGGGAATTAAAATGGTACTCTCTGGTGAAGGTTCTGATGAGCTATTTGGAGGATACTTATACTTTCATAAGGCGCCTAATGCACGAGAGTTTCACGAAGAGACTGTTCGTAAATTAGAAAAGCTTCATATGTATGATTGCTTGCGAGCAAACAAGGCTCTTTCTGCTTGGGGAATTGAAGGGCGTGTTCCTTTCCTTGACAAAGAATTCATTGATGTTGCCATGCGTCTTAATCCGTCTGAAAAAATGATTACTCCTGAACGTATGGAGAAATGGATTCTTAGAAAAGCCTTTGAAGATATGCTACCTAGCGAAGTTGCTTGGAGGCAGAAAGAACAGTTTTCAGATGGAGTCGGATATAGCTGGATCGACACTTTAAAAGAAATGGTTAATGAAGAGGTTAGTGATAAGCAAATGGAGCAGGCGGCTTTCAAGTTTCCGATTCAAACACCGCAAACCAAAGAAGAGTACTTCTATCGCTCTATTTTCCATGCTCATTTCCCTTCAGATGCCGCAGCCAAGAGCGTTCCGCAAGAGCCTTCTGTAGCATGTAGTACTAAAACTGCTTTAGAGTGGGATGAGGCATTCAAAAAGATGAATGAACCTTCTGGTCGCGCTATCAAAGCGGTTCATACAGACGCCTATAAAAACTAGGGTTTGTAAACATATTAATGTTAATAACTTCAGAGCTCGGAACACTTACAAACACAAGTATTCCGGGCTCTTTCGGTTATATTTGTGAGAATGCAAAAACCGATAATGAAGTTATGAGCGAACAAGCAAAAAATCCACAATATTCGGCAGATAGTATCCAGGCCCTGGAGGGAATGGAACACGTGCGCATGCGTCCGTCAATGTATATCGGAGATGTTGGTCTTCGTGGATTACATCATTTAGTATACGAAGTTGTAGATAACTCTATCGATGAAGCGATGGGTGGTCACTGTGATTCGATTACAGTAGCGATAAATAAAGACGAATCGATTACTGTTAGTGATAATGGTCGAGGAATTCCAGTTGGTTTACACAAGAAAGAGGGAGTTTCTGCTCTTGAAGTGGTAATGACCAAGATTGGAGCAGGAGGTAAGTTTGATAAAGACTCTTATAAAGTTTCAGGGGGTCTACATGGAGTAGGGGTTTCCTGCGTAAACGCACTTTCAATTAGCCTTAAGGCAACCGTGTATCGTGAAGGTAAGGTGTGGCAGCAGGAATACGAACGAGGTAAAGCTTTATACCCTGTGAAAACTGTTGGCGATAGTGATCTAAAAGGTACTGAGGTTACTTTTAAACCCGACCCCATAATTTTTACACAGACGACTGAGTATTCATACGACACGCTTGCTAATCGTATGAGAGAGCTTGCGTACTTAAATAAAGGGATCACGATCACCCTAACAGATCATAGAAATCTCGATGATAAGGGGGAGCCGGTTAACGAATTGTTTAAAAGTGAGAAAGGTTTAGAAGAGTTTATTTTGTTCTTAGATCAATCAAGAGAGTCTCTTATTCAAACCGTTATTTCGATGGAAGGTGAGAAAAATGGTATCCCTGTTGAGGTAGCCATGATTTACAACACCGGTTTTTCTGAAAACCTTCATAGTTATGTAAATAACATTAACACTCATGAAGGAGGTACACATCTCTCAGGTTTTAGAAGAGGTCTTACAAGTACACTTAAGAAATATGCTGACTCTTCAGGGATGCTTGATAAACTCAAGTTTGAAATTTCTGGAGATGATTTTAGAGAAGGGTTAACTGCGATTGTTTCAGTCAAAGTTGCTGAGCCTCAATTTGAAGGTCAGACCAAAACCAAGCTTGGTAACCGTGAAGTTACTTCTGCAGTGAGTCAGGCGGTTTCTGAAATGCTTACTGATTATCTTGAGGAGAACCCAGATGATGCGAAACGTATCGTTGAAAAGGTAGTCATTGCTGCAACCGCTAGACATGCTGCTGCTAAGGCCAGAGAAATGGTTCAGCGCAAGAATGTAATGAGTGGGGGTGGTCTTCCTGGTAAACTGTCTGATTGTTCTTCACAAGACCCTGCAGAATGCGAGGTTTATCTAGTTGAGGGAGACTCTGCGGGAGGAACGGCGAAACAAGGACGAGACCGAAATTTCCAAGCTATTCTGCCACTAAGAGGTAAGATCTTGAATGTAGAGAAAGCCATGCAGCATAAGGTTTTTGAAAACGAAGAAATTAGAAATATTTACACGGCTTTAGGTGTTACGGTAGGTACCGAAGAAGATGCTAAAGCACTCAACCTAGCAAAACTGCGTTATCACAAAGTGATTATCATGTGTGATGCGGATGTCGATGGGTCCCATATTGAAACCCTAATCCTGACCTTCTTCTTTAGATATATGAAGGAGCTTATCGAACAAGGATATGTATATATCGCTACTCCACCGTTATATCTGGTAAAGAAAGGAAGCAAGAAGCAATATGCATGGAACGATAAACAACGTGATCAACTCATTGCCGAAATGGGTCAGGGCTCCGGTGTTCAGCGATATAAAGGTCTTGGTGAGATGAATGCAGAGCAGTTGTGGGATACTACGATGAATCCTGAATACCGTACACTTCGTCAGGTAACCATCGACAACGCTACCGAAGCCGATCGTATTTTCTCAATGCTGATGGGTGATGAGGTTCCACCTCGTCGCGAGTTTATTGAAAAGAATGCGGTCTATGCGAATATTGATGCGTAGTGGCTTAAATTTGCAACACATTTAATCTAAATCAAATACGAAAATGAAAGTAACTGTAGTTGGAGCGGGTGCCGTTGGTGCCAGCTGTGCAGAATACATTGCCATTAAAGACTTTGCCTCAGAGGTAGTACTTGTAGATATCAAAGAAGGTTTTGCAGAAGGTAAGGCAATGGACCTTATGCAAACTGCATCCCTAAATGGTTTTGATACCAAAATCACCGGTACCACCGGAAACTATTCGAAAACTGCTGGTAGTAATGTTGTGGTGATTACCTCGGGTATTCCTCGTAAACCAGGTATGACAAGAGAAGAGCTTATTGGTATCAATGCTGGTATCGTGAAGGAGGTTTCTTCAAACCTTTTAAAGCATTCTCCTGAAGCTATTGTTATTGTGGTGAGTAATCCTATGGATACAATGACTTATCTCGTTCACAAAACATCAGGACTTCCTAAACACCGAATCATAGGAATGGGAGGTGCCCTCGATAGTGCGAGATTCAAGTATCGTTTAGCTGAGGCTCTTGATGCGCCTATTTCTGATGTAGACGGTATGGTCATTGGAGGTCACACAGATACAGGTATGGTTCCGTTAATCAATCATGCTACGCGCAATTCAATTCGCGTTAGTGAGTTTTTAGATACTGAGCAAATGGAATATGTTGTTCAAGAGACTAAAGTTGGCGGAGCTACACTTACCAAACTTCTAGGAACGAGTGCTTGGTATGCTCCGGGTGCTGCAGTTTCGGGTCTGGTTCAAGCAATCGCTTGTGATCAAAAGAAAATATATCCTTGTTCTG
>DFQX01000074.1:522-11060 GCA_002381155.1 Flavobacteriaceae bacterium UBA3478 | reverse complement strand
CTAAGGTAGCTGATTCTGCAGAAGGAGTTGCTGCGGTGAACGCGCTACTTAATTTGTAAGAAACCAATAGAGTGTTTAGCCCCGGAAGTTTTCCGGGGTTTTTTGTTTATTACATATAATTGTCATTTCTAGGGCGAAATGATATATTTGCACGCATTTGACATTATATTAATTGATTTTAGGCAGTATGCAGAATAAAGGATTAATTCGACTATTTGCGATTTTGTTTGGGGTAGTAAGCCTCTATCAACTATCGTTTACATTCATCACTAACAAAATCGAAGGGGATGCCGATCGATACGCTTCAGTTAGCGTAGACGCATCTGCTAATGATTATATTTCAGCACGTGAAACAGCTGCTAAGAGTTATTTAGATTCTGTAGCTGATCTTCCTGTTTTTGGTTTTACATCTTATGCTGATGCGAAGACGAAAGAATTGAATAAAGGTCTTGACCTTAAAGGAGGGATTAACGTAACCCTGCAGATTTCGGTTAAGGACATTCTTAAAGGTCTTGCCAATAACACTAAAAACGTAGCTTTCAATCAAGCTCTAGATGCTGCAGACGCAGCTTCAAAGCAGAGTGATGAGAATTACGTAGAACTATTCTTTGAAGCTTTCGAGGCGAATGCAGGTGAAACTACCCTTGCTTCTCCAGAGATCTTCGCGAACAAAGCATTAAGTGATGAGATCAATTTCTCGATGAATAATGCGGAGGTTAAACCAATCATTAGAAGAAAAATCGACGAGTCGATTGTTTCTGCTTTCGAAGTTCTTCGTGAGCGTATCGATGGTTTTGGAGTAACTCAGCCTAACATTCAGCGAGTAGGTAACTCAGGGCGTATTCTTGTAGAACTACCTGGTGCTCGCGATATCAACCGCGCTCAGGAGTTATTATCTTCTACTGCACAACTAGAGTTTTGGGAAACCATTTCTGCGGCTGAACCGGGATTATCACAATTTTTGGTAGCAGCTGATCAGCGTTTGGCTGAATTAGAACAGTCATCAGATGATGTTGAAGATTTATTAGAATCAGCTTCTGATTCTCTATCTAATCAAAATCCACTGCTAGCAAAACTGATTCCTGGAGCTCCTGGATCTAATGCTTTCGTGCGTGTTCAAGCGCGTGATACCGCTTATGTTGGGCAGTCATTAAGACGTTCAGATATTAAAAGACTACTACCTTCAGCAGTACAGTACACTAAGTTTGCTTGGCAACGTGTGCCTGCTGATGCGGATATCGTAGAATTATATGCTCTTCGCTCAAATCGTGAAGGAACGCCTCGTATTTCTGGGGATGTAGTTTCTGATGCTCAAGATACTTTCGACCAATTCGGAAAGCCAGCGGTAAGCATGATGATGAATACCAAAGGAGCTCGCGAATGGGAACGATTAACCGGCGATGTTTATCAAAACAAAACAGGTATTGCCATTGTACTTGACAATAAGGTTTACACTGCACCTGGTGTATCCTCAGGTCCTATTTCAGGTGGACGCTCTGAGATTACAGGAACTTTCACCATCAACGAAACTAAGGATATTGCAAACGTACTTAGAGCCGGTAAACTACCAGCCTCTGCAGAGATTGTTCAGTCAGAAATTGTTGGTCCTTCATTGGGTCAGGAAGCTATCGAAAGTGGATTCTTATCCTTTGTGATTGCAATGATTTTTGTTTTGGTATGGATGATTTTCTATTATGGTAGAGGAGGTTTATACGCTGATATCGCATTAGTATTCAACATTGTTTTAATCTTCGGTGTACTTACTAGTTTAGGAGCCGTATTAACTTTACCAGGTATTGCGGGTATTGTTCTTACCATTGGTATGTCGGTAGATGCAAACGTACTGATCTTTGAACGTATCAAAGAAGAACTTCGCAAAGGCAAAGGATTAGCACTCTCAATCAGCGATGGATTCTCAAATGCACTTTCTTCGATTTTGGATGCGAATATCACTACTGGTCTTACTGCCGTTATTTTATTTATGTTCGGTTCAGGACCTATCAAAGGATTCGCAACGACTTTATTAATCGGTATTCTAACTTCGCTTTTCACAGCGATTTTCATCACCCGTTTACTTATCGAAGGTTATTTAGCTACTAAGGGTAGAAGCTTAAAGTTCGCTACTGCTGCTACAGCTAATCTGCTATCTTCAGTAAACTTTGGCTTCTTGAAAGCTCGTAAAACGGCTTATGTAATTTCTGGTGTATTAGTGTTAGGATCATTAACCTCGCTTTTCACTACTGGTTTACAACAAGGTGTGGATTTTGTTGGTGGTCGCACGTATCAGATTCGTTTTGAAAATGAAGTAAACCCAACAGAAATTTCATCTGGGCTTACTGATGTTTTAGGTAGTGGTACTAATGTAAAGACCTTTGGAGCAGCGAACCAGATTAAAGTGACTACTCCTTATAAAGTAGATGTTGAGGGTATTGAGGTGGATCAAGAAATCCAAGGACTTCTTTTCAATACACTTCTACCTTACCTCCCTGACGGTTTTTCAATTGAAGACTTCACAGTAGGTAGTGATGATAAGACGGTGGGTATTCTTCAATCAGTAAAAGTGGGTCCTACCATTGCGGATGATATTAAGAAAAATGCAGTGCTAGCGATCTTTGGGTCACTGACTATTGTATTCTTATATATCCTACTTCGTTTTAGAAAGTGGCAATTCTCATTAGGAGCGGTTACTGCGGTATTCCACGATGTAATCATTGTACTTGGGGTGTTCTCAGCAACCAGTGCGTTTATGCCTTTCAACATGGAGATTGACCAAGCCTTTATTGCGGCTATTCTTACGGTAATCGGATATTCATTAAACGATACCGTAGTAGTTTTCGACCGTATTAGAGAGATCATTGGTCTCAAAGGATGGAAGCAGGGTGATCATGTAAATGAGGCATTAAACTCAACGCTAAGCCGTACATTGAATACCTCATTAACTACCCTTATCGTATTACTAGCGATCTTTATTTTCGGAGGTGAGACACTTAGAGGGTTTATGTTCGCAATGATTATCGGTATCGTAGTTGGTACTTACTCGTCATTGTTCATTGCAACGCCAGTGATGTTTGACACATTAGGCAAAGGCAACGAGAAGAAGTAAAGTTCTTCTCGTTTATAAAATAAAAAAAGGCCCGACAATCGTCGGGCCTTTTTTATGATCTCACCTTTCGTTTAGGCTTTTACTTTTCGAATCATTAAGTAAGTACCGAGTAGCACAGGTATAATACTTAGCCATTGACCGGTGGTTAGTAAACCGAGACTCTCCTCAAATCCTCCTTGACTCTTTTTAAAGAATTCGATAATAAATCGAGCAGAGAATATTCCGACTAGCCATGTGCCAAATAAGAATCCGGGTTTATTTCTTAACACTGCCTTTGGGTAAAGCACATAATACATGATCACAAATAACAATGCATAAGCAAATGCTTCATAAAGTTGAGCCGGGTGACGATAGGGAATTTGAGATAGAATATCTGCGTATGCCGGATCGTTAACTAGTGCCGTATAAGCTCTACTCACCGAAGGTTGACCAGTAGCTTGTAGTGCTTGGTAGGCCGACATGTCACTATGATCTCTGACGAATTTTGTGGCAAAGATGAAACTCTCATCCACTACTTTCCCGTTAATTTCAGAATTAAAGAAGTTACCTAAACGCACAAAAGCTCCGCCTATAGCAGATGGTAAAGCTATTCGATCTACTAGCCACAAGAATGAAATATCCCCTTCTTTCTTGCTAAAAAGGTATAATCCAATGACTGCTGCTAATGCGGCCCCGTGGCTCGCTAATCCTGCGAAACCGGTAAATGCATAACCATTGATAATCCCAAAGAGGCTTGAATTCTTTTGCTCCCTGATAGGTAGTAATATTTCAACGAGATGATTATGGTAATAGGCCCAGTCGTAGAAAAACACATGTCCTAAACGCGCTCCAAGCATAATAGAGAGCACTGTGTATACAAAGAGACTGTCAAGCTTTTCAGTAGGTTTGTTTTCCTTTTTGAAAACAGTCTTCATTAGATTCCACCCTAAAATAAAAGCAGCGATCCAAAGCGAGTTATAGTATTTAATTTGAATAGGACCTAGGGTGAAGAGCGTGTCTTCTGGATTCCAGATAATACCGAGTAGTGTCATAAATTAATTTTGGTCTAATATAGCCCAAAACTATGGCTCAGGGAACAGGGTCGTATCCGCTTTTTCCCCACGGATGACAACTAGATATACGCTTAACAGCTAACCATCCGCCCTTAATTGGGCCGTATTTCTTTAATGCTTCAATACTGTAAGTTGAGCAAGTAGGGGTGAACCGACAGCTCGCCGGAGTCAGCGGAGAGATCAATAACTGATATGCTCGAACAAGTAGAATAAATGGAAGACTAAATATACGTTTCACGATAGGCTAAAGGTTGTACCATCCTTGGTGTCTTTCAATCGGATTCCCAGTGCCTCTATAGCATCTCTAATTTCGTCAGAACGCTGAAAGTCTTTTCGTGCCCTTGCCTCTGTTCGCTCTTTTAGTAATAATTCAACTAGCCCTTTAAGCTGCCCTTCTTGCTTTGCATCTGAGTTTCGGCTATCAAACAATCCCAATACATCGAAGAAGAACGTTTTCATCGTTTGACTAATTAAACTCAAGTCTTCATTCGATAAAGTCTTCTTTTGGTCGTTGACTAAATTGATGATTTTTACTCCTTCGAAAAGCTGGGCGATAAGAATAGGCGTATTGAAATCATCATTCATTGCTTCATAACAACGGTTGACCCATTGTTCGATAGCAGGATCGTTTTCAATACCCTCTTTTGAGCTAAAGCCTGCGAGAGTGCTGAATGACTCCAATAATCTGAAGTATCCTTTTTCTGCCGCATCTAAGGCCTCTTCACTTAAGTCAAGTACGCTGGTATAGTGGGCTTGCAACATGAAGAATCTCACAACAGCAGCCGAAAAAGGTTTTGAGAAAAGCTGATTCTCACCACTGAAGAGTTCACTCGGATAGATGTTATTATCTGTTGACTTGGACATTTTCTTTCCATTTAAAGTCAACATGTTTGCATGTAGCCAATAATTTACCGGTGATTTACCCGTACTAGCCTCTGCTTGTGCAATTTCACATTCGTGATGAGGGAATTTCAAATCCATACCACCACCGTGAATATCGAATTTTTCTCCAAGATATTTGGTGCTCATTGCGGTACACTCAATGTGCCATCCAGGAAACCCATCGCCCCAAGGTGAAGGCCAGCGCATGATATGAGTGGGCTCTGCTTTCTTCCAAAGAGCAAAGTCCTGAGGATTCTTTTTCTCAGACTGTCCTTGAAGTGCTCGTGTATTGGCCACCATGTCTTCGATGCTTCTTCCACTTAATTTACCGTAGTCGTTTGATTCATTGAATTTTTGAACATCAAAATACACCGACCCATTTACCTCATAGGCAAACCCTTTATCAAGAATTTCTTTAATGATTTCTATTTGCTCAATAATGTGTCCTGTCGCGGTAGGTTCGATAGACGGTGAAAGAAGATTGAAGTGTTCTAAGGTGCGATGAAAATCAACAGTGTATTTTTGAACCACCTCCATCGGTTCAATCTGTTCTAATTTGGCTTTCTTAGTAATCTTATCTTCACCCGCATCCGCATCGTTTTCAAGATGCCCGGCATCAGTAATATTTCGAACGTACCGTACTTTATACCCTAAATGAAGAAGGTAACGGTAAATGGTATCGAACGACATAAAGGTTCGACAATTACCTAGGTGCACGTTGCTATATACCGTGGGTCCACAAACATAAAGGCCTACATAACCCTCTTTGATAGGGGTAAAGACCTCTTTTTTTCGGCTTAAAGAGTTGAAAACTTTTAGTGAATGTTTGTGGTATAAAGGTTGCATTAGAATTCAGTTTCTAATTGAATATAAGAAAAGAACTCTTTTCTTAATGTTTCATCGGTTTTAAAAATACCTCCATACTCAGCAGTAACTGTACTACTTGCGACATCGCGAATTCCTCTCGAGTTGACGCAAAGGTGTTTCGCATCAATGATACAGGCCACATTTTCAGTTTTTAAGATGCGTTGCAATTCTTCAATTACTTGAAGGGTTAATCGCTCTTGTACTTGCGGACGCTTGGCATAGTAATCTACAATTCGATTCATTTTAGAAAGGCCAACTACGTTTCCGTTGGAGATGTAGGCGATATGTGCTTTTCCAATGATAGGAAGAAGGTGGTGCTCGCAGGTTGAATAAAGCGTTATGTTTTTTTCAACCAGCATTTCACCGTATTCATACTTGTTCTCGAAGGTGGATGCGCTTGGTCTTCTCTCAGGGTTCAGACCACCAAAGATTTCTTTGACATAGCCCTTAGCAACGCGTTTGGGTGTACCTTTTAAACTGTCATCGTTCAGATCCATTCCTAGAATGTCTAAAATGGCCGCAACATGTTCTTGGATCTTCTCGATCTTTTCTTCTTCAGAAAGTACGAAGGCATCGGCTTTGAGTGGCGTTTGTCTTGAGGCACTTAAATGATCGTGATCGTTCAACTCGTCGTTCATCTTCGAATAAAATTAAGGCTGCAAAGATAGCTATTTAGGCCCTAAAGCGAGAAGGTATAAGTCACATTCGCTCTAAAACGATTGTTTTTTACTTCGGCCGCATTGGGAAGGATTTGATCGAAGAAAAATACGGTATCGTTTAAGGTTGAATACGACAATCCGAAATCAATGCGATTAGGACCGTAATTCAAACCGAAGCCTAATCCGTAATCTTTACGTTCACCGAGATCACTATTGATGTATGGAGAAGAGGTGTTGCCGTAACCTATCCGAGCACTGTAGCCTTGGGTGGTGTACTCTAAACCCATTCGATAGCTCTCAACCGTACTGAAAGTACTTGCTAATGCTACATTTTGAGTATTAAATGCTGGATCGTTGTTTGGTAGTAGCTGAGCATCTCCGTAATTCTGACGCTGATAATCGATTAAGAAAGTGAGTAGTTGGCTCAAGGCTACTTTTGAATTTAGGGTCAGTGACGATGGTAGCTTCATGGTATAATCGTCGTAAACGTTGATAATCCCGAAATTAATATAGGAGATGTCCTCAAGTCTGTTGTCTGTGTCAAAACGTTGGGCGCTTCGATCGCTCATCGTAAACCAAGTAGGAGTTTTGTAGCTTACTCCTAAACCGAATTGGGGACTAGGTTGCCATAAAAGACCAAAATTTGCAGACACACCTATACCTTCAGTAAAGAGGTAGTTGTCAAAAAGACTTGTGGTTACCGCTGATTCTGTAGAATATCCTTCTTCATCTAGATAAGTGAATCTCTCAAAAGATAATTCGTGAATGGAAAGACTAGCACCTAATAGCCACTTCTCTTTATAACTCGCAGATCCGTGGATCGTGTACGCGTCTTTTCTACCCTTACTTCGAGATTCGAACTTTTGAAAAATTGAGGTGTATTGTGCATTAGAGGAGAAGACTCCTTCGTTAAGGCCTAATAATCCCCCATAAAGGGCTAATAGAGTTTGTTGAGCGGCAAAGCCACTTTCGGCGCCTACTCTTAAGTAAGCAACTTCGATGTATTCATTCTGATAGGCTAAGATATTTTCAGCGATTTGATTGCTGGCTAAGGCAGTGAAATATTGATCCATGCCAGAATCTGCTAGCCCTGCTGCTTTTAAATTTCCAGAATAGCTATTCTCTTGATGATAGGTGAACCCTAATGCGATTTTATTCCAATCACTTTCTTCAGATACAAACACCAAAATTCCTCCGGCTTGATTGATAGAGGCTTCTCCTTTTCTTTTTGGATTCGTTAAATCGCCTGTTGTTGCTATATTTCCTACTGCTCCGAGGAATAGGCTGCTAGAAAAAGCACCGTAGTCAAAAAGTGCTCCTGCCGCAGGGTTGGTTAATACTGAGGAGAGATCACCTTTTAGAAAACCAGAGGCACCTCCAAGTGCTTGTGCTCTGGCCGATCCTAACGATCCTCTCTGAATATATCTGTAAACATCATCACTAGTTTGAGCTGCCGCGTAACCTGTCGCAAGCAGCACTATAAAAAGTACTCGATAAATCATGGCGCTAAATTAGTTGTTCCCTTTCGAATTTGAACGCCCTGAAGAACTTCTTGAACTATTGCTTCTAGAACTACTATTCGAATTACTTACAGGTCGACTTGTCCGTACATTACTTGAACTTCGTGTATTTGTCGAACGTACCGGGTTCGATGCTCGATTGATACTGGTGCGCGAAAAAGTTCGCTGTGTGGCTGAACGACCAGAGTTGTAGCTATTTGATCTTCGAACATTATCTGAAGTAGTGGTTCTGAGCGTTCTGCTTACTTGATTCACTAAGGTTCTCTGGTTAGGAGTAGCGGTGGTATTTAAGATGCTACTTCTAACATTATCTCGGTTTGAACGTCCTCGATTCGCGATGTAACTGGGAGTTCTCAGGGGGCTTCGTTCATTGCGGTACCCGCGACTATTCACACGGTAGAATCGACTGCTTTTGTAGAAGCGTTGATTAGGAGCGTAAACGAAACCACCATAAACAGGATATCCATAGAAGTAGGGACGATTCCATAGGTTCCAAGAATTCCATCCCCAGGTTTGGTAACTCCAATTTTCCCACGGGTCGATAAATCGCGGATTCCAATTATTGTATGCCCAAGGGTTGTTCCATCCCCAATTCATGTTCCATGCAGGATTCCAATAAAAATCGTAGTAAGGATTATTCAATCCTGTACCCCACTGGTTTATGGTGATTTGAACACGATCGGTATTCTCACCCCATCCGGCATAACTATTCGAACCGCTTTGATAAGAATCGATGTCGGTTAATTCATAATCTTCTGCGAGCGCAGCAGCTTTGTCTGCAAAGTAAGAGGTGTAAAACTGTCCTGCCTGTGAGTCAGGAGATTGCGCATATTGAACACGAATTCCAGGTCTTTCTGTTTGATAATAAGAAACCGGGTAATAGGCAATGCAAGAATTTAGACTCAAGCCTACTGCAACTGCAATTAATCCCGTTATCATTTGATAACCTCCTTTTCTGCCGGTACTTTTGTCTAAACGTACTTTCATATCTATAAATTTAATTAGTTTTACCCGCCTTTACAAAGGCAATGATTGTGCCAAAAAAAATAGCATGGGGAAAAATCTAACTTCTAGAGCAGAAGATTATTCAAAGTGGTATAACGAATTAGTAGTTAAGGCTGACCTAGCAGAAAACTCAGGGGTTAGGGGTTGTATGGTGATTAAGCCATACGGTTTCGCTATCTGGGAGAAGATGCAACAAGCCTTAGACCAGATGTTTAAGGATACGGGTCATGAGAATGTTTACTTTCCGATCTTCATTCCAAAGTCTTATTTATCGAAAGAGGCCTCTCATGTTGAAGGGTTCGCTAAAGAGTGTGCGGTTGTCACACATTATCGACTTAAAAATTCAGAAGATGGTAGCGGAATCGTAGTAGATGAAGATGCTAAATTAGAAGAAGAACTGATCGTTAGACCTACCTCTGAAACCATTATATGGGATACGTATCGCAAGTGGATTCAATCGTATCGTGATCTACCACTTCTTTATAATCAGTGGGCCAATGTGGTTCGTTGGGAAATGAGAACGCGATTGTTCTTGCGAACTGCCGAATTCTTATGGCAAGAAGGGCACACAGCTCACGCAACTCGTGAAGAAGCACTTGCAGAGGCAGAGAAAATGAATAATGTTTATGCTGAGTTTGCTGAATCTTTCATGGCAATGCCCGTAATCAAGGGGTTAAAGTCTGAAAGTGAACGGTTTGCTGGGGCAGAGGAGACCTATTGTATCGAGGCACTGATGCAAGACGGAAAGGCGCTACAAGCGGGTACTTCACATTTCTTAGGTCAAAATTTTGCGAAAGCCTTTGATGTTAAATACGCTACCAAAGAAGGTGGACAAGAGTATGTTTGGGCGACCTCTTGGGGAGTTTCAACTCGTCTAATGGGGGCATTGATTATGACTCACAGTGATGATCACGGGCTCGTGCTTCCTCCTAAATTGGCGCCTACTCAAGTAGTGATTGTTCCTATTTACAAGGGAGAAGAACAGTTGAATGAACTTAATGCACATGTAGAAGGCTTAGTAAAAGAACTGCGTTCGAAGGGAATATCCGTTAAATATGATAATAGAGATACTCATAAGCCAGGCTTTAAGTTCAATGAATACGAACTGAAAGGTGTGCCTTTGCGAATCGCTATTGGTCCGAGAGATTTAGAAAATGGCACTTATGAACTCGCGCGCAGAGATACCTTGACGAAAGAGACAGTTTCTGCAGATGGAATTAGTGATTTGGTGGTTCAATTATTGGATGAGATTCAAGATAATCTTTGGACAAAAGCGCTAAATCACCGTTCAGAAAATATAACGGAGGTAGAAGACTACGATACTTTTAAGGAGGTTCTTGAGCAGAAAGGTGGATTTGTTTCTGCCCATTGGGATGGTACAGCCGAGACTGAAGATCGCATAAAAGAAGAGACTAAAGCCACGATTCGCTGCATTCCTCTCGATCAGAAG
>DFQX01000074.1:0-156 GCA_002381155.1 Flavobacteriaceae bacterium UBA3478 | reverse complement strand
TAAATACTAGGTTTGCGAGACTTAAAAATAGTTGTATTTTTGCGTCCGCAATTTAGGCTAGAAATGGCCCGTTCGTCTAGGGGTTAGGACGCCAGGTTTTCATCCTGGTAACAGGGGTTCGATTCCCCTACGGGCTACAAAGTTGAAATTAAGGGT
>DFQX01000071.1:657-30614 GCA_002381155.1 Flavobacteriaceae bacterium UBA3478 | reverse complement strand
TGGAATACCTAAATCGCTAGTCACGCTAAGTAGATCTCTCTTATTAAAACTAAGAGCAGAAATATAGCTGTTTGAACCAGTATATTTAATCCCTAGAAGATCAAAATACGCTTGTAGAGCCCCATCTTCACCTGGAGTTCCATGAATAGCGTTAAAAATGAGATCAAATGAAATCTTTTCTCCATTTAGATTAGCGCTAAAATCAGCTCGGTCTATGGTGACTCTTTTTGAGTCAACTTCGCAGTACCATTCTTTCGAGCTGATGTCGATGGCATACACCTTAAAACGATTGGAGTCTATATGGTGTAAGACTTGTGCTCCGCTCTTTAGAGAGATTTCTCTCTCCTGGCTATATCCGCCCATGATGACCCCTAGATTCATTCGCTTTTCCATCGATTATTACTTACAGGTTTCAAAGTAACGAAAATCAGCCCTTTTTCTATCTTTGCATTCGATTCTTCTTTATGAAAAAGTTTTTATCCTTTTGGGTTTCCATTTCCTTTTTAAAGCAGCTGATTATTCTCGGAGTGACTCTTATTATATTAATTCAAGGAGTAAGTTGGGGTCTAAAGTCGTACACTCAGTATGGAGATACCTATGTAGTTCCTGATTTGAGCGGTCTTAGCTTTGAAGAGGCCTCAGAGGCGTTAACCAATGTTCAGCTTATTGGGGTAGCGAACGACACCCTGTCTTATAATCCTGAAATCATTCCTTATGGTGTGATCAAACAGTTACCAATTGCCGGTAAAAATGTGAAGTCTGGAAGAAAGGTCTACCTCAGTCTTAACGATGCTGAATTTGCGAGAAGAGCACTTCCTGATGCGATTCAAATGACAAGACGTAATGCCATTAGTCAATTGAGATCTTTAGGTTTTACGGTTAGTGATTCGGTAGAGTACATTGATGCCATTGGATTAGATATGGTGTATGGCATTAAAGTCGGCGATTCGACGGTTGATGTTGGTAGTCAAATTTCAATAAAGGATACCCTAAAACTGGTCTTGGGTAATGGAAAGGACAGTATACAATGAGTCTAGACTCCCTCGATACTGATTCGCTTCACGAGCATTACAGTTTTGAAGCCTCTAAAGGACAGGAGCCTTTACGCGTCGATAAGTTTCTCATGAACTTCATAGAGAACGCTACTAGAAATAAGATTCAAGCCGCGGCTAAAGAAGGAAATATCTGGGTAAATCAAAAGCCTGTAAAGTCTAACTACAAGGTGAAAGCGGGGGACAAAGTTCAGGTGATGTTTGAGCACCCTCCTTATGAAAATCTGCTAGTACCCGAAGATATCCCACTTAATATTGTTTATGAAGATGAGGTATTACTCGTAGTGAATAAACCGGCCGGCATGGTGGTGCACCCTGGTCACGGTAATTATTCAGGAACCCTTGTAAACGCCTTACTCTATCATTTCAAAGACTTACCGCTCAATAGCGATTCGAGGCCTGGACTGGTTCATCGTATTGATAAAGACACCTCTGGATTATTGGTTGTAGCTAAAACGGCAGAGGCGATGACTCATTTGAGTAGACAGTTTTTCGACAAAACCTCAACCAGAGAATATATCGCCCTTGCTTGGGGGGTATTTTCTGAAGCATCAGGTACTATTGAAGGTCATATCGGACGAAGCTTAAAGAATCGACTTCAAATGGATGTTTTTGAGGATGAAAGTTTCGGGAAACCCGCGATTACGCATTATAAGGTTTTAGAAGACTTACGTTACGTTAGTCTCATACAGTGTCAATTAGAAACGGGTCGAACACACCAAATTCGCGCCCATATGAAGCATATTGGTCACCCACTTTTTAATGATGAACGGTACGGAGGAGATAAAATTTTAAAAGGGACCACGTTCACTAAATACAAACAGTTTGTCGATAATTGTTTTAAGTTGCTTCCTCGTCAGGCGCTTCATGCTAAGACCTTGGGATTTGAACACCCGATCACCAAAAAAGTCTTAACTTTTAACACTGATTTACCTGAAGATTTTACGGCTTGCTTGGAGAAATGGCGAGCCTATGTAGGTGCAATAGAATAAAATAATTAGCTATGAAAATTTTACTCTCACCAGCGAAATCTCTTGATTTTGAAACTCCGCTGGCAACCAACTACAGAACTGAACCGATTTTCTCTAAGGAGACGGAGAAAGTTCAGATGGCCCTCAAAAAGAAAAGTGTTAACGATTTAGAGCAATTGATGAGTTTGTCCAATGCACTAGCTTCTCTGAATTTTGAACGGAACCAGCACTTCAAGAGTAAGCCTACTGTTGAGGAGACAAGACCTGCTCTTTTTGCCTTCGATGGCGATGTTTATAAAGGTCTAGATGCGCTAACTTTAAATGAGGGTCAACTCGAATCAGCCAAAGATCGTATTCGAATTTTATCTGGTCTCTACGGTATGCTTAGACCTTTTGATTCGATTCAGCCTTACCGTTTAGAGATGGGAACCAAAATGGAGGTAACAGGTGCCAAGTCTCTTTATGAGCATTGGCGCAAGAATCTAACCTCATTTCTTGAAAATGAACTTTCAGATGCGGAAATGATTGTCAATCTGGCGAGTAAGGAGTACAGTAAAGCCGTTGATTTAAAAGCCTTTTCGGGTCGAGTGATTAGCCCTGAATTTAAAGATTATAAGGACGGAAAATTGAAGATTATCTCTTTCTATGCAAAGCGTATGAGAGGAGTGATGGCGCGTTTTCTCCTTGAGACCCCAGATAACGATCTTTCGGTATTTGAGCATTTTGAAAGTGATGGATATCGCTTCGATGCCTCACAAACTACTGACCCTTTACAGCCTGTTTATACCCGCTAATTTTAAGCGTTTGGTTTAAAACCTACTTTACCCCATTTTACTAGTACAATGATGAGGTAGACAAAGGGTGAACCATGGAGTAGGGTATCGAAATAATCCATGGGCTGCATGCCTAGGGCTCCGCCCAAGATTCATTTTACTTTACCAACGATATGCGGCTCACCACTGAATGGTAAAAGGCCAGGTATAATGCAGAATAATAGTGCGTTTAAAAGTTGTTTTTTCATGATTAAGAACGAATACTTCGAATAAACGCAGGAATACCTTCAATACCTTCTTTTGAAAGGGCTTTGATAAATGCAGAACCAATAATGGCACCTTTAGAGTGAGAAGTGGCTTGGTGGTAACTCGAAGCGTTCGAAATACCGAAGCCAACTACCGTTGGGACTTGAAGGTTCATCGCTTCTATTCTCTTGAAGTATTCCATGCTCTCTTGGTTGAAGCCTTCTTGGGCGCCTGTGGTACTAGAGGTGCTTACCATGTAGATAAAGCTGGTACTTGCTTGTTCAATTTGACGAATGCGTCCCTCGGGAGTCTGTGGTGTAATCAGAAAAATCATCGATAAGCCGTAAGCTTCGAACAAATCTTTATACTCTCTTTCATACACCTCAAGAGGTAAATCGGGCAAAATCACACCATCAATCCCTATTTCAGCGGCATTCTTTAGAAATTTTTCAACTCCGAATTGTAAAACAGGATTGAAATATCCCATCAGAATTAGCGGAATAGATAGGTGATTTCGTACTTCTTTTAGTTGCTCAAAAAGTAGTTCTGTGGTCATCCCATTGATGAGAGCTTTTGTTGAACTTTCTTGTATGGTTGGTCCGTCAGCTAATGGATCGCTGAATGGCATTCCAATTTCAATGAGATCTACCCCTACATTTTCAAGTTCTTTTAAAACTTGGAGGGTATCTTTTAACTTCGGAAATCCGGCCGTGGCATAAATAGATAGAATCTTTCCTTCTGCAGATAGTCTTTCGGTTAATCGATTCATAGGTTGAAATAGTCAATGTAGGTTTGTAGATCTTTATCGCCTCGACCCGATAGATTAACAACGACGATTTCATCCTTTTTGAAATTAAGCTCATCGAAAATGGCAAAGGCGTGTGCTGTTTCTATCGCAGGAATAATGCCTTCTAATTCTGAAAGCTTGCGTCCTGCACTCATGGCATGATCATCGGTAATAGAAATAAACTGTCCTCTTCCCGATTTGAAAAGGTGTGCGTGCATCGGTCCAACCCCAGGATAGTCAAGGCCAGCAGAAATTGAATAAGGTTCGGTGATTTGGCCATCATCCGTTTGCATTAGTAAGGTTTTACTACCGTGAATGATTCCTACTTTTCCAAGCGCTGAAGTTGCCGCACTATGTCCTGAAGAAACTCCTTTTCCTGCTGCTTCAACCGCGATGATGTTGACTCTTGGATCATCTAGATAGTGATAGTAAATGCCGGCAGCATTGCTTCCGCCTCCTACACAAGCAACTACATGATCCGGATAGTCTCTACCGTGAAGCTCGTTTAATTGCCATTTTACCTCTTCTGAAATTACGGATTGAAAACGAGCCACCATATCGGGATAGGGGTGAGGGCCCACTACTGAACCAATAATGTAATGGGTGTCAACAGGGTTGTTGATCCAATCGCGTATGGCTTCGTTAGTCGCATCTTTTAGCGTCTTACTTCCTGATGTCGCCGCTCTAACAGTTGCACCTAGCATTTTCATGCGGGCGACATTCGGGGCTTGGCGCGCTATGTCAATTTCTCCCATGTAAACCACACATTCAATTCCCATAAGTGCACAAACAGTTGCCGTTGCCACACCGTGTTGTCCCGCTCCAGTCTCAGCGATAATTCGATTTTTCCCCAAAGCTTTGGCAAGTAATATTTGGCCAATGGTGTTATTGACTTTATGAGCACCCGTATGGCAAAGATCTTCTCTTTTCAGGTAGATTTGAGTGTTGTACTGATCACTTAATCGTTCTGCCTTGTAGAGCGGAGTAGGTCTTCCCACGTAATCTCTTAAAAGCTGTTCAAACTCCTTTTTAAAGGATTCCCTTGAGGTAATTTCTAGATATGAATTGCGAAGTTCTTCGGTATTAGGGTAGAGCATTTCGGGAATGAATGCTCCTCCAAATTCTCCATAATAGCCTTCTTTATTTACATGATAACTTTTCATAGCCATGCTTCGTTTTTTAGAGAAGTCACGAAGTTAGTTAGTTTTTCAACGTTCTTAACTCCAGGTGAGTCTTCGAATTTACTATTGAGGTCGACCCCAACAAATTGGGGGTGATTGAGTTGTTTTTTAAAATTGGTTATCGCGTCTATATCCCCAGGCCCAATACCACCACTGAGAAGGAATGGGGTAGCACCCTCATAATCGGATAGAATATTCCAGTCGAACTGGGTTCCGTTACCACCGGGCAGTCTTCCTTTGGTGTCAAAAATAAATAGATCAACCACCTCGTCCAATTGATTTAAATGGACCAGATCGTCTGTGGTGGCGATAGCGACTGCTTTGATAATCAATGTGTCGGGAAGTTCGACTTTTAACTCTTGAAGGTATTTTACATCCTCATTAGCGTGTAATTGAACCCCTTTAAGACTAAGTTTTTTGGCAATTTTTATTACGGTTTCGATCGACTCATCAACGAAGACCCCAACTCTTTTGTTATAGGTCGGTTGCAATGCGATTTGTTCAGGGCTGACATATCGTTTTGAGGGTTCCCAAAAGATGTGTCCGATATAATCAATACCTAAACTATCGATGATTGCGGTTTGATTCGTTATGCCACAGACCTTGACTTTCATGAGTTTATTTCAAACAATTATTCCACTTGAGAAGCACTTCTTCAGGAGCTTTATGCTTCATGATTGATTCTCCGATTAAGAAACCTTTGAAGCCGGCTTTCCACAATTTTTTCAAACTCTTTTTGGTATGAATACCGCTCTCAGCTACAGCAATTTGATTCTTGTCAATTTCAGGCAGTAATTCTAATCCCAAATCCAGATTCGTTTCAAAGGTTTTTAAGTTGCGATGATTGACACCGACCAAATCGACTGGGCAATTTTTGTTGATTAAAAGCTCTTCCTTGTCATGTACCTCGAGCAGCACTTCTAATCCTATAGCGTGGGCATATGCTGTAAATTCTTGAATTTGGTTGGGTGATAAAATCGCAGCGATCAGTAAAATAAAGTCTGCTCCGTATGCTTTTGCTTCATCGATTTGATAGGTAGAGATGATAAAATCTTTTCGAATAATAGGTAGGCTACAGCTTGCTCGTGCAAGAGCAAGATCTGTAAGACTTCCGCCAAAAAATTGCGTATCAGTGAGTACCGAAATGGCACTGGCACCCCCACGCACATAACGATCGATGGTATCTACCAAAGGTCGGTTAAGATTAATACTTTTCTTTGAGGGCGATTTACGTTTGTGTTCTGCAATGATCCCACCTGAACGCAAAGCGCTCATTGCTGAATAGGTTTCTCGATGATAATACAAAGAGTCTTTCAGTTGTTGACTGCTTATGGCTTGTTCACTAGAAAGAACTTCAAGGCGCTTGTGTGCTACGATTTTTTCTAAAATAGGGGTCATGCCTCTTCTAATGTTTTTTTCAGCCTCTCAAAACAACCAAGGGCCTTTTGATTAAATAATGAATCTTCAGCCTTTTCAATAGCCTGTTCGATGCTGATTTCTTCTGCTGTTGATATGGCGAGTGCGGCATTGGCAATAACCACCTTGTTTTGTGGTTCTGTCCCTTGACCATTTAACAATTTCATAAAGAGCTCTGCCGAAGAAGCCACATCCTTTCCACCTTCGATTAATTTTGGGTCAATGGCTTTCGTTCCAAAATGTGCAGGAGTTAAAAGGTGCTCTCCAGTTTTGTTAATCTGTTTTAAATGACCCGTAAGTGATGCTTCATCATAGCCATCTAGGGCATAGATTACGCTATATTTTTTGTCGGTTTTTTGGTAGAGATAGCCATAGATTCGAGCCAATTCAAGGCTAAAGACTCCTACTAATTGTTTTTTTGGAAATGCCGGGTTAACTAGGGGCCCGAGCATGTTAAAAAAGGTTTTTACGCCTAGGGCTCTACGAATGGGAGCCACTGCTTTCATTGCCGGATGAAAAAGCGGGGCATGAAGAACGGTAATATTAGCATTGTCTAGACACCTTTTAAGGACATCTTCCTCTTTGCTGAATATTATACCTAAATGTTCCATCACGTTACTACTTCCGCACACTGAACTAACACCATAATTACCGTGTTTACTAACAGCTAAGCCTGCACCTGCCGTCACAAAGGAGGCAAGTGTTGAAACGTTGAAGGTGTCTTTACCATCACCACCAGTACCGCATAGATCAATCGGGTCGTAATTGTTGAGATTGACAGGAAGACAAAGATCGAGTAGGGCCTCTTGAAACCCGCTTAGCTCCTCTATAGTAATGGGCCTCATCATATAGATCGTAAGGAAAGAAGCGACTTGATGAGGATCAAATTTTCCTTCAGCCATTTCAACAAGTACGTTTCTCGCCTCGTCTTTGGTTAAATGCTGGTGCTGAATGAGTCTATTTAAATACTGTTTCATGCTTTTAGCCAATTTTGTAAAAGTTCGATTCCGTGATCGGTTAGTATAGATTCAGGATGGTATTGAATACCCCAAATCGGTTTTTCGATATGCTCAAGACTCATCACATTTGATTCTTGATCCCAAGCATTTGCTTTGAGCAGCGGCGCTGATTCGACATCTGCAACCCATGAGTGATAGCGACCAACCGTAAGTTTAGATTCGAAATTCTGGTATAATCTTGTGCTTGGATCAACATTGATTTTACTTGCAATCCCGTGATATACTTGAGACAAGTTCCTCAGTGTTCCACCAAAAACCTCTGCAATGGCTTGATGGCCCAAACAGATTCCAAGCATTGGAATGCAATTTTCTAATTGATTATTGAATTGAATAACCTCTAATAATTTACCCGCTTCACTAGGAATTCCTGGTCCTGGCGATAGTACAACCCTTTCGTACTCCAAAATCTCATTTAGCTCGAATTGGTCATTTCTTTTAACGGTAACTTCTTCTCCGAGTTCTCTTAGATAGTGAACGATGTTATATACGAAACTGTCGTAATTGTCTATGACAAGTATTTTGCTCATTATCAAAGGTTTTCGGCAAGTTCAAGAGCCTTTTGAAGGGCCCCAAGTTTATTATAGGTTTCTTGCAATTCACTTTCTTCGTCTGAACTAGCTACTATACCGGCGCCGGCTTGATAGTATAATTTGTTATTCTTACTTAGAAAGCTTCGAATTAAAATGGCATGATTGTAATTACCGTCAAAGTCGAAGAACCCAATAGCACCTCCATAAAAGCCTCTTCGGGTTGATTCGTATTTGTCGATTAGTTTTAATGCCATCGGCTTTGGAGCTCCGCTCAACGTACCCGCGGGGAAGGTATCTGCCATTAATTGCAGGGTCGAAGTACCTTCTGTTTTCTTTGCGGTTACTTTAGAGACAAGGTGAATGACATGAGAGAAAAATTGAACTTCGCGATAGGTTTTAACTTCGACCGCGTGACCATTTCGGCTTAAATCATTTCGCGCTAAATCAACAAGCATGACGTGCTCCGCATTTTCTTTTGGGTCTGCCGCTAATTTCTTGGCAAGTTCTGCATCCTTTTCATCGTCTCCAGTACGTTTGTAAGTTCCTGCAATAGGATGAATTTCAGCTTGACCCTCTTGAACAATGAGTTGGGCCTCGGGTGAAGAACCAAAAAGTTTGAAGTTGATGTAGTCGAAATAAAACAAGTAGGGACTAGGGTTAACGGATCGAAGGGCGCGATAGACGTTGAATTCATCTCCCTGAAAAGCTTGAGAAGTTTGTCTTGATAGTACTAATTGGAATACATCTCCACGCTTACAGTGTTCTTTAGCTTTAACCACTAAATCTTTAAATGACTCATCACTAATATAGGCCTGTTTGTCTCCTAAATTTTTGTACGGATAGGTGCTCAGCGATTCAACGGCTAATAGTGCCTTAATTTCTTCGATATTGGGTGTACTATCATTGTAAGAATGACATATTAGGTAGGCTTCATTTTTGAAATGATCAATGGCTATAATATTTTGATAAAGCGCATAGTAGATATCAGGTATGTCTTGACCTGGTTTATCAGTCTTATAATCGGGTAGGTTTTCAAAGTAGCGAACACTGTCGTAGCTCGTGTATCCGAACCATCCATTGGTTATAAACTTAAAAGGAAGACGTTCCCCATTAAATTGTTTACTAAACCCATCGATTTCGTCAATTAAGGTATTTGATTCATTCAGTGTAATCACTTCCTCCGATTGATCGGGTAAGGTTTTTGTTAATTTTTCGTTGTGCAATGAAATCGATGCAATCGGCTTACAGCAGATATACGAAAAACTGTTGTCGTTAGTGTGATAATCGCTACTCTCCAGAAGGATACTTCCCGGAAAATGATCTCGGAGTTTCAAATAAACACTTACCGGTGTAAGCGTATCCGCCATGATCTTTTCGAAGGTGCTCGTAAATTCGAATTTTTTCAATTTCATAATTATTAAAAAATAATAAAGGCCTGTCGCGATGACAGGCCTTTACATATATCTATAGCCGATAATCATCGCATTACTACGACGATCTCCACCAGTTTTTATTTGTTTTTGTTTGAATCATTGCTCCAAATATACAATGCTTAACATTCAATTAAAAACACATTTAGAATTTATATCGTTTCAAATAAAACGGAAGTTTCTAAACGCACCTTCTTTAAATGTTGATTTTCATCTTCTTCAGCTCTTTTACCTAAAGCCAATAATACCGAGACATGATAGTCTGAGTCCTCTAATTGAAGGATTTTATTTATTTGTTGTACATCAATCCCCTCAAGGGCACAGGTATCGATATTCAATTCAGCTGCAGCTAACATCCCAAATCCTAAAGCTAGATAGGCTTGTTTCTCTGACCAAGATTTTTTTGCCTCCTCAGACCATTGGCTAAAAACTCCTTTCATGAAGTTACTGTATCCAGAAACCTGATCTTCTGTGAGTCCTCTAGTTTCCATACTGAGATTAATGTATCGATCAATAAGATGGTTGTTAAAACGTTTTAGACTAGCAATAGCCATCAGTCTAGAGGCATCTGCAATTTGTTTTTGTCCGTATCCGGCCGCTTGCAGCTGAGTGCGAGTTTCACGGTCTTCAATCTCTATAACTTTGAAGGGTTGTAAGCCATATGAAGTGGGTGCCAGTCGAATGGCCTCTTTAACTGCTTGATAATCCTTTTCGTTTATTGACTCTTCCCGATTAAATCTTTTGGTGGCATATCGCCATCCTAGATCATTCAGTATTTCTTCTCTTTTCATTTTGCATATTTTTGACAAAGTTATTGAAATGCATTCTGTTCTAAATATGCGTCTATTCTTAGTATTTCTTTTTTTAACCTTTTCTTTAGGTTCTTGCTCTCCCAAGGAAACCACTACCTCACCAGTTTCATTGTCCGTAGATGAATTGATTTCTTTACTGTCAGAGGAAACAGAGCAATTGACGATTTATAATTTCTGGGCCACTTGGTGTACCCCTTGCCTAAAAGAAATGCCAGATTTTGAAAGATTTGCCAAGGATCACCCTGAGGTGAAATTGATTTTTGTAAGTCTCGACAGAAAGTCAGTTTGGGATAGCAAGGTTCCTCAAGTTATAGAAGAGTTGGACATCAAAAGTCAAGTATTTTTAATTGAACCTGAAGTTGATTTAAACTGGCGATTTAGGGTGAGTGAAAAGTGGAAGCTGATGTCGATTCCTGTTACTTTGATGATTGAGGGAAATAAGCGCTTGTTTTTTGACGCGCCTTTGAATTATCGCGATTTGGGAATTGCGCAACTTGAGTTACAAAAGACATTATCTAATACTTCTATCTTTGAAAAAAATTAAAATTACGCAGCATGAATTTATCACAACAAGAGTGGATCGAAAAGCTTGAATCAACGGATAATGCAGTTATCCTAGATGTTAGAACTGCTGATGAAGTAGCTTCAGGTAAAGTTAAGGGAGCAATCAATCACGATATTTTCAATCCGCAAGGATTCATGGATGCAGTGGCTAGCTTTGATAAAAATGCTTCTTATTTTGTTTACTGTCGATCGGGAAACCGCTCAGGTCAAGCCTGTGCTATTCTCAGATCTCAAGGAATCGAAAACGCTTACAACTTAGTAGGCGGAATGATGGAATGGGAAGGTGAACTTATATAATTAAGCCTTTGACACAGTTTATCTACACCTTGCAATTGTGGGGATTTAAAGTTTGTCAACGAATTGGAGATTCTTGGGGGATTCGACCTAGAGTGATTCGACTAACCTTTATATATCTCACCTTTATTACCCTAGGATTTGGCTTTGCCCTGTATCTTTTTGTAGCCTTTTGGCTGAGAATAAAAGACCTTGTTTATACCAAGCGTAGTTCGGTTTTCGATCTCTAGGGGCGAAACTGAACACAAATTGCAGTGCTATTTTCTTTCTTTGTTTTTTAAAGCTTTCGTTGCTAAATCGTAAATTTTTTAGCAACTTGAGCGCTTTGTGAATTTAAAAATCCAAAGAAATTTTATGGTTCGTTCTCTTCGACTGCTAGCTTTTATGTTTTTTGTGTTGAGTAGTAGTGCATTAAGCGCTCAGGAAAAAGGTTTAGATCGTCGCATTGACGAAGCCTTTAAGCCTTTCTCTGACTTCGTCACTAACCTGGTCTTTTTTGAAGTATTAGGCACTCCTTTCGTGCTCATTCTGCTTGTAGGTAGTGCGCTATTTTTTACCCTTTATTTCGGTTTTCCCAATATTAGATATTTCGGTACGGCAATTAACGTAGTTCGTGGAAAGTACGATGAATTAGAAACTGAGGGTCACGGAGCAGAAAAGTCTGAAGTAAATATTGTCGATGGTGATGTTACGGGTACAATCAGAGATGAGAGTCAAGAAGGGGAGGTTAGTCACTTTCAAGCATTAGCCACGGCGGTTTCAGGGACGGTAGGTAATGGTAATATTGCTGGGGTAGCTTTAGCAATTGCTCTCGGAGGTCCTGGCGCCACTTTTTGGATGATCATTTGCGGTCTGTTAGGTATGTCTACCAAGTTTGTGGAATGTACCTTAGGTATTCAATATCGTGATGTGGATGAAAACGGAACTGTTTACGGTGGGCCTATGTATTTTTTAAAGAAAGGTTTGTCGAACAAAGGTTTCGCTAAACTTGGTAAAGTGGTTGCGGCCTTTTTTGCTTTATTCTGTATTGGTGGATCTTTTGGTGGAGGTAATGCTGCTCAATCGAACCAGGCAACCATCGTCATCAAAGAATTATTTGGATTAGACAGCACTATGGCAGGTACTATTATTGGTATAGTGATTGCTGCAGTGGTTGGTATAATCATTATTGGTGGTATCAAACGAATCGCTTCGGTAACTGAAAAGGTAGTACCCCTAATGGCTGGGATGTATATTCTGGCCTGTCTTTATATCATCGGCTCGAACTTTGCTCTTGTAGATGATGCGATTTCTCAAATTATAACGGAGGCTTTTCAGCCGAAGGCTATTGGAGTTGGAGGAGTTATTGGTGTTCTTTTGATTGGATTTAGACGCGCGGCCTTCTCTAATGAAGCAGGTGCGGGTTCAGCTTCGATTGCTCACTCTGCGGTTAAGACTAAATACTCGGCTTCAGAAGGTCTAGTAGCGCTGTTAGAACCATTTATCGATACGGTTCTAATCTGTACGATGACAGCACTAGTTATTGTTATTTACAACATGGGTGGTATTTTTGATTACGGAGGTGATGGTTCGGGTGTTGTTTTAATTGATGGTATGCCCTACGAAGGTGCGGGAATTACCTCTAAAGCATTTGCTAATTACATTCCTTACTCTAACGTTTTCCTTACTATCGCAGTAGTTTTATTTGCAGTTTCTACGATGATTTCATGGTCATACTATGGTCTTCAATCATGGAAATTTCTATTCGGAAGAGGCCAGGTAATGGATTTAACCTATAAATTCTTATTCCTTGTATTTATCATTATTGGTGCTGCGGCAAGTATGGATTCGATTTGGGCCTTCTCAGATGCGATGATTTTTGCAATGGTGTTCCCTAATATGGTAGGATTATACTTCTTGTTCCCTGAGGTAAAACAACAATTGAAACGCTATCTAAAGGCGATAAAGAGTTAAACTCATTGAAACCGAAACGAACCCCTTTTCGTATCTCTAATGAAGAACGAAAAGGGGTTCTTTTTTTACTGCTTGTTTTATGCGTAATTAAGTCTCTTCATTCTCTGCTTACAGAGGGTTATCAACGAGTTATTTTTAACCCAGAGAGGTTTGAGGTCAGTTCTGAGCAGAAAAAGGTTATGGATAGATCTCGATTAGAGAACGTTTTACTTGCCTCTAGTACTGACAAAATAACTACCCTAAACAAGCCAATCTACAAGCGAAACCTTAACAAGGCATTAGCAACAGATCTAAAAAAGATTCGAGGTGTTGGTCCGGTCTTATCTGAGCGGATCATAAACTACGGTTATTCTTTAAATGGGTACTCTGATATCAATCAATTGTACCGGGTATATGGTTTAGATTCTATCGTTGTAGATCGAATTAAAGAGGCTTTTGAGATAAAGTCAGACACTATAATTCCTATGAATATCAGATTAGCTTCTGAGGAAGAACTCAGTACATTGCCCTATCTTAGCGCGTCAGAAATCGAGTGGTTAATCAGTTTGAGAAATCGACCAGAAGGTTTGGGGAGTAAAGAATTTGTGACTAACCTTTTACTTAAAACGTTAAACAAAAATAAAAAGCTTCTCGTATATTTGACTTATTAATACAACGTCTATATATATAGGTATTCGCTCATGATGAATTTTGATCGTACAGAAGAACAACAGATGGTTGCAGACGCTGCTCGTAATTTTGCAGAACAGTTCTTAACCGATAAAGTAAGAGAGTGGGATGAAACTCAGTACTTTCCGGTTGAGGTACTACGTGAAGCAGGAAATATGGGGTTTATGGGTATTTTGGTACCTGAAGCCTACGGTGGATCAGAGTTAGGATATCACGAGTATATCGCGATAATCGAAGAAATTTCTAAAGTAGACCCTTCGATTAGCTTATCTATTGCTGCACATAATTCGCTGTGCACCAATCACATTCTTTCTTTCGGAAGTGAGGATCAGAAAAAGCGCTATTTGCCCAAGTTAGCCTCAGGTGAACATATTGGAGCTTGGGGATTGACAGAACACAATACCGGATCTGACGCAGGGGGCATGAATACAACCGCTGTAAAAGATGGCGACCATTGGGTGCTTAACGGGTCTAAGAATTTTATAACTCACGGTAAAAGCGGTGATATAGCTGTGGTTATTGCTCGAACTGGTGAAAAGGGAGATTATCGCGGAATGACTGCTTTCATTTTAGAAAAAGGAATGCCAGGATTTACCAGTGGTAAGAAAGAGGATAAGTTAGGAATGCGAGCTAGTGAAACGGCAGAAATCATCTTCGATAATTGTAGAATTAGTGATGATCAGCGCCTTGGTGAATTAGGAGAGGGTTTTATACAATCGATGAAGATTCTTGATGGGGGTCGAATCTCGATTGGAGCTTTGTCCTTAGGTATTGCTAAAGGAGCCTATGAAGCCGCTTTGAAGTATTCTAAAGAACGCGAGCAATTTGGTAAACCGATATCGAGCTTTCAAGGAATTTCATTCAAGCTGGCCGATATGGCTACTGAAATTGAAGCGGCTGAATTGCTCTTGCACAAAGCCGCCTATCTAAAGAATGAAGGTCGAAAAATGACATTGCATTCAGCCATGAGCAAGATGTACGCTTCAGAACTTTGTGTTCGTGTTGCCAATGAGGCGATACAAATTCATGGTGGGTATGGATACACTAAAGATTACCCTGTAGAAAAATTCTATCGAGATGCAAAACTTTGTACTATCGGAGAGGGAACAACTGAAATACAGAAAGTTGTAATTGCAAAAAATATACTTAAAGATTAGCGGCATTCGACTTTAATCGTATATTTGCAGCCGTAATTGAAAGGAGGTGCAAGTATTATGCTAATTATTCCAGTAAAAGAAGGTGAAAATATCGACAGAGCGCTAAAGCGTTTTAAGCGTAAATTCGATAAAACAGGTACCATGCGTCAGCTAAGAAGCCGTCAGCAGTTCGTTAAGAAATCGGTACGTATGCGCGAGCAGTTACAAAAAGCTCAGTACATTCAAGGATTACGCGACCAAGAAGCGCTATAGTCCAAAGAATTTTAGAATAATAAAGCCTGCATTAGCAGGCTTTTTTTATTTTCAAGGTTATGTACGAAATCGAAGACTTTGTGAATTTCCTAAAGCTGGAGAAGAAATATTCTCAGCATACCTATACTTCGTACTATTCTGATCTTTCTCAAGCCTTCGAGTATTTTGAGTTGACGGTAGAACAGTTTTCGAGACTAACTGAGCTCGACTATTCCTTGTTGCGAAATTTTATCGTCTATTTGAGCAGTCAAGATCTCAATCCTCGAACCATCAACAGAAAGGTAAGTGCGCTTCGTCGATTTTATTCTTATTTCTTAAGCAAATCTGTAATTGACAGTCACCCGCTTGGTAATCATAAGGCTCTAAAGCAACCTAAAAAGGTTTCGGTTCCCTTTTCTGAGGATGAGATTCAAAATTTATTTAATCATTTTAATCATTCTAGTGATTCGGATACTTTCGAAAAGTTGAGAGATCGATTAATTATTGAACTGCTTTACACCCTAGGAGTTCGTCGGAGTGAACTTATTGGTATCAGAGACCGAGATTTGGATACTAGTGCACGTACGGTTAAAATTTATGGTAAAGGTGGAAAGGAGCGATTACTTCCATTACTGTGCTCAACGGTTGGTTTAATAAAAGAGTATGTTGAGAAGAGAAGAGTAAAGTTTAAGACCTCTACTTTTTCTTCATTGCTGGTAACGGATAGAGGACAAGAACTGTATCCGAAATTTGTATACCGTAAGATAAATGATTACCTTGAAGGTGTGTCGGTTAAGCAGAAGAAGAGTCCGCATATGATTCGACACACGTTTGCGACGCATTTGTTAAATCGCGGAGCTGACCTGAATACCGTTAAGGAGTTGTTAGGCCATAGTAGTTTGGCTGCCACCCAGGTTTATACCCATAGCAGTATTGAGGAGCTAAAAATGATTTATCAGTCTTCGCATCCGCGCGGTAATCAATCTTCTTCATAAGTAAAACGGGGTTCGCCCCAAAAAGTCAAACTTATGGTTGTACAATTTCATGCCGTCAACTTTAAAGCTGATGCAAAGCTCAAAACCTTTATTGACAAAAGACTTGAGAAGCTCGAGCGATTCTATGGTCGTATTCTTGAGGCTGAGGTTTTTTTAAAGGTTGAAAACACGAAACAAAAGTCTAACAAACTAACAGAGATTAAGTTAGTAGTTCCTAAAGGGAAGTTGCTGGTAAGGAAGTTTGCTAGGACCTTTGAGCAGTCTGCAGACCAAGGAGTTCATGCTCTTGAACGCATGGTCAAAAAGAAAAAGCAAATCAGAGGTTTTTGACGATAGAAATTTGTTAGAATTTGTTTTGATAAAAAAAAATATTCTCTACATTTGCAGTCCGTTAGAAATAGCGGACTTTTTTTTGTTGGAAAAAGGCGTTTGACGCCGGTGTAGCTCAGCTGGCTAGAGCAGCTGATTTGTAATCAGCAGGTCGTGGGTTCGAGTCCCTCCACCGGCTCCAATAACAAAAAGGGGGAGTGATCCCAAAAGTGCCGGGGAGATACTCAAGCGGCCAACGAGGACAGACTGTAAATCTGTTGGTTTTTACCTTCGCAGGTTCGAATCCTGCTCTCCCCACAAATTGAAGTAATGAAATATACGTCTAATGTAGACGAAATGCGGGAGTAGCTCAGTTGGTAGAGCGTCAGCCTTCCAAGCTGAATGTCGCCGGTTCGAACCCGGTCTCCCGCTCAAAATATTACAAAGAGTTTCAATGCTCTTGCTTAGAAGGAAACATTAGGCCGGTGTAGCTCAGGGGTAGAGCGTTTCCTTGGTAAGGAAGAGGTCACGGGTTCAAATCCCGTCATTGGCTCAAAGAAAAGAATTAATTACAGCACTGCGCTCCCTAAAGGAGGGTATGTGTTTTTTTAAGATTATACACTAATATAAACTAAGATTAAATTCATTAACAATGGCAAAGGAAACATTTGACCGGTCGAAACCCCACCTTAACATTGGTACTATTGGGCACGTAGACCACGGTAAGACTACTCTTACTGCAGCGATCACCACTGTACTTGCGAATGCAGGTTTATCTGAGATGCGTACCTTCGACTCGATCGACAACGCTCCTGAAGAGAAAGAACGTGGTATTACTATTAACACTTCACACGTAGAGTATTCTACTGCAAACCGTCACTATGCTCACGTTGACTGTCCAGGTCACGCGGATTACGTAAAGAACATGGTAACTGGTGCTGCACAGATGGACGGTGCGATCTTAGTAGTAGCTGCTACTGATGGTCCTATGCCACAAACTCGTGAGCACATCCTTCTTGGTCGTCAGGTAGGTATTCCTCGTATCGTTGTATTCATGAACAAAGTGGATATGGTTGATGACGAAGAGCTACTTGAGCTAGTTGAGATGGAGGTTCGTGAGCTTTTATCATTCTATGAGTACGATGGTGACAATGGACCTGTTATCATGGGTTCTGCACTAGGTGCTCTTAACGGCGAGCAAAAATGGGTAGATACAGTTATGGAGCTTATGGAAGCTGTAGATAACTGGATTGAACTTCCTGCTCGTGACGTAGATAAGCCATTCCTAATGCCTATCGAAGACGTATTTACAATTACAGGTCGTGGTACTGTTGCTACAGGTCGTATCGAAACTGGTGTTGCTAACACTGGAGACCCTGTAGAGATCATCGGTATGGGAGCTGAAAAACTTACTTCAACAATCACTGGGGTAGAGATGTTCCGTAAGATCCTAGATCGTGGAGAAGCTGGTGATAACGTAGGTTTACTACTTCGTGGTATTGAGAAATCTGATATCAAGCGAGGTATGGTAATCTGTAAGCCTGCTTCAGTTAAGCCACACGCGAAATTCAAAGCTGAGGTTTATATCCTTAAAAAAGAAGAAGGTGGACGTCACACTCCATTCCACAACAACTACCGTCCACAGTTCTACGTTCGTACAACTGACGTAACAGGTAACATCAACCTTCCTGATGGTGTTGAGATGGTAATGCCAGGTGATAACCTTACTATTACTGTTGATCTAATCCAGCCAATCGCACTTAGCGTTGGTCTACGTTTTGCTATCCGTGAAGGTGGTAGAACTGTAGGTGCAGGACAGGTAACTGAAATTCTAGACTAAGCTCTAGTTTACAATAGTGTATGCGCTAAAGGGTGTCCTGATTAAGGATACCTTTTAGTGTACATACAAACGGGTGTAGCTCAGTTGGTAGAGCACTGGTCTCCAAAACCAGGTGTCGGGAGTTCGAGTCTCTCCTCCCGTGCAAGTATTACGAGGCTTGGCCTCAATTATAGACGAAGAAAAGATGATTAATTATATCAAAGAATCAGTAGAGGAATTAAAGAACCAGGTTTCTTGGCCATCACGTCAAGAATCATCTAGCCTTATGGTTACTGTAGCAGTGTTCTCAATCCTTTTTGCCCTATTGACTTGGGGAGTAGACTCTGTGTTTAGCCGCTTGATTCAGGTATACTTTAGTTTGATTAAATAATAACGAAGCACAACAATGTCAGAGGTACTTGAAAAGAAATGGTATGTGGTTCGTGCGGTAAGCGGACAAGAGAATAAAATCAGTGGTTACATTCAAACTGAGATTGAGCGTCAAGGTTTGAGTGACTACTTAGATGAAGTTCTCGTCCCTACTGAAAAGGTTGTTCAGATTCGTAACGGTAAAAAGATTCAAAAGGAGCGTACCTATTTCCCTGGATACATCATGATTAAGGCGAATTTAGGAGGTGAGATGGTTCACGTCATTCGTTCGATTACGAACGTTATTGGATTTTTAGGTGAAACCAAAGGAGGAGATCCTGTACCATTGCGTAAGTCTGAAGTAAATAGAATGCTTGGTAAAGTGGATGAGTTATCACTCAATGCGGATGATGTCGCTATTCCATTTGTACTTGGTGAAACAATTAAGGTGGTTGATGGTCCTTTCAATGGTTTCAATGGAACTATTGAGAAAATCAACGAAGAAAAGCGCAAACTTGAGGTAATGGTGAAGATTTTTGGTAGAAGAACGCCTCTTGAATTAAGCTATTTACAAGTAGAGAAAATATAAATGTTACATAATCGCTCAGTTGTATCGCTTCCAACAATGCAACGGCAAACGATTAATTATTAATTATGGCAAAAGAAATAGGTAAAGTAGTTAAGCTACAAGTTAGGGGAGGTGCTGCGAACCCATCGCCACCGGTTGGACCCGCCTTAGGTGCCGCAGGTGTAAACATCATGGAGTTCTGTAAGCAGTTTAATGCTAGAACTCAGGATAAGCCTGGTAAAGTTTTACCAGTAGTTATCACGGTTTACACGGATAAGTCTTTCGACTTTGTGGTAAAAACACCTCCGGCGGCCGTTCAGCTATTGGAAGCAGCAAAAGTTAAAAAAGGTTCAGGTGAACCAAATCGTTCTAAAGTTGCTTCGGTTACTTGGGATCAAATCAAAGGAATTGCAGAAGACAAGATGGTAGATTTAAATGCCTTCACAGTTGAGTCTGCGATGATGATGATTGCTGGTACAGCAAGATCTATGGGTATCAAAGTTTCTGGAACTAAACCTTTTTAATAAACGACTGACGTAATGGGAAAATTGACAAAAAAACAAAAAGAGGCTAGAGCACTAATTGATAGTACTAAGCTTTACTCACTTACCGAAGCCGCAGCTTTAGTTAAAGAGATTACCAAAGCAAATTTTGATGCATCTGTTGATTTAGCAGTACGCCTTGGAGTAGATCCACGTAAAGCAAATCAAATGGTTCGTGGTGTTGTTACCCTACCTCACGGTACCGGTAAAGACGTTCGCGTTTTAGCACTAGTAACGCCTGATAAAGAAGCCGAGGCTAAAGAAGCTGGAGCTGATTATGTTGGTTTAGATGAGTATCTAGACAAAATTAAATCAGGTTGGACAGACGTTGACGTTATTATCACCATGCCTGCTGTTATGGGTAAATTAGGACCTTTAGGTCGTGTATTAGGACCTCGTGGTCTTATGCCAAACCCAAAAACAGGAACGGTTACTATGGATGTCGCTAAAGCGGTAACAGAAGTTAAATCAGGTAAAATTGACTTTAAAGTAGATAAAGCGGGTAATGTTCATGCTGCAATTGCAAAGGTTTCATTCGAATCTGACAAGATCGCAGACAACGCTAAAGAGCTTATTGATACTTTAAATCGTATGAAGCCTGCTGCTGCAAAAGGGGTTTACATGAAGAGTGTCCATATTTCTTCAACGATGAGTCCGAGTATTCCACTTGACCCAAAAGCCATTTAAGTACTTAAGAACTTACAACATGACTAGAGAAGAAAAAGCACTAGCTATAGAACAACTTAAAGAGAAGTTAGCATCAAGCACTACGATTTATCTTACTGATATCTCAGGTTTAGATGCGGCTTCTACTGCTGATTTAAGAAGATCTTGCTTTAAGGCAAATATTTCACTTACAGTAGTTAAGAACACTTTGCTTGCAAAAGCAATGGAGGCTTCAGATAAGGATTTCGGTGAATTAACTACGATCCTTAAAGGTGAAACCTCAATGATGATTGCTGAGACTGGTAACGGTCCAGCGAAATTGATTAAAAATTTCAGAAAGAAATCAAAGAAGCCCGTTTTAAAAGGTGCTTATGTTGAAGAATCGGTTTACATCGGTGACGACCTGCTTGATACGCTTGTAAGCATCAAGTCTAAGGAAGAACTTATCGGTGATATCATTTCACTTCTTCAGAGCCCAGCGAAAAACGTTGTGTCTGGTCTTAAATCAGGTGGCGGTAAGCTTGCGGGTATTATTCAAACCCTTTCTGAACGATAATTTGTACGCACTCAATACACAATATTTTAAACTTTATTAAACGATAGAAAAATGGCAGATTTAAAAGATTTCGCAGAACAACTGGTTAACCTAACTGTAAAAGAGGTTAATGAATTAGCTAACATCCTTAAGGAGGAGTATGGTATCGAGCCTGCAGCTGCAGCTGTAGCTGTTGCTGGTCCTGCTGCTGGTGGTGGAGAAGCTGCTGGTGCAGAAGAAAAGTCAGAATTTGACGTAATTCTTAAGGCAGCAGGTGCTTCTAAACTTGCGGTTGTTAAGCTTGTAAAAGAATTAACAGGTCTTGGACTGAAAGAAGCTAAAGAAGTAGTTGACGGAGCTCCAAAACCAGTTAAAGAAGGTGTTTCTAAAGACGAAGCTGAAGGTATCAAAAAATCTCTTGAAGAGGCTGGTGCTGAGGTTGAGCTTAAGTAATACTTCCATAGCTTATTAGGCAAAGGTCTATCCAACGAAAGTTGGTTAGACCTTCGCCTGTTTTAAACAACCTAGGTTGTTAGGGCCTTTGAAATAAGGTCGACTTATAATACTTTTTTTGACTATAAATTGTCCGTTAGATGGTTACAAAACAAACCGAAAGAGTACATTTCGCATCTGCAAAGAGCATTCCTGAATATCCAGACTTCTTAGATATTCAAATCAAATCCTTTCAAGATTTCTTTCAATTAGAAACTAAGTCGGACGCTAGAGGTAATGAAGGTCTTTTTAACACCTTCATGGAGAACTTTCCAATTACAGACACAAGAAATCAGTTTGTTCTTGAGTTTTTGGATTATTTCGTTGATCCACCCCGATATAACATTCAAGAGTGTATCGAGAGAGGTCTTACCTACAGTGTGCCGCTAAAAGCACGTTTAAAACTTTATTGTACTGACCCAGAGCACGAAGACTTCGAGACGATTGTTCAGGATGTTTACTTAGGAACTATTCCTTACATGACACCTTCTGGAACCTTTGTGATTAACGGTGCAGAGCGTGTGATTGTTTCTCAACTTCACCGTTCTCCTGGTGTATTCTTTGGTCAATCGGTTCACGCTAACGGAACTAAATTATATTCAGCCCGTGTTATTCCTTTTAAAGGTTCATGGATTGAATTTGCTACGGATATCAATGGCGTTATGTACGCTTATATTGATCGTAAAAAGAAATTACCGGTTACTACACTCTTTAGAGCGATCGGCTACGAACGCGATAAGGACATACTTGAAATTTTTGATCTCTCTGAGGAGGTTAAGGTTTCGAAGACTGGTCTTAAGAAAGTTCTTGGTCGTAAACTTGCTGCTCGTGTATTAAATACTTGGCACGAAGATTTCGTGGATGAGGATACAGGAGAGGTAGTATCGATTGAGCGTAATGAGATTGTATTAGATCGTGATACGATTTTAGAGAAGGAGCACCTTGATATGATTATTGAGGCTGATGTGAAAACGATTCTTCTTCACAAGGAAAACAACGCTCAAGCTGAATACGCAATTATTTACAATACCCTACAAAAAGACCCAACCAACTCTGAAAAAGAAGCCGTTGAGCATGTTTATCGTCAATTAAGAAATGCCGAGCCGCCAGATGAGGAAACTGCTCGTGGTATTATCGATAAACTATTCTTCTCTGATCAACGTTATAATCTTGGAGAAGTAGGTCGTTATAGAATGAACAAGAAGTTAGGTCTTGATATCGAGATGGATAAGCAAGTCTTAACTAAAGAAGATATTATCACTATCATCAAGTATCTGATCGAGCTGATTAACTCTAAGGCAGAAATTGATGATATCGATCACCTTTCAAACCGTCGTGTAAGAACTGTTGGAGAACAACTTTCACAACAGTTCGGCGTTGGTTTAGCGCGTATGGCTAGAACCATTAGAGAACGAATGAATGTTCGCGACAACGAAGTGTTTACTCCTATTGATTTGATCAATGCGAAGACACTTTCATCGGTGATCAACTCGTTCTTTGGAACGAATCAGCTTTCTCAGTTCATGGATCAAACGAATCCACTTGCTGAGATTACTCACAAGCGTAGATTATCTGCCCTAGGGCCTGGTGGTCTTTCACGTGAGCGTGCTGGTTTCGAGGTTCGTGACGTTCACTATACTCATTACGGTAGATTATGTCCGATTGAGACTCCTGAAGGTCCAAACATCGGTCTTATTTCATCGATGTCGGTATTCTCTAAGGTGAATACCATGGGATTCCTTGAGACTCCTTATCGTAAAGTCGAAAACGGAAAAGTAGATTTATCTGGTTTCACTTATTTAAGTGCCGAGGAAGAAGAAGAGCGTTTAATCGCGCAGGCTAACATTCCGATGAAAGCCGACGGAACTATTGAAGCAGATAAAGTAATTGCTCGTATGGAGGGTGATTTCCCTGTAGTTTCTCCAGAAGAAATTCACTATACTGATGTGGCACCCAACCAAATCGCTTCAATTTCAGCATCGCTAATTCCTTTCCTTGAGCACGATGATGCAAACCGTGCACTGATGGGATCAAACATGATGCGTCAGGCGGTACCACTTTTACGTCCTGAATCTCCAATTGTTGGAACTGGTTTAGAGCGTCAAGTTGCTAAAGACTCAAGAGTTCTTATTAACGCAGAGGGTGACGGTGTTGTTGAATACGTAGACGCAGAGCGTATCTTTATCAAATACACTAAGACTGATGAAGAGCGTTTAGTTTCTTTTGATGAAGAGGAGAAAGAGTACAACCTCATTAAATTTAGAAAGACGAACCAAGGTTCGAGTATTAACCTTAAACCGATTGTATCTCGTGGAGATCGTGTCGAAAAAGGTCAAGTACTTTGTGAGGGTTACGCAACTGAAAAAGGTGAACTTGCTTTAGGTAGAAACATGAAGGTTGCCTTCATGCCTTGGAAGGGTTACAACTTCGAGGATGCCATCGTAATCTCTGAGCGTGTAGTTCGTGAAGATATCTTTACATCGATTCACGTAGACGAGTATGCTCTTGAAGTTAGAGATACCAAACTAGGAGCTGAAGAACTTACCAACGATATTCCTAACGTTTCTGAAGAGGCTACTAAAGACCTCGATGAAAACGGAATGATTCGTATTGGAGCAGAAGTTAAGCCTGGTGATATTTTAATTGGTAAGATTACACCTAAAGGTGAATCTGATCCAACTCCAGAAGAAAAATTACTTCGTGCGATCTTCGGTGATAAGGCGGGAGATGTAAAAGATGCTTCATTAAAAGCTTCACCATCGCTTAGAGGTGTAGTAATTGATAAGAAGTTATTTGCGAGAAGCGTTAAGGATAAGCGTAAACGTTCAGAAGAAAAGGACGCTATCCAAGCTTTAGAACTTGAGTATGAAGTTAAATTCCAGGAGTTGAAAGACCGTTTGGTAGAGAAATTATTCACTATCGTAAATGGTAAGACTTCTCAGGGAGTTCTTAATGATTTAGGTGAAGAGGTTTTACCGAAAGGTAAGAAGTACACGCTTAAAATGCTTCACGCAGTTGAAGATTTCGCTCACCTTGTTGGCGGAAGCTGGACGGTTGATGAGCCTGTAAACGCGCTTATTGCAGACCTACTTCACAACTACAAGATTAAGCTTAATGATCTTCAAGGTAACCTTAGAAGAGATAAGTTTACCATTTCTGTTGGAGATGAGCTACCTGCAGGTATCATGAAACTTGCTAAAGTTTATATTGCTAAGAAGCGTAAGCTGAAAGTAGGTGATAAGATGGCAGGTCGTCATGGAAACAAAGGTATCGTTGCACGTATTGTTCGCGACGAGGATATGCCTTTCCTAGAAGACGGTACACCTGTAGATATCGTACTTAATCCACTTGGGGTACCTTCTCGTATGAATATTGGTCAGATCTATGAGACTGTTCTTGGTTGGGCAGGTCAAAAATTAGGTCAGAAATATGCCACTCCAATCTTTGACGGAGCGAACATTGACCAGATCAATGCTTTAACAGATGAAGCCGGTATTCCTAGATATGGACACACTTATTTATTTGACGGTGGAACCGGAGAGCGTTTCGATCAACCAGCAACGGTTGGTGTGATCTACATGCTTAAACTAGGCCACATGGTTGATGATAAGATGCACGCACGTTCTATCGGACCATACTCTCTGATTACTCAGCAACCACTTGGTGGTAAAGCGCAGTTCGGAGGTCAGCGTTTCGGTGAGATGGAGGTGTGGGCACTTGAAGCTTATGGAGCTTCTTCTACGCTAAGAGAAATCTTAACCGTTAAATCGGATGACGTAGTAGGTCGTGCGAAGACCTATGAAGCGATTGTGAAAGGGGAGACTATGCCAGAGCCTGGTCTACCTGAATCATTCAACGTTCTTATGCACGAATTAAAAGGATTAGGACTCGACATTCGTCTCGAAGAATAATTCTAAACATTAATTAAACAAAGCTTTACGTTATTATGGCTAGAGTTAACGATACAACTGAGCAAAGATTTAATAAGATTTCGATTGGTCTTGCTTCTCCAGAATCTATCCTTGCAGCATCGCGAGGAGAGGTGTTGAAGCCTGAAACCATCAATTACCGTACACACAAGCCTGAAAGAGATGGTCTCTTTTGTGAGCGTATCTTCGGTCCTGTTAAGGATTACGAGTGTGCTTGTGGTAAATATAAGCGTATCCGTTACCGCGGTATCGTTTGTGATCGATGTGGTGTTGAGGTTACGGAGAAGAAAGTTCGTCGTGATCGCGTTGGACACATTTCACTAGTAGTCCCTGTTGCTCATATTTGGTATTTCCGTTCGTTACCAAACAAGTTAGGTTACCTTCTTGGACTTCCGTCGAAGAAACTTGACATGATCATCTACTACGAACGTTATGTAGTTATTCAACCAGGTATTGCAAAAGGCCCTGAAGGTGAAGATCTTCAAATGCTAGACTTCTTAACTGAAGAAGAATACCTAAATATTATTGATGAACTTCCACAAGAGAACCAATATCTAGAAGATTCAGATCCAAACAAATTCATCGCTAAGATGGGTGCCGAATGTTTGATCGAATTACTTCAACGTATTGATCTAGAGACGTTGTCTTATGAATTACGTCATAAGGCAAACACCGAGACTTCTAAGCAACGTAAAACTGAGGCGTTAAAGCGTCTACAAGTTGTCGAGTCTTTCCGTGAGTCTCAGGCTAATCGCGAGAATAAGCCTGAGTGGATGATCATGAAAGTGGTACCTGTAATTCCACCAGAATTACGTCCGCTTGTGCCACTAGATGGAGGTCGTTTTGCAACCTCAGATTTAAATGATTTATATAGACGAGTAATTATTCGTAACAACCGTCTTAAGAGACTTATCGAGATTAAAGCTCCTGAAGTAATCTTAAGAAACGAGAAGCGTATGCTTCAAGAGGCGGTGGATTCATTATTCGATAACACACGTAAAGCTTCTGCAGTTAAGACAGAATCAAATCGTCCGCTTAAATCACTTTCTGATTCACTGAAAGGTAAGCAAGGTCGTTTTCGTCAAAACTTATTAGGTAAGCGTGTTGATTATTCAGCACGTTCGGTAATCGTTGTTGGTCCAGACTTAAAATTATTTGAGTGTGGTTTACCAAAAGATATGGCTGCCGAGCTATACAAGCCTTTTATTATTCGTAAACTGATTGAGCGCGGTATTGTAAAAACCGTTAAATCAGCGAAGAAGATTATCGATAAGAAAGAACCTGTAGTTTGGGACATCTTAGAGAACGTGATCAAAGGTCACCCAGTTCTTCTTAACCGTGCCCCCACACTTCACCGTTTAGGTATTCAGGCTTTCCAACCTAAATTAATTGAAGGTAAAGCAATTCGTCTTCACCCACTTGCATGTACGGCATTTAACGCTGACTTTGATGGGGATCAGATGGCGGTTCACCTACCATTAGGTCCAGAAGCGATTCTAGAGGCACAACTATTAATGCTGGCTTCTCAGAACATCCTGAACCCTGCCAATGGTTCACCAATTACCGTACCTTCTCAGGACATGGTACTGGGTCTGTACTATATGACTAAAGAAAGACGTTCTACCCCAGAAGTTCCTGTTCAAGGTGAAGGGTTAACCTTCTATTCTCCTGAAGAGGTAGTTATCGCTTTCAATGAGAAGAGAGTAAATCTTAATGCTGCAATTAAAATTCGCGTTAAGGATTTCAATGAGGCAGGTGAGTTAGTACCTCAAATCATTGAAACCACTGTAGGCCGTGTTTTATTTAATAATGTAGTTCCTGAAGAAGCCGGTTTCATCAATCAAGTATTGAATAAGAAAGCGCTTCGTGATATTATCGGACGTATCCTTGAAGTAACTGATGTTCCTAGAACTGCTGAGTTCTTAGATCGTATTAAGCAGATGGGTTATGAGTTCGCTTTCAAAGGAGGTCTTTCTTTCAGCTTAGGTGATATTATTATCCCTGCTGAAAAAACCAAGATGATCGAAGAGGCAAATGCTCAAGTTGATGGTATCATGGGAAACTATAACATGGGACTGATCACTAATAATGAGCGTTACAATCAGGTGATTGATGTTTGGACGTCTACCAACGCAATGCTTACTGAGCTTGCTATGAAGCGTATTAGAGAAGATCAGCAAGGATTTAACTCGGTATACATGATGCTTGATTCTGGTGCTCGTGGATCTAAGGAACAGATTCGTCAGTTAACCGGTATGCGTGGTCTTATGGCTAAGCCTAAGAAATCTACTGCTGGTGGTGGTGAGATCATTGAAAACCCAATTCTTTCAAACTTTAAAGAAGGTCTTTCAATTCTTGAATACTTTATTTCAACTCACGGTGCTCGTAAAGGTCTTGCGGATACTGCACTTAAAACTGCGGATGCCGGATACCTTACTCGTCGACTCGTTGACGTTGCACAAGATGTAATTATTACTACTCAAGATTGCGGTACGCTTAGAGGTGTTGAGGTTGAGGCCTTAAAGAAAAACGAAGAAATCGTTGAAACTCTTGGAGAACGTATTCTTGGACGTGTTGCTCTTAACGATGTCGTTGATCCATTAACAGGAGATGTGATCATTGAAGCAGGCGGATATATCGAGGCTGCAGAAGTACAGAAGATTAACGCTACTGCAATCGATCGAGTAGAGGTTAGATCTGCACTTACATGTGAGGCTGAGAAAGGTATTTGTGAGAAATGTTATGGTAGAAACTTGGCAACGAACAAACCAGTTCAAAAAGGTGAATCTGTTGGAGTTGTTGCTGCTCAATCTATTGGAGAGCCTGGTACACAGCTTACATTACGTACCTTCCACGTAGGAGGTATTGCTGGTAACGTTTCTGAAGAAAGCCAGTTAATCGCTAAGTTTGACGGGGTTGCCGAGATTGAAGACTTACGTGTCGTTCAAGGTGAAAACGCTGAAGGCGAAAAGGCTAATATCATTATTTCTAGAACCGCTGAATTCAAACTTGTTGAGCCTAAAACGGGTGCTGTATTAAATACACATAACCTGCCTTACGGTTCTCAAGTTTTTGTAGAGAATGGAGCTAAGATCAAGAAAGGTGATGTTCTTTGCCAATGGGATCCATACAACGGTGTAATTATTTCTGAATTTACAGGTACCGTTGCATTCGAAAATATTGAGCAAGGAGTAACTTATCAAGTTGAAATTGACGAACAGACTGGTTTCCAAGAGAAAGTTATTTCTGAGTCAAGAAACAAGAAACTAATTCCTACACTTCTTATCAACGATAAGAAAGGAAACGTACTAAGATCATACAATCTACCGGTTGGTTCTCACCTAATTGTAAACGAAGGTGATTCAATTAAAGAAGGTAAGATCCTAGTTAAGATTCCACGTAAATCAGCTAAAACTGGAGATATTACAGGAGGTCTACCAAGAGTAACCGAGTTGTTCGAGGCAAGAAATCCTTCAAATCCTGCAGTTGTTTCTGAAATCGACGGTGTAGTATCATTTGGTAAAATCAAGCGTGGTAATCGCGAAATTATCGTAGAGTCTAAGCTTGGTGATGTTCGTAAATACTTAATTAAGTTATCGAACCAAATCCTTGTTCAAGAGAATGACTTCGTGAAAGCGGGTATGCCATTATCTGATGGTTCAATCACTCCGAATGATATTCTTGCGATTAAAGGGCCATCGGCAGTTCAGCAGTACTTAGTTAATGAAATCCAGGAGGTTTACCGACTTCAAGGAGTTAAAATTAACGATAAGCACTTTGAGGTAGTTGTTCGTCAGATGATGCGTAAAGTAGAAATCGTTGATGCTGGAGATACACTATTCCTTGAAGGGCAATTAGTACACAAGGATGAATTCATCAAAGAAAACGATGCTATTTTCGGCATGAAGGTAGTTGAAGATGCTGGTGAATCTGAAAATCTTAAAGCAGGTCAGCTTGTTGCCGTTCGTCAACTCAGAGATGAAAACTCTTTACTTAAGCGTCAAGATAAGACCTTAGTAAGTGCTCGTGAGGCGATTGCAGCTACAGCTACTCCAATTCTTCAGGGTATTACCAGAGCTTCACTACAGACCAAGTCATTCATCTCAGCGGCATCGTTCCAAGAAACGACTAAGGTTCTTAACGAAGCTGCAGTTAATGGTAAGGTAGACGGACTAGAAGGTCTTAAGGAAAATGTGATTGTTGGTCACAAGATCCCTGCAGGTACTGGTCTTAGAGACTACGATCACATTATAGTAGGTTCAAAAGATGAGTATGGAGCAGGTCAAGCTGCTCCGACCCTAGTAGACGAAGACGCGATAAACATTTAAGCTCATGTCAGAAAAGGATCAGAGCATAAACGTAGAAATTGATGAAAAAACCGCTGAGGGGATTTATTCCAACTTAGCGGTTATCAACCACTCTGCATCAGAGTTTGTTGTAGATTTCGTAAGTATAATGCCTGCTACTCCAAAGGCTAAAGTTAAGAGTCGTGTTATCCTTACTCCCGAACATGCCAAGAAGTTAGTGAAGGCGTTGCAAAACAATATCGCCAACTTTGAGGCTTCACACGGAGAGATTAAGGAATATCAACAGCCCACGATACCGATCAATTTCGGTAAGATGGGAGAAGCATAAAAAAAGGCGCCGT
>DFQX01000071.1:0-367 GCA_002381155.1 Flavobacteriaceae bacterium UBA3478 | reverse complement strand
ACGGCGCCTTTTTTTATTTAAACTCTGAAGTGAGGTGGAATCGAATACTTGGATATTTCTGTTCGGCCATTTGAAGGGAAAAGGCAGAGTCTGCAAGAAACACAAGTTGACTTGACTTATCTCTTGCTAGGAATTTCTGTTTCACTCGTTTGAAATCTTTAAACTCTTCACTGTTTGGATTGTCAGTATCTACCCAGCAAGCTTTGTGAATGGGGAAATTCTCATAGGTACACTTCGCTCCATATTCGTGCTCTAAACGATATTGAATGACCTCGTACTGCAGCGCCCCCACGGTACCAATAATCTTTCTTCCATTAATATCAAGGGTAAATAACTGGGCTACCCCTTCATCCATTAATTGATCAAT
>DFQX01000003.1:26788-33491 GCA_002381155.1 Flavobacteriaceae bacterium UBA3478 | reverse complement strand
ATTTACTTCAGAGATATAAACTCCTTCAATTTCGTCGAGACCTCTTCTAATGGCTTCAATAGATTCTGCTCTTAGCGCCGAAATACCAAGTATTCCGCGTTGAACTTTTCCAAATTCTAAAAGATCTTCTATGACCTTTTTTGCAGTATTACTAGGGATAGCAAATGAATAACCGACATAGGATCCGGTACGAGACTTTATAGCTGTGTTAATACCAATAAGCTCTCCTTTGGTGTTAACTAGTGCGCCACCACTATTACCAGGATTAACTGCGGCGTCGGTTTGAATAAACGAGAGGTTGTTAGCGGTTGAAATCGATCGCGATTTGGCCGAAATAATACCAGCAGTAACCGTAGATGTAAGATTAAACGGGTTTCCGACAGCAAGTACCCATTCGCCAACCGCACTGCGATCAGAATCTCCAAAGGCTAAATAGGGGAGTTCTTCTTCAGCTTCAATTTTTAATAATGCCAAGTCAGAGTTTGGGTCGGTTCCTATGATTTGAGCGGTGTAACTGGCATTGTTATTTAAAGTGACTTCAAGCTCTGAGGCTTCTTCGATAACGTGATTATTGGTAACGATATATCCGTCAGGTGATACAATTACTCCAGAACCTGTTCCAATTTGAGGGGTGCTAAAACTTTCATAACCATAGAAAAAGTCCATTAAAGATTGAGGCCCTTTGGCGCTGCTAACATTCTTTACATGAACTACTGCATGTATGGTTTTCTCAGCAGCGATTGTAAAATCGGTACTTGTTTCTGGAAGTCTAAGAGAAACAGGCTGGGTAGTCGCACTCTCAAAGGTTATTGCTTCGACTGATGGTTTCTCTTTATCAGTCAACCAATGTTGAACGAAAGAAGTGGTGATCGCCGAAAAAACGGCTATCGTTAAGGGGAGGATCCATTTTTTCATAATACTTGATTTTTTTACAAAAATGAAATCATTTTTCTTTTTAAAATAGGCTTTTAACGCTCATTTAACGCTTCTAATTCCTATAAAAATTGAGGTATATTGCAGGTATGAATGTAAAGGTGCCATTTTATAAGTATCACGGAGCGGGGAATGATTTTGTGATTATCGATCGTTCAGAAGTATCCTTTGAGCTTAACGCCAAACAGATTAAGCAGATTTGTGAAAGACGCTATGGCGTTGGTGCAGATGGTCTTATGTTTTACGATTGCCATAACGAGTTAGATTTTAAAATGATGTATTTTAATTCTGATGGATCAGAGTCTTCTTTTTGTGGTAACGGGGCACGCTGTATTGTCCAATTCGGTATTGATCACAAAGGTCTTTCAGATGCTATTACTTTTGATTTCAATGGCACCCCTCTAGGAGCGAAACGAAAAGATCATCTTATCGAAATTAATATGTCAAATGTTTCTCGTGTAGAACGTTTGGATAACGATAATTTGTTTTTAGACACCGGGTCTCCACATCAGATAGTTTGGGTTACGGAGGTTGATAAAATTGAAGTTGAAAGTCAAGGTAGAGCACTTCGCTACGCTTTTAGCCCTGCCGGATGTAATGTTAATTTTGTTGAACTTCTCGGAAAAAATAAGCTTGCAATTAGAACTTACGAAAGAGGGGTAGAAGCGGAGACTCATGCTTGTGGAACTGGAATCACAGCTGCTGCAATTGCTGCTTATTTCGATCAGAAAATAGCTGCTACAGAGATTGAGTTGAATGCGGTGGGTGGAATGCTGTGGGTGCGCTTTGAACCTTCGGATTCAGGTTTTGTAAATGTTTACTTAACGGGCCCTGCAATTCATGTGTTTACAGGGGTTATAGATCTAGAGTAATGAAAGAGACTTACCCTTCGGTTGAATTAAGGGCATTAGAACCAGAAGACCTGGATTTCTTATTTCGGTTAGAGAATGATCCTGAAATTTGGAAGTATTCAGAAAATCAAAGACCGCTTTCTAAGAATCGACTAAAAAAATATTTAGATCACGCCCATCTCGACCCATTTAAAATCGGTCAATTACGATTAGTAGTTACAGTGTCAGGAACATCTGTTGGTATCGTAGATCTTTTTGATTTCAATCCTAAGCATGGGAATGCAATGATTGGTTTAGTTATAGATCCTTTACACCGCAATAAAGGTATTGGAGTAAAAGCGGTTGTTACTATGTGTGACTATGCGAAATCTTGGCTAAATTGTAGACAACTAGCCGCTGTGATTTCTGAATCGAATAGTCATAGTATCAGGCTTTTTGAGAAAGCTGGATTTCAAAAGTCTGGAGTGATGCACGATTGGATTGCTACTCCTAGCGGTTTTGAAACACAACTATGGTATCAAAAAAAATTGGTGTAGACCTATGAAAAATATAAAGAAGTGGATTTTTGCTTTAGTAGCTGCCGGATGCTTACTGCTTTTGGTTGGTTACGGTATAATCTTCGCTTCAAACACCAAATTTGAAAATGAATATCAACTTCTGTTTATAGAGACCGATACCTCAGAAGAGGAATTTATGACTCAAATTACCCCTTTCTTGAAGAGTTCTAGAACTTTTCGATGGGTGGCTAACCGAAAGAAGTATCTGCAGAACATTAAGCCAGGTCGTTTTGTATTATATAAAGGGATGAACAACAACGAGCTGATCAGGGTTTTACGTTCTGAAAATAAACCTATAGATCTTGTGATTGCTCCCTTTGAGAGAATTGAAGAGGTTGCGGGATATGTCTCAAGAATAATCGAGGCAGATAGTGCTGATATAATAGAAGCTTTTTATGATCCTGACTTTCTGTTTCAAACCAAACTCCGACCTGAAAACGTGCTAAGCCTTATACTTCCTAACACTTATGAGGTTTATTGGAATACTTCTTCTATTCAGTATCGAAATCGAATGTTAAAGGAATATCGGGATTACTGGAATGAAAGTCGACTCGCACAAGCGAATGAGATTAAACTATCTCCCTCTGAGGTTTATACCCTTGCTTCGATTGTTTCTAAAGAATCAGTGAAAGTAGATGAACGACCTAGGGTTGCTGGTGTCTATTTGAACAGGCTCAGAAAGAATATGAAACTACAGGCAGATCCGACTGTTGTTTATTCGATAAAGCATACAACAGGTAATTTTGATACCATCATTCACCGTGTTTTATATCGAGATCTTCGCTTAGATAACCCTTATAATACTTACAAAAGAAGTGGCTTGCCAATAGGGCCGATCACAATGCCTGAAATGAGTGCGATTGAAGCGGTTTTAAATGCAGAGAAAAATCCATATCTGTATTTTGTTGCTGATGTCGAAAGACCTGGTTATCACAATTTTTCTAAAACACTCTCTGAGCATAACAAGAAACGAAAAGCCTATATCGAATGGCTAAACGATCGAAACATTAGAAGGTAATAAGCAAGTTGTTTATTTCTTAAGGATGCTGAAAATTGCAGGTCTTTTGTGGAGGTCGGGACTAGTTGTAGTTTTCCACATACTAACCGGTAGTGTTTTAATGTACTCCTTGTCACCATTTAATTCGACCGCTACAGACAAAAGGGTTTCATTACCTAAAATCTTAAGCAGAAACTCAAACATTTTATCATTTCGATAAGGAGTTTCCATAAAGATTTGAGTTTGACCAAAACTAAATGACCGTTTTTCTAATTCGAGTACAGTTCTTTTTTTATCGTTTGAATCAATAGGTAAGTACCCGTTAAATGCAAAGCTTTGTCCATTAAGTCCACTTGCCATAAGTGCGAGTAAAATTGATGAAGGGCCCACTAAGGGGATCACCTTGATATTTTTTTGGTGAGCAGCCTCAACTAAGCGACTTCCTGGGTCGGCTACTGCAGGTACGCCTGCCTCAGACATCAGCCCTATAGATATCCCTTTTTGGCAAGGAGAAAGCAAAGATTCAATTCCTGTTGTTGGTGTGTTTTTGTCTAAAATGGATAGGGTTAGATCGGGTTGAGATACCTCGGGATAAATACATCGAATCATCTTTCTAGCTGTCTTCTCATTTTCAACCACAAAGTGGTTCAGCTGTTTAACACGTTCAATAACTCCTTTGGGAATAGAAAAAGATGCCTCACCCTCATGAATAGGTACGGGTATAAGGTATAGATTACCAAAAGGGTTTGCCATTAAGATAAGTTGTTAGTCGATTGGCTAGGGTTTAAGAAAACTTCTTACCTAAATCGTCAATGTATTTTCTGAATTGCTTGTCTGTATCAGCAAGATTCTCTACGGTACGACAGGCATGTAAAACTGTAGCATGATCTCGCTTACCAATTTGTGATCCAATACTTGCAAGTGAAGCTTTGGTGTATTTTTTGGCAAAATACATGGCTAATTGCCTTGCTTGAACAATATGACGCTTTCGAGTCTTGGATTGCAGGGTATCAAGATCCATCTCGAAATAATCAGCCACCATTTTCTGGATATAATCGATCGAGACTTCTTTTTTAGTATTCTTAACAAATTTATCTACCACCTGCTGAGCGAGCTCTATAGTTACCTCCTTTTTATTAAAAGATGCTTGAGCGATCAAGGAGATGATAGCACCTTCTAGCTCTCTGATATTGCTTTTAATATTCTGGGCGATGTAGTCGATGATGTCTTCAGGTAGTGTCATACCATCTAGGTATAACTTATTCTTAAGAATGGCTACTCTTGTTTGATAGTCTGGTTGCTGTAGTTCTGCAGAAAGTCCCCATTTGAAGCGCGATAGTAGGCGCTGTTCGATGTCTTGCATATCTACAGGGGCTTTGTCAGAGCTTAAAACTACCTGTTTGCCGTTTTGATGTAGATGATTGAAGATGTGGAAGAATACATCTTGAGTTCCACTCTTACCGGCCAGGAATTGAACGTCATCAATCAGTAAAGTATCGATCAGTTGATAAAAGTGAATAAAATCATTCCTCGTGTTATTCTTTACTGACTCGATGTATTGCTGGGTAAATTTCTCTGCAGAAATGTAAAGTACCGTTTTATCGGGATGCTTTTCTTTGATATCTACACCAATGGCGTGTAATAAGTGTGTTTTCCCTAATCCTACATTCCCGAAAATCAGTAATGGATTAAATGAAGTGCCCCCTGGCTTGTTCGCAACGGCCTGACCAGCTGATCTGGCTAAACGGTTTGATTCTCCTTCTAAGAAGCTCTCAAAGCTATAAGAGGTATTAAGTTGAGAATCAATTTTAATATTTCGTATACCAGGAATGACAAAAGGATTCTTTAATCCAGGATCTTTTTGTACAATAGGAACGTCAAGTTCTTGAGTAGAGAATGCGCTCTTATTTCTACTAGGGATTTGCTCAGTATGTGAAGTTGCTTCCTCATTTTGCATTTTAATTACATAAAGAAGCTTTGCTGACTCTCCCAGTTCTTTGCGGAGTGCAACTTTTAATAATTTTACATAGTGCTCTTCAAGCCATTCGTAAAAAAACTTACTAGGAACTTGAATACTCAGTGCATTGTCTTGGAGTTTAACAGGATAGATAGGTTCAAACCATGTCTTGTACGCCTGGGGTTGAATGTTATCCTTTATAAAGGACAAGCATTTATTCCAAACGTGTTCAGCAGACATCTTCACTGTTTATTACTAGGCTTAAAATTTAACGAATCGATGAATAATAAAAACCAAAAAGGTTACCCATCGTTGGAAAAACAAATATGTTTACTTCTTTGCTTAAAAAAAAATTATTTAGGTATTTGTTTTTAAGTTTTTTTAACATAAATAAGAAACCTGCAAATGCGGGGGGATTAATTTAAAAATTCATCATTGAATACAAACTATATACAGGTTCGAGTACGCTACCAAGAGACCGATCGTATGGGAATTGTTTATCACGCTAACTATCTGTCATACTTCGAGTTAGGAAGGGTTGAGTGGTTGCGTAACAAAGGGCTTGACTACGCTCGCTTAGAAGATTCCGGTGTGCTTCTTCCCGTGGTAAATTTTAGTATCAATTACAAGGCGCCGGCTAGGTATGATCAGTTACTTTCTGTTGAGACTGAACTTGTAAAAATCGGGGGTGCATCTCTTGTGTTTCAGAACAAAATCTACGATGAAAATAAGCGACTTTTAGTTGAGGGAGAAGTGACCTTAGTTGCTACCGATTTTAGTTCTTTTAAGCCGATTAAATTACCAGCTAGTCTGCTTTCTCTGATTCAGAAATAATTAGATCAACATACCGCTTGTTATTTTTTAATTTGAAAAGAAAAACTTCATTGGTTGATAGGGGAATAGTGAATGCTATCGAAATGAGTTCTAAGTAGCTGGTAGATTTGATTTTACCACCGTGCTTTTCAATCATTGTTGTGAGCCATCTCTCATCTGTATAGTTGACCTGTACCGAATAGTCTGTTGAAGGGATAACTTTCATTTTTTCACACTCTAAAAGTACGCCATTTGCAGTGGTTTTATATGCGCCCATTAAGCCAGGTATACCGAGTGGTGTTCCTCCAAATTCTCTAACTACAAATACCGCGGTATTATATAGATTATGTTGTATAATCTGACCTAAGACAGGAGGTCCCGAGCTATTTTTTGGTTCCCCGTCATCTGTGCAAAAGGTTTGATTTTTTTGAGGTTGGTCTCGATAGGCTGATATCACGTGATTCGCTTTGGGATACAAAAGTCTGAATTGCCCGATCCTTGATTTAAAGTCCTCTAAGTGATTAAATGGTGCAGCGTATCCATAGAATTTGCTCCCGCGATCTTTGAAAATGACAGGCCCTTTTTCCTCTGTAAT
>DFQX01000003.1:0-26618 GCA_002381155.1 Flavobacteriaceae bacterium UBA3478 | reverse complement strand
CGTGATTCGCTTTGGGATACAGGAGTCTGAATTGCCCGATCCTTGATTTAAAGTCCTCTAAGTGATTAAATGGTGCAGCGTATCCATAGAATTTGCTCCCGCGATCTTTGAAAATGAAAGGCCCTTTTTCCTCTGTAATTTCTAGATATTCGGAGTTACTCATTGATTTGCATGGTTTCTGTGAAAAATCACTTTGTCACTTGCGGAATTCATCATTTTCAGCGGCTTTTGATCGATGCTTGGAGCCTTTACGCCTTCTATTAGGTTAGAGTTGCTTTTGAAAATAATCGCTTCGTCCCAAAGATCGTGTTCCAAAAACTGATTAATTACTTGTGATCCTCCCTCAACGAGTAGCGTTTGTATTTGATGATCTATACAATGATTAAATAGTGAGTTTAAGGTTTTGGATGAATCCTCTATAGCAATTTGATGAATGCTTAACCTTCGTTTTTCAGGAGTTTTGGTAAACTGCGTAATTGATACTTTCTTATTGAGCCAACGGCTAGGAATGTCAGTTAGTTTTCCTCCGATAATTAGTATTTCAGGGTCTTTACCGGCCCAAATTCGAGTATTTAAAGAGGGTTTGTCGTAACGCAAGGTTTCTGCACCGATAACAATCCCCATTGAGCAGGTTCTCAATTTATGGGCCCATTGTTTTGATAAAGGTTGAGACAACCAATAAGAACCAGGTTCTGATTGTTGATCTTTTAATGGAGCGATAAACCCGTCTTTAGACTCGGCCCATTTTAAAGTGATATAGGGTCTTTTATGGTTAATATAGGTTAAGAATTGACGATGAGCTTCAGCGCATTCCTTCTCGAACACACCAGTTATTACCTCGATATTCGAAGCTTTTAATAGGGTAATACCCTTACCTGAAACCAAAGGATTAGGGTCTTGACAACCGATAACTACCTTGGAGATCCCCGATTGAATAATTGCTAAAGAACAAGGAGGTGTTTTACCAGTATGCGAGCAAGGTTCGAGGGTAACATAAAGTGTGGCCTTTTTTAAAAGAGGTAAGTCTTCTTTTCTAATTTGATTTAGGGCGTTGATTTCAGCATGATTACCTCCGTAATTCGAGGTAAATCCTTCACCTACAACTTTGTTTTCTGATACGATAACGGCTCCTACCGAAGGATTTGGCCTGGCTCCTTGGCTGTTTTTTAATGCCAGTTCTAAGGCCCTTTTCATGTAGAATTCATGTATCTTCACCTATCAAAAATAGAGAAAGAAAACAAGATTTCAGATGCAGCTAGAATCGATTCAAATATCTTTAATTCAACCCGAGGATAGCCAAGAACTTGGGGAGTTGATTAAGAGGGTTTTAGAGGAGATGAATGCTCCTAAAACAGGGACGGCATACGCAGACCCTTATCTTTTTGATTTGTTTTCTTATTACAATCACCCAAAGAGAGATTACTATGTAATTCGTTACAACGGAGAGCTGTTAGGAGGGGGTGGATATGGAGATCTTCCAGGGGCGCCAGAGGAAGTGTGTGAGATTCAGAAAATGTACTTTGACCCAAAATTAAGAGGCAAGGGTGTCGGAAAGAGGTTACTGCTAAAGCTAATAGAAGAATCCAAACGTGCGGGATATAAGAAGGCTTATATTGAAACACTACCTCAAATGAAATCGGCTATTGGCTTGTATGAACATTTAGGTTTCACCTATTTAGATGGTCCTCTCGGGGGAACGGGCCACACTTCTTGTCCTATTCATTTAATACTTAAAATTTGAGTATCCAAGAATTTGAAAATAAATGCTTTAAAGAATTAAATTTTCTGTATTCAAATCAGGAAATCACTAGTTTGTGCAAATATGCCTACCAGGAGTATTTCGGGGATAAATGGCCTTCAGAAATTTTAGATAAAAGACGAGAGATTAGAAGTGACAAACAAACGCTTTTCGAAAATTATTTGAATCAATTGATCCTCGGGTATCCTTATCAATACATATTCGGTAATACTGAATTTTACGGATTAAGGTTAAAAGTAGGTGAAGGGGTGTTAATTCCGAGACCTGAGACAGAGCAGCTAGTAGATTGGGTGTTAGAAGACTTTGCAACCCTAGGCAATTTAAAAGTATTAGACGCTTGTTGCGGCAGTGGCGCGATTTCAATAGCGCTTTCAAAGCATCTAGAATCGGCCCGCATAACTGGAGTTGATATTAGTGAACAGGCACTTAAATACGCTGTGGATAATGATGAGATTTATCAGTCTAATCTTCGATGGATAAAACAGGATTTGTTTGATTTTATACCTGAAGTTAAATTTGACATAATAGTATCTAATCCTCCTTATGTCAGAGATTTAGAAAAAGAAGAAATACATTTAAATGTGCTAGGCAAGGAGCCTCATACGGCACTTTTTGTGAGCGATAACGATCCGCTGGTATTTTACGAGCGATTGAGATATATCTTTAATCAATACACCCAAGATCACGCTGTGATGTATCTAGAATGCAATCAATATCTAAAACAAGATTTGATTGATTTATACTCCCCTGAATTCAATGTAGAATCACGAGTTGATTTTAGAATGAATTTTAGAATGCTAAAGCTATCTAAGAAACAATGAAACCAGAAGAACGTATCATCCAACTTACCCAGGAATTAATAAATCACAATCGACGATATTATATCGAGGATCAGCCTATCATCTCTGATTACGAGTTTGATAGGTTGTTAAAGGAATTGAGTTTATTAGAACAGGCTTATCCGCATTTGGCAGATCCAAATTCACCAACCAAGCGTGTAGGAGGAGGAGTTACTAAGGATTTTCTGACTAAAACTCATCGCTATCCGATGTTCTCCTTGGATAATTCCTATTCCCTTGAAGATATCAAAGAATGGATAGGTAGGATTCAAAAACGATTAAGTCAAGATCCTACAGTAAGTGGTGCTGAGTTTTCCTACTGCTGCGAGTTGAAATACGATGGGGCTAGTGTTTCGATTACCTATAAAAAGGGTGAATTGATCGAGGCCATAACAAGAGGGGATGGAAATCAAGGCGATGATATAACGACTAATGTTAGAACCATAAAAACCGTACCCTTAAAACTTAGCGCTCCCTTTCCTGAAGACTTTGATATTCGGGGCGAAGTCATTTTAGCGCGAAGTGCATTTAACCAATTAAATGAAAAAAGGCGTGCTGATGGGTTGCCAGAGTTTATGAATCCCCGTAATACAGCCTCAGGGAGTTTAAAACTGCAAGACTCTAGTGAAGTTTCCAAGCGAGGTTTAGACTGTTTTCTGTATGGAGTTGTTTCTGAAAATCAGCTGTATAACTCACAATATGAGTTACTCCAAAAAACAAGATCAATGGGGTTCTTTGTTCCCAATAATTCTGCACTGTGTCACTCAATCGAAGAGATACAGGCCTTTATTTCACATTGGGATAAAAAACGTAAGGAGTTAGATTATGAAATTGACGGTATTGTTATAAAGGTTGATCGCATCGATCTACAAGAAAAATTAGGTTTTACAGCCAAGTCTCCACGTTGGGCGATCGCCTTCAAGTTTCAGGCTGAAGAAGTAATAACGAAACTGAATTCAGTTGATTTTCAGGTGGGTCGAACAGGAGCAGTAACTCCTGTTGCTAATTTGACTCCAGTACTTCTCGGAGGTACTATTGTAAAACGTGCATCCTTACATAATGCTGATCAAATCGAAAAATTGGATTTGTATTATGGAGATACGGTTACGGTTGAAAAGGGCGGTGAAATTATTCCTAAAATTACTGGTGTAAAGAAAGAATTACGCAATGGAAATGGTACAAAAGTTTCTTTTACAAAAGCGTGTCCAGAATGTGGTAGTATTCTTGAAAGGCCAGAAGGTGAGGCTGCTTACTATTGCATGAATCATGCCGGTTGTGCGCCACAGGTCATTGGCCGGATTCAGCACTTTGCCTCACGTAAGGCAATGGATATTGACGGGATCGGTGATGAGACCATTGCCCAGCTAGTCAATGAAGGTGTGATTGAAGATATAGCTGATTTATACCAATTGGAATATAAGCGATTGATTATTCTCGAACGAATGGCGGATACTTCAGTTCGAAACCTACTTGAGGGTGTGGATAAAAGTAAATCAAAACCTTTTGAGAAAGTACTGTTTGGTTTGGGTATCAGAATGGTTGGAGAGACCGTAGCGAAAAAGTTGGTTAAATCCTTTCCGACAATAGAAAAGCTCTTTTCAGCAGATTTAGAAGCGTTAAGTGAGATCCCAGATATTGGTTTAAAAATTGCTGAGAGCGTTATTGCCTACAGAAATGATGAAAAAAACATCACTTTAGTTGAAAGACTTAGAAATGCAGGATTACAGCTTGAAAAAGTGGTAAATACTTCTGTTCAAACAGAATCTGTTTTTACAGATAAGAAAGTGGTAGTCTCAGGTGTATTTACTTCCTTTAGCAGAGAGGAGTTAAAATCAAAGCTAGAATTCTTAGGTGCTGTGAATCAGAGCAGTATTTCTTCAAAGACAGATTATGTAATCGCCGGAGAAAACATGGGACCTTCGAAACTTCAAAAGGCAGACTCTTTGGGTATTCGGATTCTCTCAGAGTCAGATTTCTTAGAAATGTTACAATCATAACATGTTGTTTTTATTTAGTTAATCAAGCAGGCTTTCTAACAAATGAATTGCGTTGGCGTTTATCGATGAAGTACTTTTGCAAATCAATACTTAGTCAATGATACAATTTGGTGGTCTTGGTGTTGCTTTAGTTACTCCGTTCAACAATTCTGGAGATATTGATTTTATTGCTCTTGAGCGATTAGTAAATTTTCAAATCAATCAAAAAGTAGACTATTTGGTGGTCTTGGGTACGACAGCTGAGACAGCCACGCTATCAACGGATGAAAAAATCGCGGTTCTTGAATGTGTTAAAGAAGTAAATCAAAATAGAGTTCCTATCGTATTAGGTTTAGGTTCGAATGACACGCGATCGCTTGTTGCACAGTTAAGGGTATTCGATTTTAAGGGAGTAGATGGGATTCTATCCGTTTGTCCATACTATACTAAACCCTCTCAAGAGGGTATGTTTCAACACTTCTCGGCATTAGCATCTAACACTCCCTTACCAATCCTTTTGTATAATGTTCCCGGGAGAACAGGTGTTTCTTTAGCAGTAAGCACCGTGAAACGTCTAAATGATGCTCATCCTAATATTATTGGGATAAAAGAAGCCAGTGGCGATTTACCTACCATAACGGCATTAAAAGAAGAATTGCCTAATGATTTTCAAATTATTTCGGGTGATGATTTTACCACTATTCCTGCTATTGCGTTAGGTGCAGTAGGAGTTATATCGGTTATTGGACAAGCGATTCCTGAACTTTTCGGTAAAGGAATACGTGCAGCTTTATCTGGCGATATAGAGACTGCAAATCGCATCAATGATGAGATTCAATGGTTTTGTGATTTGGTTTTTAGAGAGGGTAACCCAACCGGAATAAAGTCGAGTTTAGCTCAGATAAGGCTGATCGAATCTAATTTGAGACTACCCCTAGTATCAGCGACAGAAGAACTGAGTTCGCTTATTTCCACCGAAATGACTAGATTGGAGGCTTTGTGATCTTAAAAAAGATTACTTTTGCCCCATGAATTTACGCCTACTTGTTATTCCTTTTATGTCTCTCGTACTATTTAGTTCATGTAGCGAGTACCAAAAGGTACTTCGCAAGAACGATGTCAAAGAGATGTATGACCTTGCAAATTCTTATTACGAGCAAGGAGACTATGTAAAGGCAAAGCGACTATTTGAAGTAATTGCTCCAAAATATGCCGGTCGACCTCAAGGAGAGCGCTTGAGCTTCTTCTTTGCAAATGCTCAATATTTAACAGGATCCTATTATCTGTCGAGCTACCAGTTCGAAAAGTTTATTAAATCTTATCCAAATAGCGACAAAAGGGAGGAAGCTAGCTTTTTAGAAGCAGCCAGTTATTTTAAGATGAGTCCAAAATTTAGTCTTGATCAAACGGATACAGATACAGCGCTCATTAAATTACAGTCTTTTATCAATGACTATCCAGATTCAGAACATTTCGCTTCTGCGAATGAAATGGTCCAAACTTTAAATATTAAAAAGCAACAAAAGGCTTTTGAAATTGCGAAACAATACGACAAGTTAGGAGAATTTAATCTGCCTGTATTGTTTTCGGCGATTACCTCTTTGAATAATTTTATCTTAGAAAATCCAGGATCGATTTACAGGGAAGAAGCGTATTTCATTCGTTTGAAATCGGCTACTGTACTTGCAGAGAATTCTACCTTTCAGAAGATGGATCAGCGTTTCAAAGACGCCTTGAAATATTACAACGAGTTTAAAAGAAATTACCCAAATTCGAGATTCACTGAGGAGGCGGATGCCTACAAAGAAAAAATTGATGAATCTCTACTTTCACTAACGTCATCTTAATTATTATGGCAAATCTTAAAGAAACCAAAGCATCAGCAACTACCAAAACATTGAATAAAAATGTGGTAGACCAACAAACTGGAAACATCTATGAAGCTATTTCTGTGGTAGCTAAGCGCTCGATTCAAATCAATGCAGAGATCAAAAAAGAGCTTTTAGAGAAGTTAGAAGAGTTTGCAACGTATACGGATAGCTTAGAGGAAGTATTCGAAAATAAGGAGCAGATCGAAGTATCTAAATTCTATGAAAAGCTTCCAAAGCCTCATGCAATCGCTATTGAGGAATGGTTAAACGAACGTATTTATTTTAGAAATACAAAAACAGAAGCTTAATAATTAGGCTTATGTTTTCAGGTAAGCGCATCCTATTAGGTGTTTGTGGTGGTATCGCCGCTTATAAAACAGCTAATTTGGTGCGTTTATTTATTAAAGCTGGTGCAGAAGTAAAGGTCGTAATGACCCCTGCATCCAAAGACTTTGTCACTCCACTCACTCTTGCAACCCTAAGCAAGAACCCGGTTCATTTCGATTTCGTCAATGAGGATAATGGTGAATTATCATGGAACAATCATGTTGAATTAGGTAAATGGGCTGATTTGATGGTTGTTGCGCCTGCTACTGCCTCAACCTTGTCGAAGATGGCTCAGGGTACATGCGATAATCTTTTGTTAGCCACTTACCTTTCGTGCCCTTCACCAGTATATGTAGCTCCAGCGATGGACCTTGATATGTATGCACACCCAACAACGGCAGCAACACTGAAAAGGCTTCAGAATCATAAGGTTCATGTTATACCCGTTAATTCAGGTTTTTTAGCAAGTGGCTTAGAAGGCGAAGGCCGAATGGCTGAGCCCGAAGAGATCGCTGGTTTTATTGAGAATAAGATACGTGAATCGTTGCCTTTAAAGGGAAAGAAAATTTTAGTTACTGCGGGACCGACTAGAGAGTCTATTGACCCCGTGAGGTTTCTGTCGAATCGATCGACGGGCACTATGGGGTATCAAATAGCGTTAAAAGCATTTGAGCTGGGGGCTGAGGTTGTCTTAATCTCAGGTCCTGTTTGCCCCATAAAGCTACCATCATCTATTCAACGTATTGAGGTAGAAAGTGCCTTTGAGATGAGTTCAGCGGTTCATAAACATTTTTCATCATCCGATTGCTTTGTCTCTACCGCAGCAGTGGCTGATTTCACCCCTTTAGCAGTGGCCGAACACAAAATTAAAAAGGGAGAGAATTCGTTAAACATCGAATTAAAAAAGACAGAGGATATATTGGCCTCGGCCGGAAAGCTGAAATCAGAAAATCAGATTCTCGTTGGTTTTGCCTTAGAATCTGACAACGGCATCGAGAGTGCAAAGTCAAAACTAGAGCGTAAAAACTTAGATGCAATTGCTCTTAATTCTCTAGAGGTAAAAGGTGCGGGTTTCGGGAACTCCACCAACCAACTCACACTCTTTTTTAAAGATTCTAAGCAGGTAAAACTACTTTTAGCCGACAAGTCGATCATAGCTTCCCAATTTTGGGAGGCTCTTATAGATGCTGTCTTATGAAGTACGTCATCTCTCTATTATTCTTAGTCTTTTCTTGTAACTCGTTTGCTCAAGAAATACGACCAACCGTTGTGGTTTCTAATCGAAGTAATTCAAGCTATGTTTCGACCATTGAAAATCGCTTAAAATTAGACCTGGAACGGTTTATTTCCCAAAAAAAATGGGGAGGACAGACAAGAGATGAGAATGCGAAATTAGATGTGCGTTATTACCTTTCTGTTTTAGAGCAAAACGGAGAACAGTATCGTGCTATTCTTATGGTCGAGGCTTTTAGACCTGTATTTAATACAACCTATAAAACTCCTTTGTTTAAGATTATTGAGAGTGACTTGACCTTTAATTACCAAGTAAATCGACCACTGATTTACAATGAAAACCAATTGAATTCTAATTTGTTGACCAATATTGCGTTTTACACCTACTTGGCTCTTGGTTATGAAGGAGATAGTTTTGAGTTATATGGAGGGTCAAGTTATCATCAAAATGCTAATGATTTAATTGCTCGAGCACAAACCCTAGGAACCAAGGGATGGGAAATGCGTAGATCAGGCACAACGAAATATCGTTTAGTTTATGAATTACTTTCTTCGAACGGAAAGATCTTAAGACAATGGTGGTATCAATACCACCGAATAGGTTTAGATAGCCAATACGAGACTACCTCTGAGTCAAAATCGATGATCAGTGAAATTATTGGGGTGTTTTTAGAGATGAATAAATCGCTGAAGAATCTTCTGATTTACAAGCGCATAAGTGAATCTAAAAAGGTTGAATTTGAGGGGTTTATAAGTTCTGAGGAGTAGTGCTGTAATAGTGCACTCGAACTTTCTATATTAGACGCTAAGTTTGTTGTTTTGATTCAAAGAATTTACATAAGGAATTACGCATTAATTCAGGAATTGGAGTTAGAATTCCCGAATGGTTTTATCGTAATTACCGGAGAAACAGGTTCTGGTAAATCGATTTTGTTGGGCGCACTTCAGTTAGCTTTAGGTGCAAGGGCAGATCACAGTATTCTTTTTAACAAAGAAGATAAATGCGTGCTTGAAGTAGAATTAAAGGTAGATGATAACTATCGTCAGTGGTTTGAAGATAACAATTTCGATTATGAGCCAATAACTATTATTCGGAGAGAACTTTCGCCAAGTAGTAAATCTCGACTTTTTGTAAATGATTCTCCGGTAACTCAAAATCTTCTAAAACAGTTAACCGATCGGTTAATCGTGATTCACTCACAGCATGAGTCTCATGGGATTCTCGCTAGTTCTGAGCAGATTAATCTTCTTGATGAATTTTCAGGGAGTGCAGAATTATCAAAACGGTTCAAGGGCAAATACAAGGAATATCGTTCTACTCAAAAAATCTACGATCAGTTAATGAGCCAAAAAGAGGCCATTGAAAAGGAGTGGGATTATCATCAATTTTTAATCGAAGAGTTAGAAGCAGCGAAGGTTCATTCAGTTAATTTCGATGCACTAGAAACAGAGTTTAATACCCTTTCTGAAATTGATACGATTCGATTACAATTAGCCCAGGCATTAGGCGTGCTTCAAGACGAACAAATGGGTGTATTGACGAGCTTGAATCAACTTCAGCGAACACTTTCTGATTTAAGTCGTCGTAATCAACAATTCAAAGGGCTTGAAGAACGAGTGCTTAGTGTTTTATTAGAGTTAAGGGATATTGACGGCGAAATCGAAAACTCTTTAGATCGACTGGTTCCTGACCCTCTAAGGCTTGAAGAATTGGATGCGCGTATTAATGACCTCTATCGATTACAACAAAAGCACAAGGCAGCTTCACTTTCTGAGTTAAAGGAGATTTATAACGATTTGAATCAGAAACTTTCAGAAGAGCAGTCACCAACCAATCAAATAGCATCAATAGCAGCTCAACTAGATATTCTAAAGTCTGAGTTAGATTTGTTAGCCGCTGAACTTCAAGGTATAAGACAAAAAGGGGCAGGTGATCTTTCCTCTGAGCTAGAGACTGTATTACATAAATTAGGTATGCCGTCATCAGAAGTTCGATTTGAGTTTAAGCCTGCCGAGATGACGGCTAATGGCGGTTTTGAGATTGATTTGATGTTTAAGGCAAATCGAGGAGGGACGTTTAGCCTCTTAAAGAATTCAATTTCGGGAGGAGAGTTATCGAGACTTGCTTTAGCTATAGAATATGTAAAGAGCCGTAAAGGAACGTTACCAGTTCAAGTGTTTGATGAAATTGATTCAGGGGTCTCTGGTGAAATTGCTGATAAGATTGCCCAACTTTTTGTCACAATGGGAACAGAAAATCAGCTGATGGTTATCAGTCATCTACCACAGGTAGCCTCTAAAGGAGCAACCCATTTCAAAATTGCAAAAACAGAAGATTCAGAGTCTACTCGCACCCAGATGCTAAAACTATCTAAAGAACAAAGAGAGATTGAAATTGCAACTATGTTAGAAGGGTTGAATCCTTCAGATACGGCCATTCAGCATGCGAGGAGTCTTCTCGCTCGCTTATAGCAATGAACTTGCTATATTTGTTTTAAATAATGTTTCAATAGATATGAGTTACAACCTACTTAAAGGCAAACGAGGAATTATCTTTGGTGCCCTTGATGAAAATTCAATTGCCTGGAAGACGGCAGAAAGAGTCCATGAAGAAGGAGGATCGTTTGTATTAACTAACGCGCCAATCGCCCTTAGAATGGGTCAGTTAAATGCCCTAGCGGAGAAGACGGGTGCTAAAGTTATCCCTGCCGACGCAACCTCTAGTGAAGATCTTAATCAACTAATAGAGGAGGCAACTGCTCATTTAGGAGGTAAACTTGATTTTGTTCTGCATTCTATTGGAATGTCTGTGAACGTTAGAAAAGGAAGACACTATACTGACGAAAACTATGATTTTACAACCAAGGGTTGGGATGTGTCTGCTCTTTCATTTCATAAGTTGCTTCAGTCGCTCTATAAAAACGATGCGATGAATGAATGGGGTAGTGTTGTGGCTTTAACTTATATGGCTGCTCAACGTACGTTCCCTGATTATAATGATATGGCAGACAATAAAGCATACTTAGAGTCTGTGGCAAGAAGTTTTGGCTATTTCTTTGGAAAGGAGAAAAATGTTCGAGTAAATACGATTTCTCAATCTCCAACGGTTACTACTGCGGGTAAAGGAGTTAAAGGTTTTGATGCTTTCCTAAACTTTGCAGAAAAAATGTCACCACTAGGAAACGCTTCGGCTGCTGACTGCGCTGATTATACAGTTACCTTATTTTCTGATTTAACCAGGAAGGTAACGATGCAGAATCTTTTCCATGACGGAGGGTTTTCAAATACCGGTGTCAGTCAAGAAATTGTTGATCATTTTTCTGAATAAAAGACGCCCCTATAAGGGGCTTTTTTAATGAAACCCTTTTATTTTTCTATCGTTATACCGGTATTTAACCGACCTGATGAGATCGATAGACTTCTTCAGAGTTTGACCCTTCAGGATGATAAAAATCCTTTTGAGGTGGTTGTAGTTGAAGACGGCTCAACTATTGATGCTGAACAAGTATGTAATAGATACTCGAATCAATTAGAGATTAACTACTACTTTAAATCAAACAGTGGTCCGGGTGATAGCCGTAATTACGGTATGTCTAAAGCAAAGGGTAATTATTTCTTGATCCTAGACAGTGATTGTGTTCTTCCTTGTCACTATCTCTCTAAGGTTCGCAAGGCTCTTTCTACTTCGTATACTGATTGCTTCGGAGGTGCTGATGCAGCTCACGAGTCTTTCACATTCTTTCAAAAGGTAGTAAATGCAGTGATGACCAATCCTTTGTCGACAGGGGGTATAAGGGGTCGTAAGAAAGGACTGACGCGGTTTCAACCTAGAAGTTTCAATATGGGCGTTTCAAAACAGCTTTTTGAGGCTACTGGTGGATTTGGAAAGATTCATCCTGGTGAAGATCCTGAATTTGTATTTCGAGCTTGGGATTTAGGATTTAAAACGCGTTTTGTGCAGGGGGCTGAGGTCTTTCATGAAAGACGTATTCGTCTAAATTCGTTTGTAAAACAGATTTATAAATTCGGATCTGTACGTGTGATTTTAAATCGTATGCATCCTAAATACCAATCAAGACTATTCCTTTTACCGAGTCTATTTACCGCTGGTTGGATATTTTTAATCGTTCTGTTACTAATCTCTTTTTTATTCAATGTAAAGGCTCTTTATCTTGATTATGTCAATTTGGGGGTTTCCTTATATCTACTTTATTCTGTCCTATTTTTTGCAAGTACTTGGTATAGAAGTAAATCGTTGCGAATAGCGATAGTATCCGTTCCTCTTATGTTTATTCAATTTGCATCTTATGCCTATGGTTATTTAAGATCATCCGTAAAACTCATTGGAGTTGCTGGCGATGGTATACAAGCTAAACTTCCAGAGTTCTTTTTTAAAGACATTGCTTAACTTTCATCTATGAAGTATAAGGTTGATCCGAAATTTTTTGTTTTTCTAGCACTTTCTATAGTCTTATGGCAATTCACCAATTTAGCGAAGCCTGTTTCAGTTAGTAAATTGGTTAACGTAACCTTTAAAGCTCCAGATGGGGATTATCAGTTAATTGATGACTCGGTAGTTTCTATTGAAACTAGAGTGACGGCAACGGGTTTAAGATTACTTTTTAACTCGCCTTACAACAAAGTTTATTCCTTATCGACAGAATCGATGGTAGAATCGGATGATCAATTCGTTTTATTACCTTCTGATATAGAAAGTCAACTTCAAAAGGAATTTGGCGAAGCCATCGCTATCGAAAAGATATTTACCGCAGAACTAGCTGTTCCTTTAGCGAGAATTGCCTCCAAAAAAGTACCTGTAATACCCGATGTTTCGATATCCTATAAGCAGAATTACATTTTGAAAGGTGCTCTAAGTGTGTCTCCAGATAGTGTAAGAATTAGCGCACCAGAGTCTACGCTAAGTGCTATTAGTGCACTTAATACGGTACCTCTTAAACGAGATAATGTATCCGTATCAATAAATCAGCCTTTGGCTATTGATTATTCTGATTTAGAACTATCGAGTGTAGAACGAACAGAGGTTACAATTAGTGCAGAGGTCGTACGATTCTCAGAGATGGTCTATGAAGTACCCATTCTCCTTCCAGAACTTGAAAATGGGATGCGATTAGCCGTGTTTCCACCGAGTGCACAAGTAGTTTGTAAGGCGCCAGCAGAAATCTTGAAAGCTTTAGATTCGGGAGCCTTTGGTGTTACTGTAGACTTTGATTTTAGTCAAGGTATGGATTCCTTACCTTCAAGACTGCCTTTAAGATTCTCTTATAGCCCTTCTGATGTACTAGAAGTATTTTTTTCGAATGATCGAGTGAATTATATTCTAGAAAAGCAATGAAAGTAATTGCAATCACGGGTGGAATAGGGTCTGGTAAATCAAAGGTTTCTAATTATTTGATCGAAAAAGGCTATCCAGTTTATTCTGCTGATGACCGATCAAAGCAATTGCTTTTAGAAGATAACATTCGCTTGAAAATTATGGATTTATTGGGTTCTGATGCATACACTAGAGATGGAAAGGTGTATTTAGCTAATAAGCCCTATATCGCATCGAAGATTTTTTCAGACGATTTGTTGAGAAAGAAAATGGAAGGGATTATACATCCAGCAGTTCGACAAGACTTTGAAGGTTGGCTTAACAAGCAAAGTGCGGAATTCATTTTTCAGGAATCAGCTTTAATATTAGCTTCGAAAAAGCCTTATCCATTCGACAAGGTTATCTATGTAGATGCTGATTTGGATCAACGAATTCAAGGGATTATGAAACGTGATAAGTCTTCTCGTGAGCAAATTTTACAACGAATTGCGGCCCAACCTCAATTAGAGGATCACATTTCACAAATCGATTATATCATCAACAATAAGTTTGATGATTCTCTCTTTGATGAAATAGATGCGTTAATTGAAGATCTTAAAAACGACAACTATGAATAAGAAGTGGTTATACATTACCTTGTTTTTAATGTCTGTTGCACTAATCGGCATCATTTTAGTTCAAGGTTATTGGATTAAAATTTCCTTCGATAGTCGCTCCGAAGAATTTTCAACGGCTATAATTGATGTTTTAGAACATACTTCAGAGCAAATTGAAGATCGTGAACGAAAAGACTATTACAATCAACTTGCAGTTCTCATCGATAGTGTAGGTGCTCCGAAATCTACCCATATTCGAAATTTTTTCTTTGTAAACCGAGGGGTTTCAGAAGATGAGATTATTTATTATTCGCACAACATTTTAGAGGAGGGGTATGATTTATCTACACAGTCACTACCAGGCTTTTGGGGTGCAACCTCTTCAGATACCACGAGGATTGTCAATTTTACATCAAATCGAACTAAAAAGGTTTTTAGATCTGGTCTAAGTAGCGATGGTTTAAGTTCAAACATTGAGCCTGTTGAGGTTATTGAAAAAATTGGATCACTCAGTAGTATTGAAAAGGCCCAATACGAAGACGTATTTATGGAGGCCGCTAAAGCTACTCCGATTTATGAAAGACTTACTGCACAAGAAATCCAGTTTGTTTTGAGTAGAGAACTTCTGAAACGTGGTATTTCTTTACCCTTTGAATTTGGAGTTGAGCGCCAAGGATATCCGACCTCAGTAAGAAGTGAAGGCTTTGATTTTACTTCTTCCTCAACCTATCGGTCTTCCATTTTTAAGGATAGTGAAGGAGTGAGTGCTTATGAATTAGTGGTTGATATCCCTCGTAAAAATGCTTATCTCATCAGAGATGTTTTGGGTCTTATGGCTTTATCTGTTTTCTTCACCTTAATTATTCTTGCTACGTTTTCTGTGGCGATTTATCAACTATTTACACAAAAGAAGAATGCAGAGATTAAAGCAGACTTTATTAATAATATGACCCACGAGTTTAAAACTCCAATTGCAACTATAGGTCTTGCAGTGGATGCTTTGAAATCCACCTTAAAAAATGAAACAGGAGGTAGGTATTTAGATATGATCCGCGATGAAAATAAACGAATGCTCACTCAGGTTGAGAATGTTCTTCAAATCGCACAATTAGAGAGGGGTCAAATCGATCTCGATTTATCTGAAATTTCACTACACGATATTATTCTAGCAGCTAAGAAACGTGTTGATCTAATTTCAAATGAGAGAAATGGCACAATTGTTGTAAAGCTTGATGCGGTAAAAAATATGATTCAAGGAGATGCGATACATCTTACCCATGTTTTTATCAATTTATTGGATAATGCGATCAAGTACACTGATGAAAATAAAGCACCTGAAGTGCGTATTTCAACCCGAGTAATTGATCACAGAATTGTAGTCGAACTCTCTGATAATGGAATAGGGATGAGTCGAGCTACCTTGAAACAAGCTTTCGATAAGTTTTACCGGGAAACTAGTGGAAACTTACATTTAGTTAAAGGTCATGGTTTAGGTTTAGCCTACGTGAAACAGATTATAGAAGCACATCAAGGAACTGTTCGGGCAGAAAGTGAGATAGGAGTTGGAACTACATTTTATGTTGAATTAAAATTAAAATGACCCAAATATGGCTGATGCTAAGAATATCTTACTGGTTGAAGATGACCCTAATTTCGGAATTGTTCTAAGAGATTATCTCAATCTCAATGGCTTTCAAGTTACTCTAGCAAAGAACGGAATGGAAGGGTTTGACAAATACAAAAAGGGAGATTATGACCTTTGCATCCTAGATGTGATGATGCCATATAAAGATGGATATACGCTGGCTAAGGAAATCAGAGAAGATAATACATCGGTTCCAATCATCTTTCTTACAGCAAAATCTATGAAGGAGGACGTTCTTCAGGGGTACAAGGTAGGAGCAGATGATTTTTTAAATAAGCCTTTCGATTCGGAGGTTTTATTGGCGAAGATTAAGACTTTATTAAAGCGAAAAAGTTCTCAGACCACCGTAAGCCAAAAACAAACAGATTTTAAAATTGGAGATTTTCATTTAAATGCAAAGTTGAGATTCCTTACTTACAAGAAAGAGGACCCGATTAAACTTTCCCCAAAGGAAAATGATTTGTTGAAGTTGCTTGCGCTTCATCTTAATGATTTGATGCCAAGAGAGTTAGCGCTCACCCAAATTTGGAGAGATGACAATTATTTTACCTCACGCAGCATGGATGTGTACATTGCTAAGCTTAGAAAATATTTGAAGCAAGATCCTAAGGTTGAGATTTTGAATATTCACGGAGAAGGCTTCCGTTTAGTAGTTCACGCTTAGTTGATCAAGCACTTCCTTTGCGTTTAATCCACCTGGGTTAAACCAACGAAATTCTGGTTTTTTATTGTACCAGGTAAGTTGACGTTTCGCGAAATTTCGACTGTGCTGTTTTATTTTTTCAGTCGCTTCATCCAGACTACACTTCCCTTCGAGGTATTCAAATAACTCACTATAACCCACCGTTTGAAGTGGTTTGAGATCTTTAAAAGGAATTAGACTTTGGACTTCTGCAAGTAACCCCAATTGAAACATTAGATCGACACGACTATTGATTCTATCATAGAGTAAATTGCGCTCCCAATGGATGCCTATTTCGAAAATATTTTCAAAAGGCTTGGGTCTCTTCCTGTTTTTAAATGAACTGTAAGGTTTACCTGTTTGAAAATATATAGAGAGGGCTCTCTCTAATCTTCTGCGGTTCTGATGATCAATATCTTTAGCACTGATTGGATCTAATTCTTTAATCTGATGACTTAGCTCCTCTAATGATTGTTTAGATAATTGGTCCAAAATACTTTCGTCTACTTTCGGAAAATCATCTAGACCATATAATAAAGCATCACCGTATAACGGACTACCACCAACAATAACCGCAGATCCATACTTTTCTAAAAGTGATGAAACTAGGTGTCCTGCTTCAGAAGCATAGCTCCCAGCGGTTAAAGGACTGTGTATACTATGAGAGTGAATAAAATGATGAAAAACCTTCGACTGTTCAGATTTGGTAGGCACAGCCGTTCCAATGCTCATTTCTTTGTAGCACTGTCGACTATCGCTTGAAACAACTTCAGTTCCTAATAAGAGCGCTACCTCGATAGCAAGAGAAGTTTTTCCAGATGCGGTTGGTCCGCCTATATGAATGATGAAATTATTCAATACAAACGATTTCGTAATTCTTTTTCGATCGATACGTTGAGAGTATGAGTTCGTTCAATTTATTTGGGGTGACAGGAGAAAGTCTTTTCTCGAGCACTTCTTTATTGGTCATTTGGTAGTTTAGATCGTAGAACCCCATTGCTTTAATTCTTTGATTTTCAATAAGAAAAACAGCGTGCTCTCCTTCTGTTCTCCCTTTATCAATTAATAGACCTAATTCACTCGGAAATGGAATCGCAGAAGAAGTATTTATTTTTAGATTGAATCGCTTTTTAGGTTTTAAAGAACACTGAACTTGTAAAACCCTCATTGCGTTGTATAGCTCACTCTCGCAGAGTTCAGTCTCTACACGTTTTACAGATTTGTAAATTGAATTCTGATGAATTGAAAGAGAGGATAATAGATTACTCACATGATTCTTAATATTTTTTGCGTGTCCACACTCCAATAGCTCGGATTTAGCATTGTAGAGCTTATAAACTCCAGTAGCTTCGGGTAATTTTCGAACAAGATGAATGTGTGATTGCTTAAGGTCTGATTCCTTCTCGCTATAGGTTAAGTAAGCAAGCTCTTTTTCAGCACCTTCTTTACTGATTAGAACTTTTAGTAGAAGAGCGGTAGCCTCTGCATCACCTAAAGCTCTGTGCCGATCACTCAAAGGTATCCCTAGCTCTTTGGTTAATTTACCTAATTTATAGCTCTCTAAACCTGGAAGAAGTTTTTGAGATAATTCGACAGTACAAAGCGTCTTTCTTTCAAAGCTGTATCCTAAACGGTCAAACTCGAGCTGCAAGATTTTATAGTCGAATTGGGTGTTATGAGCGACCAAAATGGCATCCTCGGTTAATTCAATGATACGCTTGGCGACTTGATAGAATTTTGGAGATCCTTGAACCATTGAAGGCGAAATACCTGTGAGTTTACTCACAAAAGGTTGAATGGTTTTTTCAGGATCTATAAGACTATGGAATTGATCGGTTAGCTCGTTCCCTTCATACCGAAGAACTGCAATGTCTATAATACCTTCTTCATTGAAGGCTCCTCCAGTGCTTTCTATGTCGACGATCGCATAGTTCATCGACTTCCGAATAAACTACTGCCGATACGAATCATCGTGCTTCCTTGATCTATAGCAACCTTATAATCTCCACTCATACCCATAGATAGGGTAGGGTTCTCACCGAAATTAGATTGATACTCGTCGAATAAATCTTTTAATCCTTGAAACTCACGACGAACCTGATCCAAATCTGAGGTAAAAGTAGCCATACCCATTAGACCACAAGGCTTGATCCAATCAAGAACTTTACATTCGTTTATAGCCTCTTTTAATTCGTTTGAATCAAAACCAAATTTTGTGTCTTCCTGGCTAATATGAACTTGAAGTAGTACCGGGATACAACGGTTGATTTTAGCTCCTTGCTTATCAATTTCCTTCAATAATCGCAAGCTATCTACTCCGTGTATTAGATGCACAAAAGGAGCGATGTATTTGACCTTATTTCTTTGTAAATGGCCAATCATGTGCCAACAAATGTCGTCAGGTAAGACTTCTTGTTTCTCTACTAATTCTTGCACCCTATTTTCTCCAAAATCTCTTTGTCCACTCTCGTAGGCTTCTTGAATCAAAGAGATAGGCTTAGTTTTAGAAACCGCAATTAGCGTAACATTTTGGGGTATTTCTTTTTTGAAATTTTCTATCGCAGCAGATACACTCATTACCTAAAATTCAAGTTTGTCTATAATCGCTTGAGCTACTTCTAGTGCCTTTGCACCATGTTCAAAGCTAACATTAGGATCTTTACTTCCTTCTATAGCTAAAGCAAAATCATTATGCTCTTCAGCAATCGCATTAACTTCGGTCGTTTCTGGGCTTTCGAAGTAAATTTGCTTTTTCTCTCCTTCTGCAGTTTGAAGAATCATATCGAACGGTTCAGGATTTTCTGGAGCCTCTTTTATACGCACGACCTCGGTTTTCTTGGCAAGAAAATCAATGGTGATATAGGCGTCTTTTTGAAAAAGACGTGTGCGTCGCATATTCTTCAAAGATATTCTGCTTGCGGTTAGGTTCGCTACACATCCGTTTTCAAAAGCAATTCTAGCACTTGCAATGTCTGGCGAGGAGCTCACTACTGCAGCTCCATTGGCGTCGATAGAGGTAATCTTACTTTTAACCATTTGAAGCAGTATGTCAATATCGTGAATCATTAGATCTAATATCACAGATACATCATTACCTCTTGGATTAAATTCAGCAAGGCGGTGAATTTCTATAAATTTAGGCTCGTTGATATAGGAGGCAGCAGCTGAATAGGCTGGATTAAAGCGTTCGACGTGCCCGACGACTCCAATAAGATTCTTTTCTCTGGCATCTTCTACCAGCTGATATGCTTGGTTTACACTAGTGGTAATTGGCTTTTCGATGAGTAAATGAACACCGTGATTAATCGCCTTTTGGGCTACCTCAAAATGAAAAGGGGTAGGGGTAACGATACAAGCTGCGTCAATTTGACTTAGTAGCTCATCGATAGAAGAATAATAACGATAGTCGTTATTGGTTGCTAAAACCTCTGAAGTTTCGGTATTGGTGTCGAAAAATCCAATCAGATCATACTTGGGATTTTCGGCAAGAAGTTTGAGATGGATTTTTCCAAGGTGGCCAGCACCAATTACCCCGACTCTAATCATAGGTCTTAAAATTTAATCAAAAATAAACATAAAGACGTTGTATTTTCGCTCGAAAGCTTTGAAGTGTGCGATTAGATGCTCCAAAACATAAGGGACAACGTAGGGCGATGGTTTCTTACCTTAAAGAAAGAGGTATATCGAATCAAGACGTCTTAAAGGCTTTTGAAAATGTTCCGAGACATCTATTTTTAGATGCTACACTAGAATCACATGCCTATGAAGATAAAGCCTTTCCGATTGGGGCTGAACAAACGATATCCCACCCATATACAGTAGCCTTTCAAACCGAGTTGTTACAAGTAGCCTCAGGAATGAAGGTTTTAGAAATTGGCACAGGAAGTGGTTTTCAGACCGCAATTCTAATGGCTTTAGGAGCAGAGGTTTATACCATTGAACGTCAACTAGAACTCTACCGAAAATGTGATCGTCACTTTTCGGTTTATCCTCCAGGACCTAAAAAACTGATTTATGGGGATGGTTATAAAGGCTATTCGAAGGAGGCGCCCTATGATCGAATTATTGTTACTGCAGGTGCTCCTGAAATACCAAAAAATTTATTGAAGCAACTAAGGGTCGGAGGTTTTCTGGTGATTCCTGTTGGTGAGGAGCAGCAGAAAATGATTGTCCTTGAAAGAAAAGGGGCTAAAGAATTTCACCAAACCGTCTACGGCGATTTTCAATTTGTACCGCTGTTAAAGGAAACAGCCGGAGTTAAGAAGTAATCGTTTATCTGATTTTTTTGATTCGATCAAGATTGCGTTTATTCTCACGGTCTTTGATCGTCTCTCTTTTGTCGTAGTTCTTCTTTCCTCTGGCTAAAGCTACAGAGAGTTTAGCCCACCCTTTATCGTTGATGTAGAGTTTTAAGGGGACGATGGTCAAGCCGTCTTTAGTTACCTCTTTAAATAGCTTCTTTAATTCCTTTTTTTGAAGCAGTAACTTGCGTTCTGCCGTAGGTTTATGATTATATAAGCTACCATGAGAATAAGGGTCAATATTCATATTAACGACGAAAAGTTCTCCTCGATCATTAAATTCACAAAAGCTTTCGGTGATACGAGCTTTACTTTGACGGATTGATTTGATTTCGGTTCCGCCTAGGACTAATCCAGCTTCAAAAGTCTCCAACAGCTCATAATCGAAACGAGCGCGCTTATTTTTAATCGAAACAGTATTCTGGCTCATAACCTAGTTGCGTTGAACTGCCGTTTGAAAAAGGTGCTCTATATAAGTCGCTGTATTCTTGACGTATTTGTCGTCCTTGGTAATTAGGCTCTGTGTAATTCCCCCTTGAAGAAGCGAGAATAACTGTTTGGCAAACACAGCAGGAGGGAGGCTAAGGTAGAACTCTCCGTTTTCTTGTCCTTTACTTAAAACTTTAGCAAAAAGCGCTTCAATTTGCAGAATCGCCTCATTCACCAGTGATTGTATTTCAGGCACACCGGTACTCTGCACTCCGAAACTCACGATCGGACAAGATCCTATTTTTCTTACAAAATCAGGATATGATTTATAAAAACCTAGAAGTCTTCGGATGGTTAATTGAGCAGATTGCTCAGGTTCTATGAGAGATTCTAAAGAAGATAAAAGAATTTGGGTCGAATAATTGAATACCTCTTTAGCCAAATCTTCTTTGTCCTTGAAGTTTCCATAAATGGCTCCTTTGGTAAGTCCGGTAGCTTTAGTAAGCATACTTAGGCTTGTTGCTTCAAAACCGTGCTTTAAGAAAAGCACGGTTGAAGTTTCTATAATAAAGGTTTTGGTCTTCTCTGCTTTGGTCATCCTGAATTAAAAAAGGAAGCCTAATGTACAAAATACTAATCGGTATTTATCTTCCTTAACACCACATTTTCGTCAAAAGCATCAATTAAAACCGCATCACCAGTTGTGATTTCACCAGATAATAACTTTTTAGAAAGTTCATTCACTACTTTTCGTTGAATAACCCGTTTTATAGGTCGTGCTCCAAAATCTGGATCAAATCCAATTTTAGCGATAGCTTCAACGGCCTGGTCGCTAACCTCTAGGGTTATTTCTTTGGTTTCTATCTTCTCGATCACGCGATCCAACTGAATTCTTACAATGGACTCAATAGCCTCAGAGGATAAAGGTCTAAAGGTGATGATTTCGTCAATTCGATTGATAAATTCTGGTCTTAGGTGTTTTTTAAGTGCAGTAATGATCTCTCTTTCGATGGATTCCATATTGAATGATGAGTTTGCTTCTGCATTATTCCACAAGTGACTACCCAGATTACTCGTCATAATAATCACTGTGTTTTTGAAATCAACCACACGACCTTGACCGTCTGTTAATCTTCCATCGTCTAGGACCTGAAGAAGAGTGTTAAATACCTCTGGATGTGCCTTTTCAATTTCATCTAATAGCACCACAGAATAGGGTTTTCTGCGAACAGCCTCTGTAAGTTGCCCACCCTCTTCATATCCTACGTATCCTGGAGGCGCTCCGACTAATCGGCTTACACTGTGTTTTTCGCTGTATTCACTCATGTCGATGCGAGTCATAGCGCTCGGATCGTTAAATAAAAATTCGGTGACTGTTTTCGCCAGCTCTGTTTTTCCAACCCCGGTGTTTCCAAGGAATAGGAAGCTTCCAATAGGCTTGTTTTCATCTTGTAGACCAGAACGACTTCTTCTAATTGCGTCTGAAACAGCTTCTATAGCATGGTCTTGTCCAATTAATTTTTTCTTTAATTCCTCTTCTAGGTGTACTAGTTTTTCTCTTTCAGAGGTAACGAGACTTTGAACAGGTATTCCGGTCCATTTGGCAACGACCTCTGCAATATCTTCCGAAGTCACTTCCTCTTTGATGAGTTGATTGTTATTTTGAGTGCTTTGCGTTTCTAAATCTTTTAAGATCTCTTCCTTTTCCTTGATTTTACCATAACGTATTTCAGCAACTTTTCCATAATCTCCACTACGTTCGGCTCTTTCTGCCTCGAGTTTTAATTCTTCAATGTGGTTTTTTGTTTTTTGTAATTCATCAATCACTCTTCGTTCTGATTCCCAAATACTGAATAGATGGTTTCTCTTTTCCTTCAATTCTGCTAAATCGAGATGAATAGACTTTGATTTTTCGCGATCACCTTCACGTTTAATGGCCTCAAGCTCAATTTCGAGTTGCATGATTTTTCGATCGAGAATATCGAGCTCTTCAGGTTTTGAATTAATCTCCATTCGAAGCTTAGATGCCGCTTCATCCATGAGGTCAATGGCCTTGTCTGGTAAAAATCGACTAGTGATATAACGTTCAGATAAAACTACTGAACTGATGACTGCCTCATCCTTAATTTTCACCTTATGATGAGCTTCATATTTTTCTTTCAATCCTCTTAGAATAGAAATAGCGCTTTCGGTGTCGGGTTCCTCGACAAGTACCTTTTGAAATCTTCGTTCAAGCGCCTTGTCTTTTTCAAAGTGTTTTTGAAATTCATCAAGGGTAGTTGCCCCAATAGTTCTTAATTCTCCTCTAGAAAGAGCTGGTTTAAGAATGTTTGCTGCATCCATGGCGCCAGAACCACCACCTGCGCCTACTAAAGTGTGAATTTCATCAATGAATAAAATGATTTGACCATCAGATTCTCCAACTTCTTTTACCACGGTCTTGAGTCGTTCCTCGAATTCACCTTTGTATTTAGCTCCCGCTAGCAGTAGCCCCATATCTAGGCTATAGATTTTTTTATCCTTTAAGTTTTCAGGAACATCACGGGCCACAATACGCTGCGCCAAGCCTTCGATAATTGCTGTTTTACCTACTCCGGGTTCTCCCACTAGAACCGGGTTATTCTTACTTCTTCTTGATAAGATTTGAAGTACTCTACGTATTTCATCGTCCCTCCCGATAACGGGATCAAGTTTTCCGCTATCTGCGAATTCGTTCAAATTCTTTGCATATCGAGACAGGTGAGTGCTTTCTCCATTATTCGAGTTAGAGGTATTCTGCATCAGATTAATTCGTTCTTCTGTAATACCCACATCTTTCATGATAGAAGCCGCCGTGCCTCCCTTTAAAAGAAGTGCAATGGCTAAGTGTTTGAGTGTTGCAATTTCTTGACCTTCCTTTCTTGCTCCTGCGAGAGCACTAGTTAATACCGTAGCTGAAGAACTACTCATCACTAAATTTGACCCCTTGCTTTTTCCTAAATGGTTTAGACTCGCGTCTATGGCTTTTTGAAATCGTTCGAATTGAGATTTTGAGCCTGTCCAGTACTCGAATTCGTTGGTGTTTTTATTGTTAGCTGCTTTGAGTAAATGTATGGGTTCTACTGAAGTATGGTCTAAGCTTTCGGCAATTATTTGGGCTTCCCCAATGGTTTCTTGAACCTTTTGGCTAAATGAATTTATATCAATCATATTCTTTGTTTTTCGGATAGAGGGTCAAACAACAAGCCAAAATTAAATGACTATTAAAAGATGTCATTATGTCTTGATATAGAGCTATTTAAATGACAATACGTCAGTTAATAATCTTTGTAATTTCTGTTAAAAACTGTCGTCACCCGTGAATGTTTAAAGTAACCACTGTTGTATTTTTGCTAAAAACAAATACTATGCAGCGCGATCAACCCATTTTTGATTTAATACAAAAAGAGCAGTCAAGACAATTACGAGGTATTGAACTGATTGCTTCAGAAAACTTTACTTCACCTGCAGTGATGGAGGCAGCAGGGTCTATTTTGACCAATAAGTATGCTGAAGGCTATCCTGGTAAGCGTTATTATGGAGGATGTGAAGTAGTTGATGAAATTGAAAATTTGGCCATTGAACGAGCTAAGGAATTATTTGGGGCAGCCTATGTAAATGTTCAGCCGCATTCAGGTTCTCAAGCGAATGCATCCGTTTTTCATGCTTGCTTAACACCTGGAGATAAGATTCTTGGGTTTGATTTATCTCATGGAGGTCACCTTACCCATGGTTCTCCAGTGAATTTTTCAGGTCGACTATACAACCCTTCTTTTTATGGTGTTGATCGTGAGACAGGATTGCTTGATTATGATGCTATCGAGGCAATAGCCGTCAAAGAATCTCCTAAAATGATTATTGCAGGAGCGTCTGCCTATTCCCGTGATATCGATTTTGCTCGTTTTAGAGCTATTGCTGATAAGGTGGGGGCGCTTTTATTGGCAGATATTTCACATCCGTCTGGTCTTATTGCTAAAGGTATATTGAATGATCCACTACCACATTGCCATATAGTTACTACGACGACTCATAAAACTCTTAGAGGTCCGCGTGGTGGGATGATTATGATGGGTGAGGATTTTGAAAATCCTTTCGGCATCAAGCTAAAAGATGGTAGTTTAAGAAAAATGTCGGCGCTACTTGACCTTGCTGTTTTCCCTGGCAATCAAGGAGGGCCATTAGAACATATTATTGCGGCTAAGGCAGTGGCTTATGGAGAGGCGTTAACAGATAACTTCTTACACTACATGGTCAACGTAAAGAAAAATGCAGCTGCTTTAGGAAGTGCAATGGTTGGTCACGGATACCAGATTATCTCTGGAGGTACTGATAATCATATGATTCTTATTGATCTTAGAAATAAAGGGGTAACTGGTAAGGATGCCGAAAAGGCTCTAGAAAAGGCAGATATTACAGCAAATAAAAATATGGTGCCTTTTGACGACAAGTCTCCATTTGTTACCTCAGGAATCCGATTGGGAACACCAGCAATTACTACAAGAGGGCTGGGAGAAACCGAAATGAGTCAAGTCGCTACCCTTATTGACCGTGTGCTTAGAGATGTTACGAACGAAACTGAAATTGCTGCGGTTCGTAAGGAGGTAAACGAGTTAATGCAAAACAGACCGTTATTTAATTTCTAACGGACTAAAATCGATGCGTAATTCGAATAATTTATTCCAGTTTTTGCCTGTCACAAAGAAGGTTTTACGCTCTTTGTGATAGGCAATTCCGTTTAATACAGAATTAAGAGGATCAAAAGAGGAGTCTTTATCTATTAATTCTTTTAATGAACTCAGATCAACAACACCTACGATTGCTCCGGTATTTTTGTCAATCACCATCACACTATCCTTTTGGTAGACATTACTTAAGATAAGGTCACCATATAATTCAAGCTCATTGGCATTTTTGAAGTATGAGTTTTGAGAACCGATAGTTATATAGTCAATTTCAGAAGCATCTACTTTCGATAGTCTCCAAATCAATTCAGAACCATCGCTCTTATAAATGAAATCGTCATCGTGTGTGAGACCCCAACCCTCTATGGATCCTCTATATTCAAAGGATTGAATAGAATCGAAGTTCGATTTGTTTCGAATCGTTCCGTACCCGTTTTGCCAAGTGAGATGAAAAAGTTGATCATCGACCAGGGTAATTCCTTCACCAAAAATCTCTTTACCTAGTTTTTCTTCTTGGTCAATTACCCCAGTAAAAGGGTTGTAGCGAATAATGAGTGAATTGCCTAGTCCTCCAGTACTTTCGTATAACCAATCCCCTTCAAACTCTAAGCCTTGAGTATAATAATCGGTTGAGTGTTCAAAGGTATTTACGACTTCGGCCGCTATCTTGATCGGCTTTTCACGAGCGTATACCGATAGGGTTATAGGTATTTCTTCTTCCTTATTGTTGAAGGTGAAACGAGCGATTAACTTTTGCTTTCCAATCGTTGTACTTTCTGGTAGTTGAAGTAGACCTGTTAAATAATCAAGTTTTTGTTCATTCATAAAAAAGGCGAGCGATTCGGTATTAATTCTAGAATCTATATTCATCTTAATAACAGAACCTGGATAGATTTTCTCTCCTTTATGGACACTTACCTTAGGTAAT
>DFQX01000076.1:26682-27358 GCA_002381155.1 Flavobacteriaceae bacterium UBA3478 | reverse complement strand
CAAAACTCATAGACTCTTTTAAACGAACAATTTCATTCTCTAGAAGTTTAATCTGATCTTCCTTTGAAGATAATTCGCTCTTCTTATTCTCATAAAGTTCAAGCACATATTGCATTGAATTCGGATCATCTGCATCTGATGATTGAATCACCTCAAATGCTGTTTCCTTCAATCGATCGAACGATTGAAGACGTATACGCCAAGTGGTAATTACTTCTTCAGGAACTGTGGCTGCACCCAATAGCATCACACTAATCTCAGAATTGTCCCCTTTATTATAGTCAAGGGTTGCAAATTCTTTGCGATACAATCCACCATTTTCGAAAGGATAACTCTCTACGGTTTCTCTTAGAAAAGCCTGAGCATCTCGTCTAAATAAGGATTCTTGTAATACCCCGTAGAAAGTATAAGTAGCTGGAATCATTACTACAATTCCCGAAATAGAGGCGATTCTAGCGATGGTTCTTCTTCTAGCCGAATTCGCATAGCGTTCCATAGGAAAGCCCAAGTATTTGATCACTAAAAAGGTTGCGATGGCAATAAAAATGGTATTGATCAAAAAGAGATACAAAGCTCCTAATGCATAGCTAGCATTACCAATAGCCAGTCCAAAACCAACCGTACAAAGTGGAGGCATAAGTGCCGTAGCAATAGCCACCCCGAAGATGACACTCGC